>NZ_JBDKWF010000047.1:0-384645 GCF_040151415.1 Pseudotenacibaculum sp. MALMAid0570
ATTTTTTAAAGGAGTTGGTGAATTATTATTCATTCCTTATGCCAGACCTAGTGGAATTTCATATGATAACTATACCGAGATTGCCAAAAAAGCCTTTTCTAAGATTGATATTACAGTGAAAGGAATTCATGAGTTTAAAAACCCAATAGATGCAGTAAAAGAAGCTAAAGGGATTTTTACTGGAGGAGGAAATACCTTTGAGCTAGTCAATCAATTGTACAAAAACGAACTTGTGGATGCTTTACAGAATGTGTTGAACAATGGAACTCCGTATTTAGGAACCAGTGCTGGAAGCAATATTTGTGGAGTTACTATGATGAACACCAATGATATGCCTATCGTGTATCCGCCTAGCTTTGATACTCTTGCTATGATTCCGTTTAACATTAATGCACATTATTTAGATCCAGATACAAACTCAACGCACATGGGCGAAACTAGAGAAACAAGAATTAAAGAGTTTCATGTATTTAATTCAACGCCAGTTCTTGGTTTGCGAGAAGGAAGTTGGTTGGAAGTAATAGGAGAGGAGATTCAATTAAAAGGTGAATTAACAGCAAGATTGTTCCGTCAAGGAAAAAACCCTGAAGAAATAGCACCAAAAAGTAGTTTACTTAATTATTTAACTAGTAAGTAACGTAGTCAACAATTTCTAATCCATAACCAATCATTCCAACACGTCTGGTTTGTTGTGTATTAGTCATCAAACGAATTTTGCTAATGTTGATATCATGCAGCATTTGAGCTCCAATCCCAAAATCTTTGTTGTCCATTGCAATCCTAGGAGCTTTTAGTTCTCCATTAGACTGACTTTCTTTTAAGATTCCTAATCTATTTAGTAAGTTTTGAGATTGATTTTGTTGATTGATAAATAAAATAGCGCCTTTTTCTTCTTCGTTAATGGCTTTAAACATTTTATCTAACTTCTTATCTGCATTGTTGGTTAATGTTCCTAAAATATCATTGTTTACCAACGTTGAGTTTACTCTCGTTAATACAGGTTCATCTGCATTCCAATCACCTTTAGTAAGTGCTAAATGTACTTGGTTGTTTGTGGTTTGTTGATAAGCTCTTAATCGAAATTCTCCAAATCTAGTTTGAATTGTAAAATCTTCTTTTTTCTCAATCAACGAATCGTGTTCCATTCTGTAGGCAACCAAATCTTCAATAGAAACGATTTTGATATCAAATTTTTTGGCAACTTCCATCAACTGTGGTAAACGAGCCATGGTACCATCTTCATTCATGATCTCAACAATTACACCTCCAGGTTTTAAACCTGCAAGTCTTGCAAAGTCAATAGCTGCTTCTGTATGACCAGTTCTTCTCAAAACACCGCCTTCTTTCGCTTTTAAAGGAAAAATATGTCCAGGTCTAGCTAAATCAAAAGGTTTGGTAGCATCATCTAAAAGAGCTTGTACAGTTTTCGCTCTGTCAGAAGCAGAGATACCTGTTGTAACTCCTTTTCCACGTAAATCAACAGAAATAGTAAAGGCAGTTTCCATAGGATCGGTATTGTTATTTACCATCATTCCTAATTCTAGCTCTTTACAACGATTCTCTGTTAAGGGAGTACAAATAAGTCCGCGACCATGAGTAGCCATAAAGTTGATCATATCTGGAGTTACCATTTCGGCAGCAGCAACAAAATCACCTTCATTTTCTCTATTCTCATCATCTACAACAATAATTACTTTTCCATCCTTGATGTCTTGAATGGCTTCTTGAATAGTGTTTAGTTGAATCAATGCTTGTTCTGTATTTGTTGATATCATTCTTGAGTATCTATATCGTTAGAATCTTTCTTTTTAAAGATTTTAGTAATTGGTTGCAAAAATACATCAATATTAAATAACCCCATACCTTTTGAGGCTCTTCTTGTTAAGAAAAAAGCAAAAGGAATCATAATAACACTAGAAACCCAAGCTCCTTGTATTGCAGTTATAGAGCTTTCTTCAGCAAGGTTTCTACCAAAGGTATTTGCGAAAAAGTAAATTACATAAATGCTTATGGCTAAAATCATCGGTAGCCCAAAACCTCCTTTTCTTATAATAGAACCTAAAGGAGCTCCAATAAAAAATAAGATCAAACATGAAAGCGAAAAGGCAATTCTGTTATGAAACTCAACATCATATAGATTAAGCCGTTTTCGTTTTACTTTCATGGCTTTGTTATAGCTTTCTGCATTATTTATAGATGCTTTTGCAGAGCTAATTGCTCCGCTAAGAATACTTAGTTTTCCAATATTGTTAAAGTTATCTAAGGTCTCTTTTTCTAATTTATACTTTACAATAGAATCTTGTGAGTTGTATAGTTTGTTGGCATTTACTTTTCTATAAATTGTTCTTGATCTCGAATCTACATACTCATCATAGTCAACCTTCATGATTGGAATTGTATCATTTAATTGACCAAGACTTAACATATTAAAACTGTTTTTGAATTTCTCTTGTTCTAAGTCGTCATCAGAAAAAGAGGAAATATCTATATTGAATGAATACTCTTTAAAATTAGCACTTGAGGCAGGCATTTTATTAATTTCATTTGCCCGTGTTACCTTTTTGGTATGCTCTTCGTAATAATATCCATCATACAAAACAAGTGTCATATATTTGCTTCCTTCTTCAGTGATGATTTTTCCAGTTTCGGCAGTAATTACTTTTTTGTTTCCTTTACCAGATGATAAATCATAAATAAGCACTTTTTTCAGAAAGTTTTTTTCCTTACCATATTTTTCATCAAACTTTATTTGATAATGAGGAATTTCAGTATTAAAACTCCCAGGAACAAGAGCTAATGCTGGCTTTTTCTTACGAATATTAATTGTTAAGTTCTTTTGTTTTAAAGTAGCGTAAGGCAACACATTATTGAGTAAGAAAAAATTAAAAATACTAATGATAAAAGTAAAAGCAATTAGAGGCCTTAAAAATCGCACCAATGAAATACCGGCAGATTTGGCCGCAGCAAACTCATAGTTTTCTGATAAGTTTCCTAAAGCCATAATAGAGGATAGTAGTACTGCTATGGGTAAGGCTTGAGCTGATACCACCAATGAGGTATAGTATAAAAACTTTAAAATAAAGAATATGCTAATTCCTTTTCCTGCAATACTTTCAAATGCAAGCCATAGAAATTGCATTACCAATACAAACAAGACAATAAAGAATGTTGCTAAGAATGGTATTAAAAAAGATTTAAGTATGTACCTATCTATTACTTTCATTCTTTAGTCTATCAAGTAGTCTAATTTTTCGTACTTGTCTTTATCAAATTGAAAAGTTAGTTCAGATATTTTTTGATTGCTCTTTAATCGATTAATAGTTAAGGTAGTTTCCGCACCATTTTCTCCAGTTTGAATTAACTGATAGATGTGTTTTGTTTTAGCATCAATTCCTAATTGAACTTTAACAATCTCAGAATTGCTATCGATTGGGGTAAGTTCTACAAACTGAATTTTTCTACCACTCATATTTTCTAATTTACCTATGCTGTAATTGTAACCTTCTTTGTAGAAGGTTAATAATTTTGAAGGGTAAATAAAACCATCATCTTCAGTTAAATCATCTTCATTAACTGTAACTTCTTTATCATCATGATTAATTACATATAGTATCTTTCCATCAAAAATAAAGGTATTACCAAGGTAGTCTAAATTGTATTTTTCTCCTTGTAAAGTGATTTTACCATTAATTGGAGGTTCATCATTTTCATTAATTCCAGCATCCTTGTTAATAAGTGATGTGCTAAAGTCGATTTGCATATTTGTGTAAGCACCCATTTTGTTGGAAACTTCATCTAGCAATTTTTTTGCTTGATCTCCATCCTGAGAAAAAACAATACTACTGTAACAAATTGCTAATAATAACGTAAAAACTCTTTTCATTCTATCCATTTCTTTCATTTTCTAATAACTGTTCTAAAGCAATTAAATCTGGCACTAATACTTGTCTAGCTTTACTGCCTTCAAACGGTCCAACAATTCCAGCTGCCTCTAGTTGATCTATTAAGCGACCAGCTCTATTATAACCGAGTTTTAATTTTCTTTGTAATAAAGAGGCAGAACCTTGTTGTGCGGTAACAATAACTTCAGCTGCTTCTTTAAATAATTTATCTCTATCTGCGATGTCGATATCAAGATTTGTGCCACCTTCTTCACCAACATACTCTGGCAATTGATATGCTTCAGAATACGCTCTTTGCGATCCAATAAAATCGGTGATTTTTTCAACTTCAGGAGTATCTACAAAGGCACACTGAATACGAGTAATTTCATTTCCTCCGGAATACAATAAATCTCCACGACCTATCAATTGATCTGCACCAGGAGCATCTAAAATAGTTCTCGAATCTATTTTTGAAGTTACTCTAAACGCTACCCTTGATGGGAAATTGGCTTTGATAATACCAGTAATTACATTTACAGAAGGTCTTTGAGTGGCAACTATCAAATGAATTCCAATTGCTCTTGCTAATTGAGCCAAACGTGCAATAGGAGTTTCTACTTCTTTGCCGGCAGTCATGATAAGATCAGCAAATTCATCAATTACCAAAACGATATAAGGTAAGAAACGATGTCCATTTTCAGGATTTAATTTTCTAGCTTTAAATTTTACGTTATACTCTTTAATGTTACGAACCATTGCTGTTTTAAGCAAATCGTACCTATTGTCCATTTCAATACAAAGAGAATTTAATGTATTAATTACTTTAGTTGTATCAGTAATAATTGCATCTTCTGTATCCGGTAATTTAGCTAAATAATGACGCTCTATTTTATTAAATAAGGTCAATTCTACTTTTTTAGGATCCACCAAAACGAATTTTACTTCTGCAGGATGTTTACGATATAAGAGCGATGTTAGCACAGCGTTTAAACCTACAGATTTTCCTTGACCTGTAGCACCTGCCATTAGTAAGTGTGGCATTTTTGCCAAGTCTACAGTAAATGTTTCATTGGAAATTGTTTTTCCAAGAGCAATAGGTAATTCCATCGTAGATTCTTGGAATTTCTTCGAAGAAATTACAGAATGCATAGAAACGATGGTAGATTTTTTATTTGGAACTTCAATACCAATGGTTCCTTTTCCAGGAATAGGAGCAATGATACGAATTCCTAATGCAGATAAAGAAAGTGCAATATCATCTTCTAGATTTTTAATTTTTGAAATACGAATTCCGGCTTCTGGGACAATCTCATACAAAGTAATTGTAGGTCCAACAGTCGCCTTTATTTGAGCAATTCCAATTTTATAATTCTTGAGAGTATTTACAATTCTGTTTTTGTTTAGTTCCAGTTCATCTGGATCTATAGAGATACTCTCATTATATTCTTTTAGTAAGTTTAATGTAGGAAACTTATAGTTTCCAAGTTCTAAGGTAGGGTCAAATTCGCCAAAATCTTTGACCAATTTTTCAGAGAGGTTTTCTTTTACATGTTGTTCTTCAGCTACTTCTTCTACATCTATTTGAACTTCTTCTACATTTGTTTTAGTTTCTTCTTTAGGTTTTTCTTGGGTTTCTGATTTTAATACAGGTTCTAAATCTATATCATGCCCTTCATGAACTATATCTTCTTCCTCTTTTGTTGTTGATACTTCCGAATGATTCTGAATTGTAGGTTGTAAATTTTCTACAGATAATTCAAACTCAGATTTGTCATTGATTTCTTCTTCTATTTTTTCCTCTAAAACTATTTCTTCAGAAATTTGATCTTCTTCTGATTTTGTTTCTAAAATTTCGTCAGTAGTAGCTTCAGAAGCTTTTTGCGAACGGAATTTTTTGATAATTGCCTCTGGAGTTACTCTAAATCTAATGGTTAAATAAGCCAAGAACAGAAACAAAAGGATGAGTCCTAAACCAGTTTTTCCTAAGAAAGCTTGTAAGTAATCATTAACCTCAAACCCTATGGTTCCTGATAGATTTGTTGATGTTTTGCTAAAGAAACCGAAGGTTACAGAAATCCATAGCATACCTAACAAACCCCAATTCCAAGAGATAATAACTTTTGAAAGTCGAGTTCTAAACAACCAAAAAAGACCTGAAATAGTAAGCAAGTATGGGATTGCAAAAGCTCCTAGTCCAAAACCTTTGTATATAAAGAAATGACTTAAAGAAGCACCTACTTTACCTAAAAGGTTATTGGTATGAATAGCTTTGTTAGTAAATTCTGAAACAACACTCTGATCTTCTTTCCAACTAAAGAAAAAAGAAACAAAAGCAACCAAAAGAAATAAAGAGAACAAGATTAAAAAAGAACCAATAACTGTTTGTGTTTGTCTACTTTTAAAAAAAGTGATAATTGGATTAGGTTTTTTTATTTTTGAACTGTTCTTGCTCGTTTTTTTGGTCTTTTTTGCCATAAAGAATGGTAGAATGATTAATGGGTAAATATAAGTATTTACTTAGAATAGTGAGGCAATTTTTGGGAAGTATATAATTCCTGCAATGATTAAAGAAATGATGGCTGCAATGCCAGCTGCTCCTGCTGATACATCTTTAATAAAACCTATCTTTTTATGATAGTCTGGATGAACAAAATCTGATAATTTTTCGATACCAGTATTTAAAGATTCTGCAACTAAGACCAATCCAATAACCATAATCTGAATCAACCATTCAACAGCAGAAATCTTAAAGTAAAATCCTGCAATTATTGCTAGTAAAGCAATGACAACTTGTATTTTTATACTGCTCTCAGTTGTTATAAGTAACCAAATTCCCTTTAAAGAGAATTTAATGCTCTTCAATCTTTCTATTAAGAAATTGTCTTTCGAGTTTTTCAATAACTATCGGTTAAATTGCTGCTAAAGCTTTATCATAATTAGGTTCTTGTCCAACTTCAGGAACTTGTTCTGTATATACAACTTCCCCGTTTGAGTTGATAACAACAATAGCTCTAGAGTGTAAACTGTTAAAAGCACCATCAATAATTTCAACACCATAATCTTTTCCAAAACTACCGTCTATAAAATCAGACAACATCACAACATTTTCAATACCCTCTGCACCACAAAAACGCGCTTGAGCAAACGGAAGATCTCTTGAAATACACAATACCTTAGTATTATCTAAGCTAGCTGCGGATTTATTGAAAGTTCTCACAGATGTTGCACATACACCTGTGTCAACGCTCGGAAAAATATTTAAGATTAAATTAGATCCTGAAAAATCCGCTAAAGATTTTGAAGATAAATCTGATACAGACATCTTAAAATCAGGTGCTTTTGATCCGATTGCTGGCAGTTCGCCTATAGTATTTGTTGGAGTTCCTCCTAGAGTTATTGAAGCCATTATTTATATATTTTATTAGGGTTAAAATTAATAGTATAAATCTATAAAATATGTTTGATTTTTGTTAATTATTACCTCAATTATTCTCAATATCTTCGCAATTGGTTTTTAGTTAATCATGACACTCTCAAACTACACAAAAGAATTTAAATACAATTGGAAACTAGCAGCTCCTGTAATGTTAGGGATGCTAGGTCATACTTTTGTAAGTTTTGTAGATAACATCATGGTTGGACAGTTAGGGACGGCTGAGTTAGCGGCAGTTTCTTTGGGGAATAGTTTTATGTTTATTGCTATGTCTTTAGGAATTGGCTTCTCTACAGCAATTACACCTTTAACTGCTGAAGCTGATAGTGCTCAAAATGGTGCACAAGCAAAGTCTGTATTCAAAAATGGATTGGTATTGTGTTTTTTACTTGGAAGTTTTCTCTTTTTAGGAGTTTATTTTGCGAAACCTTTATTGTATTTCATGAAACAGCCTGAAGAGGTTGTTGTTTTAGCTGAACCTTATTTAGATTTAGTTGCTTTTTCATTAATTCCATTAATAGTTTTTCAGGCATTCAAACAATTTAGTGATGGACTTTCTATGACTAGATATCCTATGTATGCTACACTATTGGCAAATATTGTAAATATAGGATTGAATTACGTGCTAATATTTGGCCATTTCGGATTTCCGAAATTAGGAATCATTGGAGCTGCTTATGGTACCTTAGCTTCACGCTTTATCATGGTTGCTTATGTATGGATTTTATTGTTAAAGAAGGAAAAATCTAAAGCCTTTGTTTCTAATCTAAAAGTATTTGTGCTAGATAAGTTAATGATTCGTAAGATTATCAGTTTAGGAACACCTAGCTCTATGCAAATGTTTTTTGAAGTTGCCATTTTTACAGCAGCGATTTGGTTGAGTGGGTTACTAGGGAAAAATCCTCAAGCTGCAAACCAAATAGCATTGAATTTATCATCGATGACTTTTATGATTGCTATGGGATTAAGTGTAGCATCTATGATTAGAGTTGGAAATCAGAAGGGCTTACAGAATTTTAGAGAATTAAGAAGAATAGCTTTTTCAATCTTTTTATTAGGTTTTATTCTAGCAGTTTTCTTCGGATTGATCTTTTTAATTTTCCGACATCAGTTACCGAAACTATATGTAGATCTTAATGATGCTGCTAATTTTGCAGATAATATTGAGGTAATATCAATTGCCACTCAATTGTTATTGGCTGCTGCGATATTTCAAATTAGCGACAGCATACAAGTAATGGTTTTAGGAGCTTTAAGAGGTTTGCAAGATGTGAAAATACCAACTCTAATTACTTTTATCGCATATTGGGCCGTTGGATTCCCTATCAGTTATTTCTTAGGTAAAGAAGATATGTATGGAAGTTATGGAATTTGGTTAGGTTTACTAGCCGGACTTTCTACAGCTGCTATTTTACTTTATGTTCGATTTAATTATTTAACTTTAAAACTTATCAAAAACTAAACATCATGAATTTACCTAAATTCTTATTAGCTGATAATAGCAATTATCCAGAAGATATATTTGTGTTACATACAGAATATCCTAGGTTGTTAATTAATTTAAAGGATGATTCTGTTGAGTTTTTTGAAGATCTTTCTGGAGAAAATGAGCAAGAGCTTGCTAATGAAGTATCTTCATTAATAGAAGAAGCCGGAAATTTTTATGATGAACAAGTAGGAGAGTACGAATAAAAAAAAAGACCTTGGAAAAAATCCAAGGTCTAATGAATGCACGTAGCATTTCCCCGTTCAAACTAATTATCGCAAGAGTCGAACAATTCGAAAAACTCATCTTCGTTATTGATCGTTTGTGTTTGTCCGTTTTCTAGTGTTACACTAAAGGGGTATTGAAAGTTGAACTCTTCATCATTGGTTAATCCGTCGATGAAACTTTCAAATTCGTCGTCACTGTTTACAGTTACAGTGGTATTGTCTTCTTTAACAAGTGTTAATGGATAATTGAAAGTAAAGCAATCTTCAATTTCTATTTCATCATCATAGCACTCATAAAATTCGTCTTCTAATTCTTCTAAAGTATTGATTTGTTTTTCGGTTCCGTCATCAAAAACAATGGTAAGTGGAAAATTAAATTGTGGCTCTTCATTGTCACCTAAACTATCAAAATAATTGTCAAGATCTTCATCAGAATTAATTGTTACTGATCCATTGGCAGCGGAAGTTGCAGTAATTGGATATTGGAAAGTAAAACAATCAAACTCATCAAAATCGCCACAATCTTCTATACCATAACAATCTTCATATAAATCATCAAAGTCTTCATCATTATTGATTGTAACTACAGAATTATCTGATGTTTTGGTTACTGAAATTGGGTACACAAAATCCGGCTCGTCATTAGGTCCTATATTATAAAAATAAGTTATCAATTCACCTTCGTTATTTACAACCGTATTGTTTCCATTTCCGTCAGTTACTGTGATTGGGAAATTAAATGTAAAACACTCTTGAATAGCGTTTCCGATACAATTGATAAAGGCAGCTTCTAGTTCTGCTTGACTGTTTATTGTCTGCTGTGATCCGTCTTCAAGTTCGATTTGAATAGGATATATGAAATCTGGTTGAGCGTTGGCAGTTAAATTTTCATAGAAATTATATAGCTCATCAAAGTTGTTTACTGTTGTGGTATTTGTTCCATCTGTAACATCTAATGGAAATACAAGTTCAAAGCAATCAAAATCATCAATTAAGTCATCTATATGATCAAGATCATTAGGATTGTTTGTTGTAGCATTTTGTGTTACAATACTACTTGCAGAGGCTTTAAAACTTCTATTTACATTTGGTGGAGTTGTGTCATTATTTGCATCACAAGAGATGAATAAAGTTGACAAGGCGAAAATAAAACAAGCTATTAGTGCTTTGTTTATTAAGGGTGTTTTCATTATCATAGATATTAAATGTTAATATGCTATGTAAACAAGCGATTTTGATTTTACCCTACTTTGATGATGAAGAATTACTAACTGACTTAGAAGAGATTACTTCCCCTTTTCAACTAGTTCTAGCTTGCTAACACTGGTTTCTGTAGTAAAAAGACCGTAATTGATAAAGGCTTTCTTTTTTTCAATTTTTTCTATGGTTCCTACCGCATTTCCATCTAATAAACGAACTCTGTCATTCACTTTAAAAATATAAGCGGCTTTTTCTTTGGCAATTTTTTGAGCTTCTTTTTTCTTCTCTTTTCGTACTTCTACAACTTTTTTCAGTACTTCTTTTTCTACTTTTTTGATAGTTTCCTTTCTCTTTACTTCTTTCTCTTTGAGTACTTTTTTCTGCGCCTTTGTTTTTGGTTTAGACGGATTCTTTTTTAAATGCTTGGTTTTTTCAGCGGCAACCCATTTTAAGAAATTTGCAGTAAGTTCTTTCTTGTTATTGGTTTGAAAATATTTATTTAAAAACTCATTGGTTTTTCTTCCTAGAGTTAACATTCGCTGATTGCTATCGTATAGTTCTTGAAAGCCTTCTAGTTTTTCACGAATCTTTTGCTCTTTTTCTTGTAGACTTTCTAACTGTTCTTGTTCTTTGGTTTGTTGCTTTTCTAAGTTGTCTGAAGTTTTTTGCAATCGATTGCGTTCTTTTTGAAGTTTAGAAATGGTTCTGTCTAAACGAATTTTCTCACTCTCTACACGTTTCTTAGCTTTATTAATCAAACTAAACGGAATTCCGTTTTTCTGTGCTACTTCAAAGGTGAATGAACTTCCTGCTTGTCCAATGTACAATTTATACATAGGTTCTAGAGTACGTTCATTAAACTGCATGTTTGCATTGGTTACATTATCTAACTCATTAGCTAATACTTTAAGATTTGCATAGTGAGTGGTGATAATTCCAAAAGATTTTTTCTCGTAGAATTCTTCTAGAAAGATTTCAGCCAATGCACCTCCTAATTCAGGATCACTACCAGTTCCAAATTCATCAATTAAAAATAAAGTACTATCGTTACATTTGCGTAAGAAGTAGCGCATATTCTTAAGGCGGTAGCTATATGTACTTAATTGATTTTCAATAGATTGATTGTCTCCAATATCTGTAAGTATTGTATTAAAAATGTATGTTTCACTTTTCTCATCAACAGGAATAAGCAAACCGCTTTGAAGCATCACTTGAAGTAACCCAATTGTTTTTAGCGTGATACTTTTTCCTCCAGCATTGGGTCCTGAAATAACAATAATTTGCTGTTTTTCATTCAACTGAATAGTTTGAGGAATAGTTTCTATTTTTTGTTCCTTATTCTTTATCCAAAGTATAGGATGATAGGCATTCTTGAAGAAGATATTCTTAGTTGTACTGATAGTCGGTAAAATAGCCTGAATGTCGTTTGCATAATTAGCCTTTGCGGCTATAACATCTAAATGGGTTAAATACTTTAAATACGATTCTAAAAGTGGTGTATAAGGTCTTATTTTTTCACTTAGCTCTCTAAGAATTCTAATAACCTCTTGCTTTTCTTCAAAGATTAAATTTTGGAATTCTCGGTGATGAGCTAATGTTGCTTGTGGTGCTATATATACAATATTACCTGACTTAGAAGAACCTAACAAACTTCCTTTTACTTTTTTACGATGCATAGCTAATACAGCTAAGACACGTTGATTGTCTATTACTGTTTCTCTAATATCGTCTAAATACCCTGAAGATTTGGCTCTAGCTAATGCTGAAGTAAAACTCTGACCTATTTTACCTTGAAGCATAGTTTTTTCTTTCCGAATGCTTTTTAGGGTAGGAGAAGCACTATCAAGAAGTTCACCATAATTAGTAATCACTTTTTTAATTTCATCAACGATTTCCTTTATGAAATCAATTTCCTCACTAAGGTCATGTAAGGTTGGAAAATAGGTTTGAAATTTTTTAAAGAATTTCTTCAGCGAACCAATAGTTTCTGTTGTTGTGGCTATGGTGAGAAAACTCTTAGGCTCTAAATAGCTGTTTTCTATAGACAATCTTTTAATTTGCTCATAGATATCTTCAAAACCATGATTAGGAACTCTATTCTCGCTTTCAAAAGAAGAAAGGTACTCGTTTACAAAATTAAGTTCTCTAAGAAGATTTTTTTTGCTTGTAAAAGGAACAATAGTTAGTGTTTGCTCTTTACCTAATTCTGAGATACAGAATTCTGCAACCTGCTGTAAAACGGTTGTAAATTCTAAATCTTGCAATACTTTCTCAGAAATATGTGTTTTCAAATATGTATTTTTGGTCGACAAACAATTGTTGTCAGTTCGAGCGCAGTCAAGAACTACGAATTTATTTTTAATTCACCTCTAGACTGCGCTCGACGAGACATTAAATTTGATAGCAAAAATAGCAAAGAATGGATGTTAAAATAGAGGAAAGCTGGAAAAATATCTTACGACATGAATTTGAAAAAGAATACTTTCAAAATTTAATTCAGTTTGTAAGATCTGAATACCAGACAGCACAATGTTTTCCTAAAGGATCAAATATTTTTGCTGCTTTTGATTATTGTTCCTTTGATGATTTAAAAGTTGTTATTATTGGACAAGATCCTTACCACGGGCCTAATCAAGCTAACGGACTTTGCTTTTCTGTACATGATGGAATTCCGCATCCACCTTCGCTAATCAATATTTTTAAAGAACTAGAAACTGATATCGGAAAAACATATCCAACTTCTGGAGATCTTTCAGCATGGGCAAATCAAGGAGTATTGTTGTTAAATGCTACTCTAACGGTAAGAGCGCATCAAGCCGGAAGTCATCAAAGAAAAGGATGGGAAGAATTTACAGATGCTGTAATTCAGCAAATATCAGAACAAAAGGAAAATGTTATTTTCTTACTCTGGGGTGGATTTGCTAAGAAAAAAGGAGCTAAGATTGATAAGAATAAACATCATATCTTAACTTCCGGACACCCTTCACCTTTAAGTGCAAACAGAGGGTATTGGTTTGGAAATAAACATTTTTCAAAAGCAAATGAATTATTAGAGAAAAGTGGTAGACCTTTTATTGAATGGTAGAAGAAACAAAAAAATCCGCCTAAAAAAGCGGATTTATTGAATTTGAAAAAAGAACAGTTCCTAAACTAAATCGGTTGCAGTAGACTTAGCAGGTGACTGTAATTGTTCAGTTTGATTTGTTGAGTTGTCTGCCAAACCACAAGGATCTGACGTACTTCTACAAGAAGAAAAACTTAACAAGCCTAAAACACAAATTGCAATAAATACGATTCTTTTCATTGATCTCTTCATTTGATGCGTTAAATGTACACATTTTTTATAAACTCATTTGCACTTTTCTTTGCTTTGATAACGTTGAACTCTATCAATTTATTTTGTACATCTGAAATAAAATCAGCAGTAATGGGATTTCCAGAATTCCATTCGGTAATAGAAAGCCATTTTTGGATATCGTCAATTTTTTGTTCATATCGCTTAGAAAGAACATCTTCTATTCCTGAAATTGATTTAAATTTCCTATTCTGAGAATTAATAATATTTAAAATATTTTTAATTTGTTCTGGATATTTTTCTAAAATTTCATTTCTAACTGCAATTACAAAGCAAGGCCAAGGAGTAGGGCAGTTACCAATTCTTTTAAAAATACCCTGATCTACATAGGGCTTTGTGGTAAAATGTTCCCACAGAAAATAATCAGCTTCATTGTTTTGTAATGCAGCAATTCCGCCTTCTAAACTTTTTACAATTTTAAAATCTAACTCGTTAATATTCCAACCTTGGTTATGAGCATTCACAATGGCCATTAAATGAGAACCTGAACCATATCTACTAATAGCAATTCTTTTTCCTTTTAAATCGTTAATTGTATTGATATGGGATTCTGCATTGACATGAATTCCCCAAATTAATGGCGATTCTACATAGGTTTGTAGAATTTTTGATGGATTACCATCAATAATATCTTTTATAATTCCTTCTGTAAGAACAATGGCAATGTCTACGTCTCCATTTCGTAATGCCTTACACATATCACCAGTTCCGCCAGGAAAATCTTTCCAACGTAGATTAACTTGAAGTTTAGTGTATTCTTTGTTTTTTAGTGTGAGATACCAAGGATAATTGAAATGTTCTGGAACACCACCAATTTTTAAATGAACCATTTACTCAACAATCTTATTAAGCGTATAAAGAATTAAGTCAGCTACTACCTTTCCTGGATTTGAACTAAACTCACCTAAAGCTCTATTGGCTATAATTGCATTCATAGAGCAGGCATGATGTCCTAAGAGTTTAGACAATCCATAAATAGCTGAGGTTTCCATTTCAAGATTGGTAACTCTTACTCCTTTATAGTTAAAAGAATCAATTTTGTTGTTGAGATTTGGATCTTGAATAGAAAGTCGTAAAACTCTTCCTTGAGGCCCGTAAAAACCACCAGCAGTAGCTGTCATACCTTTAAAAACAATTTCAGAATCTATCTTATCTTCTAATATTTGACTATTTGAGACAATTAATGGATATGTTTTCTTTGAATTCCAGTTTGTATGAGTAACAAAAGCATCCTCTAATTTAGGATGAGCAATAGAATCTGTATTGTATGATCGTAGCATTCCGTTAATATCTAGGGCATGTGTACTCATCAAGAAACTATCTACAGGAACATCTTTTTGCAAAGATCCAGAAGTTCCTATTCTAACAATGTTAAGCGCTGTATGTTCTTTTTTTATAGTTCTAGTTTCTAAATCGATGTTTACCAAAGCATCTAACTCATTAAGAACAATATCTATATTGTCTGGACCAATTCCTGTTGAAATTACAGACAATCTTTTTCCTTTAAAGGTCCCGGTTGTGGTTTTAAACTCTCTTTTTTGAGTAGTAAATTCTATACTATCAAAATGTTTGGTTACTTTATTTACTCTATCTGGGTCTCCAACAAAAATAATATCATTGGAAATATGTTCTGGTTTTAAATTCAGATGATAGATGCTACCATCTGGATTTAAAATTAGTTCAGATGCTTGTATACTCATGTATATTATGAAGTGATTTTAAGCAACTTATCGGTAGCATTATGGTACAAGTAACTGTACTTTTTTACACCACCTAAATAGGTGTGCTCGTTTCTTAAACTTTGATAAAAATTTAATTGATGATCTAATACTTTTTTTCCTTTTCGACTTAGTTTAACTGGGTGAAAAGAGGTGAATAAACTTTTTAGTTTTTCAAGTTTTTGAAAATATTGAGTATCTCCAAAACCTAAAGTTTCTTGATTCTTCAATAAATTTCCAACTAGCTGATTTTTTGATTCTGGTTTTGTTTTGTTAGCAATATCTAAGATATAATTTTCTACAACGTTCAATCCGTTTTCTATAGATGGAAATCTTTGTAAGTGTACATCTATAGCATCGCTCAAGTAAACAAAAGGGCTCATTGGATTAAACTTGTGAACTGTTTCAAGTCTTAAAGGACTGTCTGAACAATAGAGCTGCCATATATAGTCTGCATATTCTATATCATCTTGTGACAATTCAACTCTGTTTTTATAATGTTGTTGAATTTGTTCTTTGTTTAATTCGCTTAAACCTAGCTTTTTCTTACTTCCTTTTACAGTTCCACTACATACTAAGCTTACTTTTTCTCCTTTTCGATATCTTTTAATCCAACTAATAATTGCAATCATATTAATTTGACAAAACAAATCGTATTCAAACCAGAGAACAATCTCTTTTTGGTCTTTCTTTTGACAAAGGTTTCTGTACTCTTTTAGAGTAAGATCGATAAAAGTTTTTTTTGTGACTTTGTAGGATGATTTAAAAAAATCGAATCGAGTTTTCCAAAAGGATTCACTACCAACATCAATAGATGTTTTTCCTTCACACAACATTTCTCGCCAGGTAATAAATTCTCCTTCAAACTTCAACGCCTGAAGATAGTTTGTTGTACTATCTCCATTGGTAATGTGTAAAATAGAAGGTTTCATAAAGTTAGGAACGTTAGTTAATTTGAGATTATTTTATAAATAGTTAGTTTTAACATTTAACCACCAACGCGTTTCACAGAAAATCCTTTTTCTTTAAGGATATCCATGATTTTATCGCGATAATCACCTTGTATGATGATGGCATCATTTTTAAAACTCCCACCAACGCTCAACTTAGTTTTAATTTCCTTGGCTAAAATTTTAAAATCTTGGGTAGCTCCATTATAACCATCGATGATTGTAATGGGTTTTCCTTTTCTTTTTTCATATTTACACAATAGGGGATCTTCTTGAAGCCATACATTAGAAGCTTCTTCTGTAGTTTTTTCCTGAAATTGATGGTCTGGAAATAAGTTTTTTAATTGATCTTGCAAATCCATGCTTAGATTACTTCTTGGTTAGACCCAATTCACCTAAACGCTCATCTAAAAACTCACCAGCTGTAATATCATCAAACTGTTTAGGGTTATTTTCATCTATGCAACTCTCTAGAACATCTAACTTCATGTCACTAATTGGGTGCATAAAAAATGGAATTGAAAATCTTGATGTACTCCACAATTCTCTTGGAGGATTTGTTACTCTATGAATTGTAGATTTCAATTTATTGTTACTATGCCTAGACAGCATATCTCCAACATTAATCATTAACTCATCGTCTTCAGCTACAGCATCAATCCAATCTCCATTATGATTTTGAACTTGTAAGCCTTTTCCTTGAGCTCCCATTAGAAGTGTAATTAAATTAATATCTCCATGAGCAGCAGCTCTAACAGCATTATCAGGCTCATGTAAAATAGGAGGGTAGTGAATAGGTCTTAATATGCTATTTCCATTTTTGATATATTGATCGAAGTAATTTTCTTCCAATCCCAAATGAAGGGCTAAAGAACGTAATACATAAACTGCAGTTTTTTCTAACAATTTAAAAGTTTTTCTTCCTACTTCATTAAAGTTTGGTAGTTCTTCTACATAAACATTGTCTGGATATTCAGCTTCTAATTTAGGATCGTTTTCTACGTATTGTCCGAAATGCCAAAATTCCTTCAAATCTCCTTCTTTTTTACCTTTGGCACTTTCTTTACCAAAAGAAACAAAACCTCTTTGACCTCCAATTCCAGGTATTTCATACTTCTGTTTTACGTCTAAAGGTAATTCGAAGAACTTTCTAATTTCGCTATATAATTCCTCTACTAATTCATCATCTAAAAAATGACCTTTTAAAGCAACAAAACCGATGTTCTCATAGGCATTTCCAATATCATTAATAAACTTTTGTTTACGTGACTCATCACCAGATAAAAAGTCAGATAAATTTACGCTAGGTATCTTATTCATGGTAGTAGTATTTATTTACGGAAAGATAAAATTAGTAAAAAGAACGTAAAAACAAAGGATTACTTCTTACTAAATGGTATTAAATATGAGATTGTATAATTAAATCCAAATCCTGTATTGCTAACATATACTCTGTTAAACCCTGGCGCAAAATGCGTTTTGAAATTTGGTGGATCTTGTACATTAATCATAACTTTATAGGAGCCACTAATTCCAACAAATATATTATTGAAGACTTCTGCTTTGATTCCTACCATAATTTCTGACCAATGAGCTGTTAAACCATTTGTAGTTACAGGAGTGGTAATTGTTTGAGAATCAAAGACCGTATTTCCGGTATTAATTTGATAGCTGTTTAGAGTTTGCTCAAACGTAGCAAACCCATAACGAAATCCTAAAAAGATTTCATTATTCATGTCTAACCAATTTTTATATGAATTATAGTTAACACCTAATCTAATATAGCTTCCTTTAGCAGTAGAGTTGGTATAATCTTCTTTGGTTATTTTTTCTTCAAAACCTATTTCAGAAGCGATGTACCATTTTTTTGAAATTCTATAGTCTCCCACCAATTCTAACCCTTTGTAATCGCTTTGAATCATAGCTCTAATTGGTTTGCTAATATCTATTCCCAATCGAAAACCATAATTTGTTTTATAAACGATAGAATCGTTTTGAGTTTCTTCTGTTTGTTGTGAAAAGCCATCAACAATAAAAAAAAGAAGGAAAAAACTAATGAAAAATCTGTACATGAGCTGCTGATTCATTTTCAATTGCTATTGTTGTTGCTGTTAAACTATTTATCCAATTATTTGATACTAAACCAAAACTAACGTCATTAAATATTGCTTTATATCCACAGGATCTAGAAACAAAAACTTCATTTACTGTATAATTTATAGTAATCTGATCTTGATTTGTGCCATCTGAAAAATTATAAATGGTTTGAGTATTTAATACATCTAGTGGTATGGCAATAGAATCAGTTACAGAATTAACAATGATACTATCTCTTCCTTCAGGCCATACATATAGGTTGCTTACTGTTTTTGTGTCTGAATTGTTTGTGGCGTCGTAAAAACGAATAATTAGATTAGGAGTTACGGGATCTATACAAAAATCATCCTTCTCACAACTTGTAGTTATAAGAGTAAGTAGTATTAAGATGTAAAGATATTTTTTCATCAATTAAGTTTCATTCTAAAACATCAAATGTAAGTATTTAGTATAATTAATTCTTATTGATATAATGTTAAAATAGCGGAGTTAACTTTTCTCAAACAAAACGACAGTTTCTATATGTGCTGTGTGAGGGAACTGATCTACCAAACTTATCTTTTTTATTTGATATCCATTGTTATATAGTTCTTGAGTATCTCTAGCTTGTGTAGCTGGGTTGCAAGAAACATATACAATACGATCTGCATTCAATCGAATAATTTTCAGCAATGTCTTTGGAACAATACCCGCTCTAGAAGGATCTAAAATAATTGTACGTATTTTGTTTTGATATTCAGGATGTTGATTTAAGAATTTTCCTACATCAGCAGCATAAAATTGTAATCCATCAATATGATTTCTTTTTGCGTTCTTTTTTGCATCTTCAATAGCTGAAGCTACAATATCTACACCAATAATTTTAGTATTTTCACTTCTAGAAGCTAAAATTTGACCTATTGTGCCGGTTCCGCAAAATAGATCCATAACAACAGTATTGTCTATAGCATCTCTATTTTCTAATGCATAATCAATTACTTTTGAATATAATTTTTCTGCCGATTTTGGATTAGTTTGAAAAAAACTTTTCATGCTTATTTCAAAGTTTAACCCTAACAATTCTTCAACAATCTTATCTTTTCCAGAAACAAGAGTAATGCTTCCCGATGTTGCTATAGTTCTATCTCCAACTTCATCATTAATAGTATGCAATAAACCCGCAAATCGTTCTTTAAAGATGTCTTTTAATACGTTTGAAAATGCTTCCAAATCAAACTTTGGTAACTCAGGAGAAGTAGTTACTAAATTAAATAGCAACTCATCTGTTTTGTAGGATTTTCTTACAACAAAGTACCTGAAAAAACCTTCCTTTTTTGGACCGTGCCAAGGATTTAACCCTGTTTTCTCGCAATAGTGTCTGATTACTTTTATGTTATCTTCTACTTGTTTGTCAAACAATCCCGAGTCTTTCTCTAAGTTATCACCCATCCACCAAGTTCCACGTCTTTTAAAACCAAGAGTAAACACGTCTATGTCAGTTTTGTTTTGCCTGTCATAACCGATAGCTGAAAAACCGTATTCCATTTTGTTTCTGTAATGAAACACATTTGGAGAGGTTACAAATTCATCAAATAAATCTTCAACATTTTCTACTCTACCAATACGTTCAAATAAGGATAAAGTACTTTCTTTTTTATATTGATGTTGTAAATCAATTGGTAATTGAATATAAGGTGCACCAGGAATGTCTTGATAAGGAACTTGAATCTCGTCAGGAGATGCTTCTAGTACATCCATCAATTTACATTCGGCATATTTTTTACTCGATTTTTTTACTTGGGCCTTTACAGTTTGTCCAGGTAATGTGTTTGGTACAAATACAACAAATTCACCTTCTTCAGAGCGAATTCTAGCAATTCCTTTCCCCCCAAAAGCATAATCTTCAATTTTTAACTCTAAAACCTGTCCTCTTTTTACAAACTTATTTCGTTGTCTTCTTGGCATTTTCTACTAGAATTTATGGTCTGCAAAATTAGGAAAAGATATTTTGCGAGAGGAGGTTGCTCTCACATTAATTCTTATTTTTAAGTAAAAATGAACCTTTTCTTTTTACAGCCGTCTATAAGGTGAAGATCTTCATGAAGAAAAACAATAACATATCTGATGCTGCTTTGATAGAGAGTTATCAATCGGGAAATAAAAAAGCACTCTCGTTACTTGTAGAAAGATGGCACACTAGTTTTTGTAGACTTTCATTTTTTTATGTTAAGGATGCCGATGTCGCTAAAGATATTGCTCAAGAATGTTGGTCTACAATTATCAGAAAAATAAATACAATTCAAGAACCTGAAAAGTTTAAGAGTTGGGCAATAAGCTTGGTGAATAGAAGATCTATTGATTGGATAAGGGCAAATAATAGAGAAAGAAATAAGTTATATGAATTTCATAAAGAGAATCAAGTAAATAGTGTTAATGAAGAAACAACTCAAAAGGAAAAACAAAAACTAAAGTTATTACATGCTATTCAATCTCTTACAGTAGATCAGCAATATGTAATCAGATTGTTTTATCTACAAAATTATTCGTTAAAAGAGATAGCTGAGATTGTAGGTATATCGGTTGGAACAGCAAAATCCAGATTGTTTCATGCAAGAGAAAAACTAAAATTAATTGTAAAAAATAAAGACGATGAAAAATAATTTAGAAGAAATCGATCAATTGATCAAAGAGACATTAACAGAACAAGAAACTAAGTTTTACGATAGTTTAGAAGAACAAAATGTATTTCAGATGTTATGGGGAATTTTCTCAGGAAAAAACAAATGGCTGATGATCTTAACTTCCATTATACAAGCTGCTTTCTTTGGGCTTTTTATTTATTGTTTGGTAGAATTTTTACATACCGATGAAACAAACGAATTAATTCAGTGGGGATTGGCAGGAATTGTTTGTATCATGGCATCTTCGATGTTAAAATTATATGCTTGGATGCAGGTTGAAAGGAAAACAATTATTAGAGAAATCAAAAGAATAGAATTGTTATTAAGTTCTATGTCGAGTAAAATCTCTTAAATACATTTTATTGCTCGGTTAATATTTAGTAATTTGCAAGCCCTCAGGGATGATTTCTCTCCCACGCTGCTTTTTCGAGCTTCGCTTTCACTCTCGTGATGTTTTAGCGAACTAGCCTCCGAAAGAATAAAGGTAGAGCAGGAATGGTTATTTTATGAATTAAAAAAGAATTTAAAATGGCTGTTTTAGAGCACATGACTTCGCAACAAGCGATCGATTTAGAAAACAAGTATGGAGCACACAACTATCACCCACTTCCAGTAGTATTGAGTAGAGGAGAAGGTGTGTATGTATGGGATGTAGAAGGAAAAAAATATTATGATTTCCTTTCAGCATACTCAGCGGTAAACCAAGGGCATTGCCATCCTAAGATTGTAGGAGCAATGGTACAACAAGCACAAACATTAACATTAATTTCTAGAGCATTTTATAATGATATGCTTGGGAAATATGAAAAGTTTGCTACAGAGTATTTTGGTTTTGATAAGTTATTACCTATGAATACTGGAGCAGAAGCTGTAGAAACAGCTTTAAAACTTTGTAGAAAATGGGCGTATGAAGTAAAAGGAATACAAGAAAATGAAGCTGAAATTATTGTTTGTGAAAATAACTTTCACGGAAGAACAACAACAATTATTTCATTTTCAAATGATCCAGTAGCAAGAAAGAATTTTGGTCCTTTCACCAAAGGTTTTATCAAAATAGAGTATGATAATTTAAAGGCCTTAGAAGAAGCTTTAGAAAATAATAAAAATGTTGCTGGTTTCTTGGTAGAGCCCATACAAGGTGAAGCAGGAGTGTACGTTCCTTCAGAAGGATATTTAACTGCTGCAAAAGCTTTATGTGAGAAACACGGAGTTTTGTTCATTGCTGATGAAGTACAAACAGGTATTGCCAGAACAGGTAAATTATTGGCTGTAAATCATGAAGAAGTAAATCCAGATATTTTAATCTTAGGAAAAGCGTTAAGTGGTGGAGCTTATCCTGTTTCAGCTGTTTTAGCAAATGATCACATTATGAATGTAATCAAACCAGGAAATCATGGTTCTACATTTGGAGGAAATCCAATTGCTGCTGCTGTAGCTATAGCAGCTTTAGAAGTTGTAAAAGAAGAATCTTTAGCTGAAAATGCAGATAGATTAGGAGAAATTTTTCGTAGTGAGTTATCTGAGTTTGCTTCTACAAATGACCTTGTGACTTTAGTTAGAGGGAAAGGCTTATTGAATGCCATTTTGATTAATGATACTGAAGATAGTTCTACTGCATGGGATATTTGTATGAAACTAAGAGACAATGGATTGTTGGCAAAACCAACACACGGTAATATTATCCGTTTTGCTCCTCCATTAGTAATGAATGAAGAACAATTGAGAGATTGTATTCGAATTATTAAAGAAACAATTACAAATTTTTAATAAAAATTAGAATCAACTTTATTTTATGGCAATAGATGATATTGGGAGTAACACTCCAAGAGGACTTAGAATTAATGAACATTCAAAATCTTTTTTAAGAGAAACAGCTAAATGGGCAAAATTTTTATCCATTGTTGGATTTGTTGGTATTGGACTTATGGTTCTATTGGCAGTTTTTGGCGAATATCTTTCGTTGTATGCAGCTAATTCTAACACCTTCACTTTTGAAACAGATGGAGGAATAGCTGGAATGGTTGTTGTACTTATCCTAGCAATTATTTATTTCTTTCCAGTCTATTATCTGTACAAATTTGCTAACAATATGAAAGCTGCATTACAATCAGAAGAAGAAGATCAGTTGACTGATGCTTTTGAAATGCTAAAGTCGCATTATAAGTTTATGGGAATACTTACAATCATAATCTTATCCATATACTTATTGCTATTCTTTATTGGATTTATGGCAGCATTATCAGTATAAAAAAAAGAGCCGAAAGGCTCTTTTTTTTATTGAAAGATTTCTTGCATTCGTTCTTGTATTAATTCTGGGTCTTGTAAGCCATCCCATCCAATTATAGAAATTAACCAAATAACAAACGATAAATAAATTAAATTCAGAATTATCCCTATAATTCCAGTAATAATACCAGCACTAGCATTTCCAACTCCGCTATAAACTTCAGGGTTTTCTCTGTAGATTTTCTTGGCTTTACTTCCAAGTATTACTGCAATTATACCTAAAGGTAGTCCTATAACTCCATAGCAGATACAAGTAACGATTGATATAATCCCTAAAACTAAGGCTGCGGTTGAATTGGGTAAAGTAGATCTTTCCATATATTTTGAATTAGTTGATTAAATGATTCATTTTTATAAAATAGCTAATCACAATGATTAGTAAATTTATGATTGCTAATGTAATAATAATTCGTTTCCTGTTTTTAAATTTCAATTTGAAATTGATCAGAATAACCAAAGCAAGCAAAATCAACGTATAAATAGCCGGATACATTTTAAACGCTTCAACAAACTCACCTTTACCTATCAATACCAAAGAACGTTGTATGCCACAACCTAAGCAATCTATACCAAACATTTGTTTGTTAAGACAAGGGAGTAAATAATCTTCTGTTTGTAAAAGCAAAAAAGTCATTATTTAAAAAGATCCATTCCAGGAATATTTGGCATTCCACTTTTTGCAGCAGCAGCCATTTCTTGTTCGTTAATATCATTGGCTCTTTTTAGAGCTTTGTTTAACGTAAGCACTAAATAGTCTTCTAATTCTTCTGCATCAGCAAGTAAACTCTCATCTACTTGAATGCTTTTTATTTCTCTATTGGCAGTTACAGTGACTTTTAATTTCCCACTTGTTTCTTCATCAATTAAAACAGTATCTAGTCGTTTTTTGGTTTCTTCAACTTTTTGTTGCGCTTGTTGCAACTGATTCATCATTCCAGAAATATCTCCAAACATATCGTATCTATTTTTGTCAACATCAAAATTACTCTTTTCTATTGTAAAATATGAAATCAATTAAAAATGAAATAAATCTTTTTACAATCTCTAGGAATTAGTTTTATTTTTGCATCCGCATAAAAAGCATCAGATAAATGAAACTAAGCGCAATTCCTCCTATAGCAGAGAAAAAACCAGAAGAATTAGTAATACATAATCATACTAGAATAGATAACTACTTTTGGATGCGTTTGACTGATGACCAAAAAGATGCAGAAGTTAAAGACAATCAGACCAAGAAGGTTGAGGCTTACTTAAATGAAGAAAACAACTACTTTGATGAAGTAACTGCAAACACAAAAGATTTTCAAGAAGAATTATTCCAAGAAATGAAGGGACGTATCAAAGAAGATGATGAATCTGTTCCTTATTTTAAAAACCAATATTTTTATATTACTCGCTACGAAAAAGGAAAACAATACCCTATTTACTCTCGAAAAAAAGGAAACTTAAATACAAAAGAAGAAATTCTATTTAATGTAAATAATGAAGCTGAAGGATATGAATATTTTCAATTAGGAGGTTTAAACATCAGTAGAGATAACAAATTGGCAGCTTTTGCAACAGATACAGTAAGTAGAAGGCAATACACAATTCAAATTAAGAATATAGAGACTGGTGAAATCTATCCTGAAAAGATTGAAAATACAACAGGAGGTTCGGTTTGGTCTAATGATAATAAAACATTGTATTACACCAAAAAAGATCCAATAACTCTTCGCGGAGAGAAAATATTTAAACATGTTTTAGGAACTAATACTTCAGAAGATATAGAAGTATTTCATGAAAAGGATGAAACCTTCGGGACTTATGTCTACAAGACTAAGTCTGAGGAATATATTGTTATTGGGTCTTATAGTACTGTTTCAAGCGAATTTAGAGTTTTATCTGCCAATAATCCTGATGGAGAATTCAAATTGATTCAAGAAAGAGAAAGAGATTTAGAGTATAGTTTATCGCATTTTGGAGACCATTTTTATATTCAAACCAATAAAGATGGTGCCAAGAACTTCAAACTAATGAAAACCCCAATACATAAAACTACGAAAGAGAATTGGGTAGACGTTATTCCTCACAGAGAAGATACTTTATTGGAAGACATTTCTATCTTTAGAGATTATCTAGTTTTAGAAGAAAGAACCAATGGATTAAATACGATAAGAATCAAACGATGGGACGGGAAAGAAGATTATTATTTACCTTTTGATGAAGAAACATACTCTGTAAGTGTTTATGCTAACCCTGAATTCGATACTGATATTATCCGCTACTCATATAATTCTTTTACAACTCCTAATTCTGTGATTGATTTTAATATGAAAGATCATTCAAAGGATATTAAGAAAGAACAAGACGTTTTAGGAGGGAAATTTGACAAAAATAATTATACAAGCAAAAGAGTTTGGGCTACAGCTAGAGACGGAAAGAAAGTTGCCATCTCACTAGTTTACCATAAAAACACTAAGCTAGGAAAAGATACTCCATTGTTACAATATGCTTATGGATCATACGGATATACAATTTCAGATGGATTTTCTACAACTCGTTTAAGCTTGTTAGATCGTGGATTTGTTTATGCACTTGCTCATATTAGAGGAAGTCAATATTTAGGGCGCGAATGGTATGAAAATGGAAAAATGTTGCATAAAAAAAATACATTTTATGATTTTATAGATTGTTCTAAATATTTGATTGAGAATAACTATACTTCAGCAAATCATTTATATGCCATGGGAGGTTCTGCAGGAGGTTTGTTGATGGGAGCAATCGTGAATATGGCATCAGAGTTATACAACGGAATTGTTGCTGCTGTTCCTTTTGTAGATGTTGTTTCTACCATGTTAGACGAAACAATTCCGCTTACCACAGGAGAATTTGACGAATGGGGAAATCCTAAGAATAAAGAGTATTACGATTATATTTTATCTTATTCACCTTACGATCAAGTAGAAGCCAAGGAATATCCTAATATGTTAGTTACTACTGGTTATTTTGATAGTCAAGTACAATACTGGGAACCTGCAAAATGGGTTGCTAAACTTAGAGAACTAAAAACAGATACTAATATTTTGTTGATGCATACTAATATGGATACCGGTCATGGTGGTGCTTCAGGTAGGTTTGATGCATTAAAAGAAACAGCTAGAGATTACACCTTTTTCTTAGCTTTAGAAAATAAATTAGAAAAATAGACTAGTTTTGCAGGCGGTACAAACAGAATTATCAAAAGATTTAGATAAAACAAGAGGAATGAATAGAGATTTAGGTGTGTATAAAAATTTGTTGGAATTGGTTGGAAAAACTCCAATGGTTCGCCTAAATCGTATTACTAAAAACATTCCAGGTACTTTTTTTGCTAAACTAGAAATGTTCAATCCTGGACATTCTGCAAAAGACAGAATAGCATTACACATTGTTGAAAATGCAGAGAAAAAAGGAATCTTAAAACCGGGAAGCACTATTGTAGAGACTACTTCCGGAAATACTGGTTTTTCCTTAGCTATGATTGCCATGGTTAAAGGATACCAATGTAAGTTAGCTGTAAGCGATAAATCATCAGTTGATAAGATTGATGGATTGAGAGCTATGGGAGCTGAAGTATTTGTATGCCCTGCAAATGTTCCTGCCGATGATCCAAGATCTTACTATGAAGTTGCTAAAAGAATTCATAAAGAAACTCCAAATTCTATCTATATCAATCAATACTTTAATGAATTAAATATTGAAGCTCATTATGCTACTACAGGACCAGAAATTTGGGAACAAACAGAAGGAAAAATAACTCATTTAGTTGTTGCTAGTGGTACCGGAGGTACTATCTCTGGATCTGCACAATATTTAAAAGAACAAAACCCGAATGTTAAGATTTTAGGAGTAGATGCGGTGGGTTCTGTATTAAAAAAATATCACGAAACAGGTGAGTTTGATGAGAATGAAATCAAACCATATAAGATAGAAGGATTAGGAAAGAACTTAATACCAACTTCTACAGACTTTTCTGTTATAGATATTTACGAGAAAGTTAGCGATAAAGATGCTGCTTACAAAGCCAGAGAGATTATTAAGGAAGAAGGAATTTTCCCAGGATATACTTGTGGGGCTGTTATGCAAGCTACCGAACAGTATGCAGAAAAAGGGATGTTTTATGATGATAGTGTTGTAGTTCTTATTTTTCCTGATCATGGTTCTCGTTATATGAACAAAATTTATAACGATACTTGGATGGAAGAACAAGGCTTTTATGACGAGCAACTTCCTCAAAATAAACCTACAAACTATATTAAATAGTTAAATCGAAATCGTTTTAGAGTTATAATTTGTTGATAATCAACACTTCTTTTTATTTGATTAACTCCTAAAAATTCGGTTACTTTGCACCCGCTAAGATAATTAGCAAAGAAAACATTTAGAGCATGACGAAAGATTTATTTGAAAGAATTAGAGAAGAAAAAGGACCTATAGGAAGTTGGGCAGATAAAGCAGAAGGATATTATGTATTTCCAAAATTAGAAGGACCTATTTCTAATCGAATGTTTTTCAATGGAAAAAAAGTAATTACCTGGAGTGTTAATGACTATTTGGGGTTAGCAAATCACCCAGATGTTTTAAAAGCAGATGGTGAAGCAGCTACAGAACACGGAATGGCATATCCAATGGGAGCCAGAATGATGTCAGGTCATACAAAATATCATGAGCAATTAGAGCAAGAATGCGCCGAATTTGTTGGTAAAGAAGCTTCATACTTAGTAAACTTTGGTTACCAAGGAATGGTTTCAGCAATTGATGCACTTGTAGGTAAGAACGATATTATAGTATATGATGTAGATACTCATGCTTGTATTATAGATGGAGTTCGTTTGCATCCAGGAAAACGTTTTGTTTACAAACACAATGATATAGAAAGCTTTGAGAAAAACATGAAGCGTGCTGTGAAAATGGCTGAGAAAACTGGAGGAGGAATTCTGGCAATTTCTGAGGGAGTTTTTGGAATGCGAGGAGAACAAGGTCGTTTAAAAGAAATCATTGAGTTAAAAAAGAAATACAATTTCCGCTTTTTAGTAGATGATGCTCATGGTTTTGGAACTCTTGGAGAAGGAGGGAGAGGAACTGGATATGAACAAGGAGTTCAAGATGGAATTGATGTGTATTTTGCAACTTTTGCAAAATCAATGGCTGGAATAGGAGCTTTCTTCGCGGGAGACAAAGACATTGTTCAGTATTTACAGTACAATATGCGTTCTCAAATGTTTGCAAAATCTTTACCAATGCCAATGGTAAAAGGAGCATTGAAACGTTTGGATATGATTCGTACTATGCCTGAGTTGAAAGACAAATTGTGGGAGAATACTAATGCATTACAATCTGGTTTGAGAAATGCTGGTTTTGATTTGGGAACTACTCAAACATGTATTACACCGGTATATTTAAAAGGAGATGTGCCAGAAGCGATGGCTTTAGTACAAGATTTACGTGAAAACCATGGAGTTTTCTGTTCTATAGTAGTATATCCTGTAATTCCTAAAGGTTTGATTATTTTACGATTGATACCTACAACTACTCATACGCAAGAAGATATTGATGAAACTATTGCCGCTTTTACTGCAATTAGGAGTAAATTAGAAAGTGGAGCTTATAAGCATGTAGATGCTTCTATATAAGTAAATAGAAATAAGTATAAAATATAAAAACCGAGCCAATTCAGCTCGGTTTTTTGTTTTCATTAAATGCTAATATTAAGCAGGATTCCACCTACAAACAGCTTCTCTACACATTTTACCGTATCGGACGCAACTGCCCCCAAAATAGCATCTGATAAAACCTGTTCCGCTAGCGCCTCCGCTTACGTTTCTCTGTTGATTTTTGTTTAGAACTTTTCCTAAATTCAAAATTTTGTTTTTCATTTTTTTAAAATTTGGTTAAACGAATTGCCCAAATTGTTTAGAGACATTTGAACATTCATGTCTTTTCTTGCAAGAGATATATTGCTTATTTTTTAGCAATAACACTAATGTATAGAATAATAAAAACGAAACTGCTACCCAGAAAGGGTAGTTTGAAATAATAGATAAAGCTTTATTGAATAATGGTATAAATTATTCCCATCTAATTTGTTCCAACAATCGGTAAGGGGGAGTCTTTTTGTTAATTATATTCCATTGCATTTGCCCACCTTTACCAAAAGGGTTCTTACCTACAACACCAAATAGCATGCGCTGATTAGGCCCTATTTTTAGTTTTTCTTCATACTGAATTACTGAATCTATAGGTTGTTTTCCGTTTGGACACTTGCAAGTATCCCATGAAGCATTTTGATCCGGACAAGGATTTAAAGCAAAAAGATCTAATGTTTCTTCCTTAGTTAATCCGGCAGCTTTAGCGCTGTAGTTTGTAAACCAACTTCCAGAATAATGTCCTGGTGTATTCGCATGTTCATTCACGCGCCATAAGACAATAGAATCTTTGTAAGTAATTGTTAGAACAGTATCTTGAGGGTTCCAAGAAGTGTAACAGCCATTATTAAATTTTGACCCAATGCTTACCCAAGTACTATCAACAGTGCCAACTGTATTAGCACAAGCAAGTAATTCTTTAACTGTTTTTGGACTATCACAAGGATTTTTCTTTTTTACTTTTTCAGTTTCTTTCTCAGCTTTTTTCTCTGTTTTTTTACAAGCTATGGCTATACATAGGAAAGCTATAATTATAAAAATTGGTTTATTGATTTTCATGATATGATGGTTTTGGCATTCAAGTTAGAATGACCAATTTGTTTTTGTAAGAGTATAAATACCTGTTTTACAGCAAAATAAAACCCATCTAATTTAGATGGGTTTACATATGTATAATTTAAAACTTCTTACTTTCTTCGTCTTCTTCCAAAACCAGAAGATGGATTATTATTACTTCGTCTACTACCTCTATTTCCTTTTCCGTGACTGCTTCTATTTCCGCCACCATCTTTAAAAGGTCTTCTTCCCCGTCTTCTGCCTCCTCCTGTTGGCTTTTCCTTTTTAGTGATTTCAATATTTACATTACGACCATTAAAATCTGGTTGATTTGCTTCAAAAGCAGTTAAGGTTTCATCTTGGAAGTTTTTATCAACTTCGAAAAATGAAAAAGTATCTAATATGTCTATAGCTCCAATGTCTAATGCTTCAGTAATATTTTGTTCGTTAATTAAACCAATTAGTCTAGCTGGATTTAACTTATCCTTACGTCCAAGATTGATAAAGAAACGAGTCATGTTCTCAGAAGAACCCTTTCCGCTACTTTTTCCTGAATCCTTACTCAAATCATTTAAGTCTTGAGCATTTTCATAATAAGATAGGAAAGTGTTGAATTCTAAAGAAACAAATCGTTTAATCAGTTCTTCTCTATCCAAACCAGCTAATTTTTCGTTGATATGAGGCAAAAAGCCTTCAATTTCACTTTCATTTACCTCAATATTTTTTACTCTATCAATTAGATGTAAGATCTGTTTTTGACAAACTTCTTCTCCAGTAGGAATCATTCCTTGCTCAAACTTTTGCTTGATTTTACGTTCTATAGCAGAAATTTTCCCTTTTTCTTTTCGATTAATTAAAACAATAGATATTCCTTGATTTCCTGCTCTACCAGTACGCCCACTTCTATGAGTGTAGTTCTCTGTTTGATCTGGTAATTTATGGTTAATAACGTGTGTTAAGTTATTCACATCCAAACCACGAGCAGCAACATCAGTAGCTACTAACATTTGAATATTCTTCTGACGGAATTTCTCCATCACATTATCTCGTTGAGCCTGAGAAAGATCTCCATGCAAAGAATCTGCATTGTATCCGTCTGCAATTAATTTTGTAGCAATCTCTTGAGTTTCCCTTCGAGTTCTACAAAATATGATTCCATAGATATCTGGATTAATATCTGCAATTCTTTTTAAAGCAGGATATCGAGTTCTTTCAGATACTTGATAATATAAATGTTTAACATTATCGGATCCAGAATTTTTCTCTCCAGAAGTTACTTCTACAGGTCTGGTCATGTAGTTTTTTGCTATCGCCTCAACTTCTCTTGGAAATGTAGCTGAAAATAATAATGTTTGTTTTGTTTCTGGAGTAGACGCTAGCACTTTATCTAATTCGTCTTTGAATCCCATATTTAACATCTCATCAGCTTCATCTAAAACTAACCATTCTACGTTTCCAAGCTTTAAAGCTCTTCTATTGATAAGGTCTACTGTACGTCCTGGTGTACCAACAACAATTTGTGCTCCTTTTTTAAGTTTTCTAATTTGTTCCTCAATATTTGCTCCTCCATAAACTGTTACTACTTTCATATTAGGAATATACTTAGCAAAGTCTTGGATGTTTTTTCCAATCTGAACTGCTAATTCTCTTGTAGGTGAAAGAATAATAGCCTGAGTATTTTTATTATTCTCATCTGCTAATTCTAAAATGGGTAAGCTAAAGGCGGCTGTTTTACCAGTTCCTGTTTGAGCAAAAGCTTTAAGATCATCGGTAGAAGAGATAATCTGAGGAATTGCTTTTTCTTGAATTACTGTAGGTTTTTCGTAACCTAAATCGGTTAATGCTCTATTAATAGGCTCTTTTAAGCCTAATTCTAAAAATGTTGACATACTGTGTTTTTTAGATCCACAGACGCCCACCTGCAAATCCTGATTTATATAACGACTTTGATTTTTAATCTATTGAATCTCAATAGAAAAATCGTGCAAAGGTAGGTTAAATAAAATGGATATTAGAAGAAACGTAGATTAGTTTTTTCTGAGTTTATTGATTTGACTATAAATATTTCTTGAAGAAAGTGCTGCATAACCATTGGTAACAACTCCTTTTTTATTGATTAGAATTGTGCGAGGCATTTTGCTAGTTAAAAACTGATTGGCCGCACTTGTAGAATTCAAGTAATATTGTTTTTTTATATCAATCTTCTTGATGCGCTCTTTACCATCACCATCAATCTTAACACCAATAAACTTAACATCTGGGTATTCTCTTGATAAGAAGTTTACACGAGCAGCTATGTAGTCTTTAGAAACATACTCTGGATTCCAAAAATAAAGAACAACGTTTTTACCTTTGATAAGTGATTTGATAGATCGATCTGTTTTGTTGTAGTCAGTTACTTTAAAGTTTCCTAATTTTTTTCCTTTGTGTATCTTTTTAGAATCGTTTAATAACGATTTAATAAGCTTCTTATCATTATCATCACTACTTAAGCTTAAATAAGTGTCAAAAGCTTCTTTATTTACATTACAGCTAGATTTTCTATAAAAGTGACCTACCATGGTTTGCCTTAAGATAGCATTTCGAGTATTTTCACTTTTAAGTTCATTAGCAATTGTCTTTAATAAACTAACAGTAAACTCATCTGAATGATAATCATGTCCAGCTGTATTTACTTTGTTGTATAAGTGATTGATAACAAAATCTCTATACGCGTAAAAATACATGATAGAATCTCTTTCCAGCGAAATCGAAGCTCTATGAGGATAAAAAGAGGCATTTACTTCATTATGTTTATTATGACTACTCATAGCACTATGTGCCATAGGGTAACTTTCTACTTTTGAATACAAAGGATAGGTTAATGCGATTTTAAGAATATCCTTATAATTATCAGATTCTTCAGGGTTATTATCTTCAAACTCTTTATAGGTAGCAAGTTTGATTTTCTCTATAGAATCTACTTTGTTTCTAAATTTATGAGGAGTTAAATCGTAATATTTGTAAAATAATTTATCTTGTTTTTCTGAATCTAAAAAACAATCTATAAGTAAATTATTACGTTTTGCGCCTTTACCACTAAAAACTAAAGATTCATCAAAATCCCAAGTATTTAATCGTATAAGGAGGCTATCTTTTGGCTGAAGATAGATATATTGGTGTTCATTTCCGTGCTTGAAATAGTATAGACCTTCGCTTAGAGCTTCTACCTGTCCTAGAAAAGTATCATTTTGGTCTAAGAAAAAAGTGTCTAATACAATTTCATTATCATATAAAATTACATGATCAGATTTGGGGTTGATAATCTTACCTCCAAAAAAAGTCATACTTTTTTCAGACGCCTGATTACAGCTTATAAAAGCTGTGATAATAAAAAGTGCTATCAGTTTACTTAATCGTTCTATCATGTTCAGATCAATCTCATTTTCAACAAACAAAAGTACATATCTATAATTCGCTTTGTTGTTAATGGGGTGTTAAAACAGCTTTTTTAACATTGTTGATTTGATAAAAAGCCGAGCTAAAATATGGAATTGAAATTAAAAATGAAAATTTCATGTAATACCTTGTGAAACATCTTGTGTTTTAGGTTTAAATTCCTAAATCAATTTCATACTTTTGCATCGAAATTTAAAAGAGAAAAATCAATGTTATCAGTTTCTAATTTATCTGTTCAGTTTGGAAAACGTGTATTGTTCGATGAAGTAAATACAAAGTTTATACAAGGGAATTGCTACGGAATTATTGGTGCTAACGGTGCAGGAAAATCAACGTTTTTAAAAATCCTTTCTGGTAAAATGGAACCAACTTCTGGTCATGTTCATTTAGAGCCAGGAAAGAGAATGTCTGTTTTGAGTCAGGATCACTTTGCATTTGATGAGCATCCAGTATTAGAAACTGTGGTTATGGGAAATAAAGATTTATTTGCTATTAAATCTGAAATTGATGCTTTGTATGCCGATTATTCTGATGAAAATGCGGAGAAAATAGGGGAGTTACAAGTGAAATTTGAAGAAATGAATGGTTGGAATGCTGATTCTGATGCTGCTGCCATGTTATCAAATCTAGGAATCAAGGAAGATTTACATTATACTTTAATGAGTGAGCTAGACGGAAAACAAAAAGTACGTGTTTTACTAGCACAAGCATTATTTGGCACTCCTGATGTTCTAATTATGGATGAGCCTACCAATGATTTAGATTTTGAAACAATTTCTTGGTTGGAAACTTTTCTAGCGAATTATGACAATACTGTAATTGTTGTTTCTCACGACCGTCACTTTTTAGATGCTGTTTGTACACATATTTCAGATATAGATTTTGGTAAAATCAATCATTATTCAGGGAACTATACATTTTGGTATGAATCTAGTCAGTTAGCAGCTAAACAAAGAGCACAACAAAACAAGAAAGCTGAAGATAAAAAGAAAGAATTAGAAGAATTTATCCGTCGTTTTTCTGCCAACGTAGCAAAATCTAAGCAAGCTACGAGTCGTAAAAAAATGATAGAAAAATTAAATGTAGATGAGATTAAACCTTCTAGTAGACGTTATCCAGCAATTATTTTTAAAGCGGAAAGAGAAGCGGGAGACCAAATTTTAAATGTAGAAGGATTATCTAAATCAAATGATGAAGGAGTATTATTCCAAAATATTGATATCAATTTAAATAGAGGAGATAAAGTTGCTGTTATTTCTAAAAACTCGAAAGCATTAACGGCTTTCTATCAAATTATTGCAGGCAATGAAAGTCCTGATTCTGGAAAATTTAATTGGGGAGTAACTACTACACAATCTTATTTACCACTGGATAATTCTGAATATTTTCAAGATGGAAGTTTGAACTTGGTTGACTGGCTACGTCAGTATGCACAAACTGAAGAGGAGAGAGAAGAAGTATTTTTAAGAGGGTTCTTAGGGAAGATGATCTTTTCTGGAGAGGAAGCTCTTAAGAAAAGCAATGTCTTATCTGGAGGAGAAAAAGTACGTTGTATGTTATCTAAAATGATGATGAAGAGAGCTAATATCTTATTGTTAGATGAACCTACAAACCACTTAGACTTAGAATCTATTCAGGCTTTGAATAACTCTTTGATTAATTTCAAAGGAACAGTACTATTTTCTACTCATGATCATGAGTTTGCACAAACTGTAGCCAATAGAATTATAGAGTTAACTCCCAATGGAATTATAGATAGATATTCAACTTTTGATGATTACCTAGGTGATTCGAAAGTAAAAGAATTGAGAACAAAAATGTACGTATAATTAAAAGGGAAGCTAAATAGCTTCCCTTTTAATTTTTAATGATGCTGTAACGGACTGATAATTTTTACATCGCTAAAGGAAATAGCTCCTCTTATGACACCATCAATAGTGTTTTTTAATGCATCTATCAACTGCATTTTAAGCTGAGATTTGTGGAAAATCAAACTCACCTCTCTGGCTGGAGGAGGAGTTGTAAATTCTCTTAAGTGCTTTTTATCTGTTTCGTTTAAATCTAAAGTGTGTAAGTAGGGAAGGAGTGTCATTCCTAAACCTTCTTTAGAAAGTTTCACCAGAGTGTCAAAACTTCCGCTTTCTAATTGAAACCCTTTTTTATTGTCGGTTCTATAAGTTCTGCAAAGGTTAATTACACTATCTTTAAAGCAATGTCCGTCTTCTAAAAGTAATATATCATCCATTTCTAATTCATCTACCTCTATAAGTTTTTGATTAAACAAACGATGACCTTGTGGAATTAATCCTACAAAAGGTTCGTAGTATAACGGACGTTCTTTAATAGCCTCATTTTCTAAAGGTGTAGCTGCCAATCCAGCATCTATATGACCATCCATTAACTTTCTGATAATTTCTTCAGTGGTTAATTCTTCTATAATTAGTTTCACTTTTGGATATTTCTTAGTGAAATTATGCAAGAACATAGGAAGTAAGGTAGGCATTACAGTAGGAATGATTCCTAACTTAAATTCTCCTCCTATGTAGCCTTTGTGTTGATGGACTATATCTGTAATTCGATTACTTTCATTCACTATAATTTTTGCCTGTTCTACGACTTTTTCTCCTACATCAGTTAATTCGATAGGTTTTTTAGAACGATTAAAAATTTGTACATCTAATTCTTCTTCAAGCTTTTGAATTTGCATACTTAAAGTAGGTTGAGTAACAAAACTGTGTTCTGCTGCAACTGTGAAATTTTGATACTCAGCTACAGAGAGAACATATTTTAATTGAGTGATTGTCATCTATAAAAATTTTTGATAAAGATATTAAAACTATCAATAAAAACTATAGTTATTTAAAATTTTTTGGAAGTAATTTTGAGGTATCAAAAATGAAAAAAATGAATACTACAATTTTAGGATTAGATAAAAAACAAACAGAGGAATTAACAAAAGAATTAAATGTTTTATTGGCAAATTTTCAAACTTATTACCAGAGTTTACGTGGATTGCATTGGAATATTAAAGGGAAAAACTTTTTTGAACTGCATTTAAAATTTGAAGAATTATATACTGATGCTCAAGAGAAAGTTGATATGATTGCGGAGCGTATTTTAACATTGCAAGCAACTCCCTTGCATACTTTTTCAGATTACACTTCAATAGCTAAAGTACCAGTGGCTCATAACATATCTAATGATGAGGAATCAGTTAAATTGATAGTGAATTCATTATCAGAATTACTGAAAATAGAAAGAAACATTTTAGAGCTTTCTGATAATGCAGAAGACGAAGGAACAAATTCTATGATGAGCGATTTTATTTCTGAACAAGAAAAAACAATGTGGATGATGAACGCTTGGTTGGGATAAATTTGAATATGAGTGCTTAGGTAGTTAGTTTGAACTCATTACTTAGGCACTTAGTATTTCTATAAATTCCAGAACTCTCTTTTCTTGTTTAACTCTTCTTCCTGTTTTGCATATTCTTCAGGAGATATAACCTTTAAAAAAGAAGGGTGCTGTTCTATGGCATATTCAATTTTTGTTACAATATCATCAATAGATTCGTTTTCGTAATCAATTTCCATTGGTGGTTTTATAACCATAGATTGTAAGACATTCCTCTTTTTAATCATCAGCCCTTTTTTATCAAAAGAACGTCTAAAACCATCAATAACAATAGGGATTACAGTTGGTTTGTAAGTTTTTATAATATGAGCAGTTCCTCTTCTAATAGGTTTAAATGGAGTAGTGGTTCCTTGTGGAAACGTTATAACCCAACCATCATCTAAAGCCTTGCTAATATTTGTAATATCAGACATTTTTACTTGTCTGTTTACGTTTTTACCAGCACTTCGCCATGTTCTATCAATTGAAATAGATCCAGTGTATGCAAATACCTTAGGTAAAAATCCAGATCTCATTGTTTCACCTGCAGCCACATAATAGATATTCAATTTTGGATTCCAGATATACCCAACATTTTTGATATTATCATTTCTTCCTTTCAATGCAGCATTGAAAACATGAAGCATAGCGGCTACGTCAGCAAAATAAGTTTGGTGATTGGAAATAAAAAGCACATTATTTTCTGGGAGTTGTCTTATAATTTCTGATCCTTCAATCTGAAGTCGGTTGAAGCTTCTGTATCTACCGTGAGAAACTACTCCTAGTATCCTAATGAGCCATTTTTTTATCCATAGATAATGTCCAAAAGGATTCCTTTTGAATAGTGGCATTTACTTGGTTTTTTAATAGTCGTGTGCTAAAATACAAAAGTATTCCTAAGAGAACATTATTTTAGTATTTCTTTAATTTCACTTAGCATCATTCCTGTTGCTCCCCAAACAATATAATCATTGAGTTTGAAACAAGGAACATCAACATTTTTCATATAAGAAGTATTCATTTTAATACTATCAATATTAGAATCGTCTAATAAATCACTTACCAAGACTTCTATAGTGGAAGCTACTTCTTGATTGATAATAAAGTTTGGCCTATAGTCTGTATATCCAATAAAAGGAGTTGCTAAGAAATTACTTGGAGGGATATAAACATCGGTTATTTCTCTAATAATATTAATGTCATCTTTGATAATACCAACTTCTTCATTAGCCTCTCTAATAGCTGTATCTACAAGCAAAATATCTCGCTCTTCAATTTTACCTCCAGGAAAACTAATTTGTGCTGAATGTGTTCCTTTATAACTAGCTCTTTGTGTTAACAGAAAGGTAGCTTCTTCATCTTGATTTGGATAAAACAATGCTAAAACAGCTGCTCTTTTGGGATTATTAGCTTCTATTTTCTCAGCATCGTATTTCAATCTTAGTTTTGGAGCTAATTTAAATTGAGCTTCTAAACCTCCTAAAGGAATAGATTTAAACTTATGAATATTGTCTAAAAATTCTTGGAATTTCATAGATATTAAGAATCCTTTTTAAAGAAAAAGCCAAGGCCTATGGCTCTCATAAATTTCTTTTCAAATTCCCAGAAGAAACGGAATTGACCAAATAACCAACCAACAATAGGTAAGGTTATCTGATAAATAGGAAAGATTAAAATAATTCTTGCTGGCCAGTAAATCCAACCGCTCACAGATTCTTTTGTTAAGCCAAAGAATTCCGTTACAGGTTCAGCTACCCAAGCTGAAAAGGAACCATTAATAGCAAAAACAATAAAAATTAAAACGATTTGAATATTGGAGGTAATGCCCCAGCGTTGTTTAAGTTTTTCCATTGGAATTGTATTACAGCAAAATTACGACATGAATTGTTCTGAAAAAAATTACTCAACTACAATTTTTTTATTCAAACTTCCTTTCTCAGTTTTAATATTTACAATATAAACTGCTGGTTTTAAATTATCTGATGGAATTTTAATTTCTACTAAAGAATTTACATTTATATCTTCAATAACTTTCTGACCTAGCAAGTTGTAGACCTCAATTTTATTGATAGATAGATTCAAACTTTTCACAACAATTTGCTTTAAAGAAGAATCATTAAAAATACTTATTTCATCAGTTAAACTTTCATTATTGGTGCTTAATGAAGCAGGTATTTTGAAGGTGATAGTAAAACGACTCAAGTAAGTGCCTGCATCTAATGAAAGTTGTTTAGGGGTATCTTGAATTTCATAATACATTCCTTCTTGATAATCTATCAAATATATTTTTTGACCTTCTGGAAAATTTGTTTGCGAATCAACTGAGAATGATACACTACGATTGATATCAAGAAAAACATGTAATGGAATTTCTGCATCATTGGTAAAATCTTCGACACCAATTATTACATAAGGCTCTGATTTATTTTCAACAGTCAATGAGAAATCTGTAGGTTCTCTTCCAAACATTTGTGAATCAAGACCATTTTCAAATCCTCTTGTAGCTCCTACAAATCCAATAGCTAATTGTCTGTGGAATGTTTTTGATGCGTTTACATCAAATTCTAATCCAATTTTTAATACTGGATTTACGTTTTGCGATGCTTCTTGAGTAGTTCTACTAAAGAAAACAGATGTAGCACCTTCAACAACAAAATCTCTTTGTAAATTGTTAAATGTAATTTCAGCACTAGAACCTATAGTCCCTGTTCCTAGTGAGTTGTCTACATCACGAGAAACAAAAAAAGCTTGACCTACAGGAACATATTGACCCGGTGTTTTTCCAGCTCCAAATGGTACACCAGTTATACCATTATAAGTTGCGTAACCTCCATTATAATCTATAACTGCATGAGAAGTTTCTGTTCCAGATTCATAAAAGTACAATGTACCACCAATAGCGTCTGTATTATCAGTAATAAACTGGTTGGCATCTAAAGCAGAAGGGTAAGGATTTCCTATTAAATAAAGACGAACATCATCAATTGTTAGGGAATAATCTCCATCATTTGGAGAACCAACAAAAGAATAATTTTGTGTAGAACTTCCATCTATTCCACCTGTTCCTTTCATATTATATCCTTCTCCAGGATTAAAGGTTTCTCCAGAAGAACTTACAGGAAATGTCCAGTTAGTATCATTAGCAAATTTTGCTAACCAACGACCGCTAATCGTAATTGGTACGGTTGTTCCATCTCCATCAAGAGTATGAATATCTGTAAATGTAATGTCTTGTGGAGTAGAAGTGGTTCCATCTTTCATGGTTCCACCTATTGTAAACGTTGAACCGTTGGTTGTAACAGGAGAAGTCCAATAACCAGATTGATATATATTTGTTGTTGCACTAGTTTGATCTATAGTTAGGTTTCCAGAACCTTGAACATTTTTAGTTCCAGAATGTGTCTGCAATAATTGGGCATCTCCTTCTAAACGGATATTACCAATGACTTCAACTGCACCAGTAACAGATAGTTGTATTCCGTCAGCAACAGTTAAGGTTTGTCCTGTTGCAATATTAATACAAGCACAACTTACATCTGCAGTAATCGTTACATCCCCTTGTACGCTAACACCAGAGGCTGTATCTGTATTATCTGGGGCGCCACCTGGTCCGCTACCACCAGACCAAGAAGAAGTATATACAATATCTTGAGGACAGTCACTAAAATCAATGCCCATTACATTAGTATGACCTACAGCTAATGTTACATCTGCTGCGTTTGAAGAAGTAAAAGCAGCATTGGTAAAAGTAAATACCAAATTCGCAATATCATCAACATCTAAGTGATTTTCAGCATTTCCAGTAAAACTTAATGTTGCAACTGTGTCACCTCCGCTTAAAGTAAAGACAGGAGTTAAACCTGTAGGTATGTTAGCAATTGTAAATTCGGTTGTGATATCTAATAAATCATCAGCATCCACGTCAGCGAAAGTATCTCCAGTGAGTGTAATAACGAGAGGGTCTGTACCATCAATAGTTCCATCATTAGCAGTCGCCTCAATAAGGTTTCCTTTGGTTTGATATTGATTCATATCATCTCCATTTGTACCAACTATAAAGAACTTGGATCCATCACCATTAAAAGCAACATCGGTAATCGTAGTTTCTTCAGAAGCTACACTATAGGTAGCTGTATTGGTAATAGTACCAGTTGATAGATCAAAATTTACTGATAAAGAAATCTCATTAATGTCATTCCCTGTATTTCCTGCAATGAAAAGTTTAGAACCATCATTATTAAAAGCCATTCCTAATGGAGCAGAATCAATCACTAAACCAGAAACATCATTTAGCGGAAAAGCAATGTCTAGATTTGCTGCAGTTGCATCTGCAATATCGTAGGCTGGAGATAAAGAATATTGGTTTAAATCATTTCCTGTATTTCCTAAAACATATAATTTGGTTCCATCGTTATTAAAAAATATATCAGAAGGATTGTTATCTTCTGCTGAAATACTAAAAGGACTGCCAGTTGTTGTGGTAATTGTTGACGATAAATCATAAGCAGATGATAAATCGTACCCATTAATTTCATCACCGTTATTTCCTATGATATATAATGTTGTTCCAGTATTGTTAAAAGCTAAGCCTTTTATTCCTGTTTCTTCAGAAGCTACATATAAACCTGTTGTATATCTTCCTGTAGTAATATCATAAGGTGTAGATAAAGCTATTTCAGAAACAGCATTTAATTGATCTCCAGCAACAAAGAGCTTCGTTCCATCATTATTAAAAGCCATTCCGTGAGGAGCAATTTCAACAGTTGGAAAACCATTCGCTTCAATAAAAGTAATGGTTGAACTAAAATCATAAGCAGTGGATAGAGAATATTCTTTAATCTCATCATCAGATGACCCAGCAACATAAAATGTTGTCCCATCATCATTTAATAAGATTGCTTGAGGAGTATTGTCTGGAGATCCAGGAAGTGAATTTACAGAAGAAGTTCCTACAGAAGAAAGATCGTATGCAATAGACAAAGGAAATGTATTTACATCATCACCCGAATTTCCAATCACATATAATTCAGTTCCATCATTATTAAAAGCTATTCCCCTAACATTATTTTCTCCTGTAATAGGCATATTATTCACAACAGCTCCAGCAGTAGAAACATCGTAATTTGTAGACAAATCAAATTCAAAAACATCATCACTTCTTCTATCGGCAACATATAATTTTGAACCATCATTATTAAAGGCCATTCCAGTTAAAAGGTCACCATTGGTTGCTCCAAGTAAATTTTCAATAGCAGTTCGGGCATCAAAAACATCTGTAAAAGTAGCTGTTGATACATCCCATGCTGTAGATAAAGAATATTCTGTGATGTCATCACCGGAATTACCTACAATATACATTCTAGTACCAACATCGTTAAAGGCAACATCTTGTGGAACACTTTCTTCGGCATTAACTCTAAAATAAGCTTCAATAGTCCCTCTGGTAGTAAAATCGTAAGCTGTACTTAATGCATATTGTACAACAATATCTCCAGCAGCACCAACCATGTAAAATTTATTACCACTATCCCCAAATACCATTCCCGTAGGAGTTCTTTCAATAGAAGGTATTATATAGTTATTAAGATGAGTAGGAGATGTTATATTATAAGAATTAGGGCCTGAATAACTCAAGCTTTGAGCATTAATGTTAATGACAGCGAATAGAAACACTATCATAGCAATTAAGAAACTCTTTGATTTGTTTACCATAGATTATTTTTTTGGAGGGGAACCTATGTTATAGAGCTATCTAATTTAGTAAATTTATTATAACAGATGAATTTAATTTATGACTATTTATTTAACAATTTTTAAAATACATTTTTAAAACAGTTTTTTGAGTGATAGTTTTCAAATAGAAAAGACAATTTATATTTATAATTTTTTTACCTTTCAACAATTAAACATAAGACAACTACATGAAAAAACTAGCATTACACTGGAGGATACTATTAGGAATGTTACTAGGAGTTATTTTCGCTTTGATTATGACTAATTTCGACTTTGGTAAAGATTTTGTTAAAGATTGGATCAAACCTTTTGGTACTATTTTTATTAACTCGCTTAAGTTGATTGCTATTCCACTTATTTTAGCAGCCTTAATAAAAGGAGTTTCAGATCTGAAAGATATATCGAAGCTTTCAAAAATGGGAGGAAGAACCATTGCTATTTACATAATGACTACAGTTATTGCTGTTTCAATAGGTTTAGTTCTAGTAAACATTATCAAACCTGGAAATTCTATTTCTGATAAAACGAGAACCGAATTAGTTGATAGCTACAGTGATAATACCACAAAATATAAAGATCAAGCTGCATTACAAAAGGAACAAGGCCCTTTACAAGCACTTCAAGATTTAGTTCCTGAGAATATATTTTCAGCAGCAACAAGTAATAGAAACATGTTACAAGTTATTTTCTTCGCAGTATTTTTTGGAATAGCACTTATCTTGATTCCTGAAGAAAAAGGAAAAACAGTAAAAAGCTTTTTTGACGGATTTAATGAAGTCATCTTAAAGATGGTCGATTTAATTATGTTGGCAGCACCTTATGGAGTTTTTGCATTATTAGCTGCCTTAGTTGTAGAATCGCCAAGCGTAGATTTATTTAAAGCATTAGGTTGGTATGCAATAACCGTTGTTGGCGGATTGGCAATAATGATTGGAGTTTATATTGCTATTGTACTTGTGTTTACAAAGAAGAAACCAAGTTTCTTTATGAAAGGGATATCTCCAGCTCAATTATTAGCATTTTCAACAAGTTCTAGTGCAGCTACTTTACCAGTAACAATGGAAAGAGTTACAGAACATATTGGAGTAGAAGAAGAAGTTGCAAGTTTTGTATTACCAATTGGGGCAACAATCAATATGGATGGAACCAGTTTATACCAAGCTGTAGCAGCCGTATTTATAGCTCAAGCATTTGGAATGGATTTAACTTTTGGAACTCAACTTGGAATTATAGCAACAGCTACGCTAGCTTCTATTGGTTCTGCTGCCGTTCCTGGAGCAGGAATGGTTATGTTAGTTGGTGTTTTGGGTTACGCTGGAATCCCAGAAGCAGGTTTAGCTCTGATCTTTGCAGTTGACAGACCTTTAGATATGTGTAGAACAGTAATTAATGTTACTGGAGATGCATCAGTATCTATGTTGGTTGCTAAATCTGTTGGAAAATTAGGAGAACCGAAGCCTAAAGAATGGGATGATAATTACGATGACGTAAAAGGGAATTAAAAATAAATAACTATGAATGTATGTTTTTTAATGTATCCATGGGAGAGCATTAAATCTCCTGAAAATGATACATCACTTACACTTATTCATGAGTGTGCTAAAAGAGGTCATGGTGTTGCAATCTGTACTCCATCTAATCTCACAATAAGAAATAGTGTTACAAATGCTTTTTGTACCATCTTAAATAGAAGTGAAAAAATACCAGCTAGTATAAAATCTTTTTATAAGAAAACAACTACAAGAGAAGAAATGCTTCCTCTTGCAGGTTTTGATGTGATTTTTATGAGAGCTGAACCACCATTAGATCCTTTAATGTTAAACTTTTTGGATTCTGTAAAAGATGATGTATTTGTAATCAATTCGGTACGAGGTTTACGAGAAGCGAATAATAAATTATATACGGCTGCTTTTGAAGATCCAGATAATGAAATTATACCAGTAACGCATGTCTCTAAAAATAAAGATTATTTGATTCAAATGATTGAAGAATCTAAGTCAGATAAAATGATTTTAAAACCACTCGACGGTTTTGGAGGTTCTGGAGTAATTCTTATTGAAAAATCTGCAATGGGTAACATTAACTCTTTGCTAGATTTCTACATTCATAAAAAAGACGGAACTTCAGATTATGTTATTTTACAAGAGTACATTGAAGGGGCAGATAAAGGTGATGTGAGAATTCTAATCCTTAATGGTGTGCCTATTGGAGCAATGAAGAGAGTTCCTGGTGATAAAGATCATCGATCTAATGTTTCTGCTGGTGGTACAGTGGCTAAACACAAACTAACCGCTCAAGAAAAATTATTGTGTAAGAAAATCGGACCTAGATTGGTTAAAGACGGTCTTTACTTTGTAGGGATTGATGTAATTGGCGGTAAATTAGTGGAAGTAAATGTGATGAGCCCAGGTGGAATTACTTACATGAATAAAGTGTATAAAACTAAAATTCAAGAAAAAGTAGTCGATTTTATGGAGAGCAAAGTGTTAGAAAGAAATGCTGCTTTTAAAAGAAAAACAGATTTAAAACGAATGGTTGAAGAAGCATAATGCTTAAAGTACCTAGCGCCATAGTAGATTGTAGTTGGTTAAATCAACATTTAAAAGATGAAGATTTAATTATCCTAAATGCTACCATTCCTAAAGTTACCGCCAAAGGAGCAATACCGATCGGTGACAATTCTCAGATTCCTTTCTCGCGTTTTTTTGATATTAAACAAACGTTTTCTCTTAAGAATGCCGAATTTCCAAATACAATGCTTTCTGAAGAGGAGTTTGAAAAAAACGCAAGAGGATTAGGAATTAACAATGAGAGTTGTATTGTTGTTTATGATACTCATGGAGTCTATTCAAGTCCAAGAGCTTGGTGGATGTTTAAAGCAATGGGGTTTGATAATATTGCTGTTCTAGACGGAGGATTACCTGAATGGATTTCAAAAGGTTTTGAAACAGAAGAACAACTAGGCACTAAGTACATAAAAGGAAACTTTAAAGCTAATCTCCAAAAGGAAAAATTTGTGAATAGCGAGTTTGTTTTAAGTACCTTAAATGATTCCGAAAAATTAATTCTTGATGCTAGATCTATAGGAAGATTTAAAGGCAAAGACCCTGAGCCAAGAAAGAATGTGAGAAGCGGTCATATTCCAAGCTCAAAAAATTTACCCTATTCAACTTTACTATCAAAAGGAAAATTAAAAACGAAAGAAGAGTTGAGACTGTTGTATAAAGAGGTTGCTAAAGACAAACAACAAATGATCTTTTCTTGTGGAACAGGAATTACTGCTTGTGTTTTAGCATTAGGAGCCGAGTTGGCAGGCTATGAAGATTTTGTTGTCTATGACGGATCATGGACAGAATGGGGAAGTATTTTAGAATTACCAATAGAAGTTTAGTTATGATAAGATTATCCGTAGATCAAATTATCCAAAAAATTGAAAGCGAGGAAATATTTCATGCTGTTTCCTCAGATTATTCTTTCACCATAAAAATTGATGCGTATGTACACTATGCTTGTGGTGCTGTTCATGACGGACATCAATTTAGAAAAGAATTATGGGTCAATTGTATTCATACAGAATATGAACGTTGGTTTGAAGAAGACCCAGAAACTAAAGAAATGGTTAAGTCACACCCAATAGTAATCGCAGGAATGGATTCGCGTTTTGAATACGATTTAAATAGAGCGCCTGAAACTGCAATTTATGATGATGCTTGGGGAAAACAACTTTGGCATCAGCCATTGTCTACAGAAATGAGAGAGAAAAGTCTATCGAAACATTATAACTTTTATAAAGTTGTTCATGCTTTGATTAGCAAATTAGAAGAAAAATTTGGTATATGTGTAGTGTATGATATGCATTCATATAATTGGAAACGCTGGGAAAGAGAAGTTCCTACATGGAATTTAGGGACGGCAAATGTAGATCAAGAAAGGTTTCAAGGCAGTATAGAATCTTGGAGAGCAATTCTAGAAAAAACACCATTACCAAATCATATAAAATCTACGTCAAAAATTAACGACACCTTTCAAGGTAATGGTTATTTCTTGAAGTTTATAACTCAAAATTTTTCTAATACGCTAGTGCTAGCTACAGAAATTGCTAAAGTTTATTGTGATGAATTAGAGCAAGTTATGTATCCAGAAGTAGTAGATGCTGTTGAGGTATATTTAAGAAAAGAGTTAAAAAATCATGCAGATACTTTTTATAAAGAGTATAAAGTCTAAATTTGTATTCTCCGTTAAGTTTGATGTATATGATGAATGATATCTCTGTGGCAACAAAAACCTTATTTGAAATAGATGAATATATAGATCATTTAGTTAAGAAGATTGAACTATTGAGCTATGTTAATCCGATGAATATTGAAGAGCAAAAAGAAAAATTCTTTGCTTCAAAATATTTAACGGATCCAGTATTCAAATACCCTAAAATCGATTTCGACAAATTCAACTTGCACAGAGAGTTCTTTTCACAATCAATAGAAGAGATTGAAGATGAAAAACTTAGAAAATTGTATGAAGAGATTATATATACTTATTCAGGTTTAATTCAATGTATAGAAACGATTGGAGAAGGTAGAAAGTTCTATTACAATAGTTTACGTTCTTTTGGAACTCCAACAGAGCAAGATGTAGAAAATGCAAAATTCATTTTACATTTTGATTCAGAAAACGAATCTTCAGAAATTTTTCAGCCTAAATACAATTGCGAAGAAGCAGAGAAGATTTTCAGAAACTATGCTGAGGATTACGACTTTAGTTTTGATATAAAACACTCTTCACATATGGGTGCAATTGCGATGGTTTTAAACAATATCAAAACATTAGTTATTAACAAGAACCATACATTTTCAGACAATGAGATGAATGTCTTGAATAATCATGAAATTGGAGTTCACATGGTTACAACCATGAACGGATTATTACATCACTTAAAAATCTTCTCGCACGGGTTTCCAAATTATGAAGAAACACAAGAAGGATTGGCCGTTTTTAGCGAATACATGTCTGGAAATCTCACTGTTAAAAGATTAAAAGAACTTTCATACAGAGTAATTGCGGTAGATAGTTTAGCAAAAGGGTACTCGTTTTCTAAAACATTTAGATTACTTCACAATACATATGATTTAAATAAAGAAGATGCATTTTATATAACTACTAGAGCTCATAGAGGAGGAGGTTACACAAAAGATTATTTATATCTAACAGGTTTAAAGAAAGTTTATGATTACTACCAAGCAGGTAAAGATTTAGGAATCTTATTAACAGGTAAAGTGTGTTTAGAATATTGTCAGGAAATCGAATATATGATTGAAAAAGGATTTGCTGTTAAACCAAAACATTTTACTTCATCCTTCAAAGAAAATAATAACACTAATGAAAAAGTAGACTTTATCCTAAAAAGTTTAAAATAAATCGTTTAGTTCGTTAAAACCTTCAATTACTGTATTTGCATTTTGTAGAGTCTGATCAGCAGCCAAAGGATTTCTGTATCCTACAACAAATATTCCAGCATCATTTGCTGCTTTCACACCATTGTCAGAATCTTCAATAACAATACAATGTTCTTTTGAAGCATTTCCCAGTACTGCAGCTTTTTCAAAAATTTCTGGATGAGGTTTAGATTCTTTCAAATCTGCACCACTAATTTTCGCTTTAAAATATTGATTTAAATCAAATCGATCAAAAACACGATTGATATTCACCATTGCCGAAGAAGAAGCTAAAATCAATGTAATATTTTTGTTATACAAATATTTTATAAGATCTTCAACACCTTTAACTAAGTGTAATGTTGGGTCACTTTCAAAAAAATTCACATAACGTTCTCTTTTATTCAAAACCAAATTTTCAGGGTCTTCATCTAGATTAAAATGACGCACCAATTTTTGAAAAGTATTAATAGTAGAAGAACCTGTAAGAGTTTTATAAAGATCATCAGAAACATGAACACCAATAGATTCAAATGTTTCATAATAAGCTCTTTTATGTAATTCTTCAGAGTCTATTATTACTCCATCCATGTCAAAAATGACACATTTAACTTCCTTTGGAAAATTCATTTATTCTATAAATTTAGCTTTTAACTCTGGGCTAGGGATCATACAGCTCTCTTTTTTGCCATACCACTTGTATCTATTCCTAGCAACAAAATCATAGAAGATATTATTAAACGAGTTAGGTAGAATTGTAAAGATTTGTGTTAATTTCCATATTCCAGAAAACTGTTTCATGATTTCAAGAGCAGCAGCAGATTTAATATAGTGAGCCTTTTCAGGATCGAATAATATTATCGAATCTACCTTTGAAGTATCTATTTTTAAATGATTTAGTATTTGTTTTCCAGTATTAGACTGAAGAGCTGTAAATAAAAAAACATCCTTTTTATCATACTTTATGACTCTAATTACAGAGTTGTTGCAAAGGTTACAAACACCATCAAAAAGAATGATTTTTTTACCTTTTGGAATATCAAAATTCAAATCTGCCATAATCTAGAGCAAAAATAAAACTTAAAAATTTAAATAAGAGTGTAACAATTTAATTTTAGAGCCGTCTTATGTGAAGTAGAAGTAAAAACTAAAGGATGCAATTTCCTGTTTTTAACATAAAATTAGTAACGGCAAACGCAGTCATTATCTACTTTTATACTAAAATTAACCAACACAAATGATTCGTATAAAAAACCTTCATAAATCTTATCCAATTGGAAAAGATTCTCTTCATGTTTTAAAAGGAATAGATCTTCATATCAAAGAAGGAGAATTTGTTTCTATCATGGGATCATCAGGATCTGGAAAATCTACATTGTTAAATATAGTTGGATTACTAGACGAACACGATGAAGGAGACTACTATTTGGACGAAAAACTTATCAAGAATTTGAATGAGAAAAAAGCAGCAATTCTAAGAAATAAGTTCTTAGGATTTGTCTTTCAATCTTTCAACTTGATCTCATATAAAACTGCTCTTGAAAATGTAGCCTTACCACTATATTATTCTGGTATGGGAAGAAAGGAGCGCCAAAGAATTGCATTGGAATACTTAGATAAAGTTGGATTAAAAGATTGGGCATCTCATTTGCCTAATGAATTGTCTGGAGGTCAAAAACAACGTGTGGCCATTGCTAGAGCATTGGTAACAAAACCAAAAGTTGTTTTGGCTGATGAGCCTACAGGAGCATTAGATTCTACTACTACAGATTCTGTAATGGATTTGTTAAAGGATATTAATGATGAAGGAATGACCGTATTTGTGATTACTCACGAAGAAGAAGTGGCAGCTCAGACAAAAAGAATTGTACGTCTTAAAGATGGTGTTATAATTAGTGATACAGCTGATAAATCAGTTGGAGTGAAACCTCAAGCTATATAAGTATGTTTGATTTAGATCGTTGGCGAGAAATATTCCAAAGTATGAGTAAGAACAAATTGCGTTCTGCTCTTTCTGGATTCACCATTGCATTTGCCATTTTATTATTTACACTTCTTTTTGGAATTGTAGGAGGATTAAAGAATACGTTTGCTGATGCTTTTGTTGATGATGCAGCAAATTCAATTTTTGTTAGAGTTTGGAAAACAAGTAAACCTTATAGAGGATTACAGTCGGGAAGAAGAGTTCAACTAAAGAATAAAGATTTCAATTATGTTGATGAGAAGTATGACTCCAAAATTCAATATTTAACAGCTAGAATTTACAAAAATTTTAATGTAGCCTATAAAAACAATCAAGACAATTATAATTTTAGAGCAGTTCACCCAGATCATCAATTTTTAGAAAAAACATTGATTGAAGAAGGAAGATACATCAACCAAATCGACATAGATGAAGCTTCAAAAGTAATTGTAATAGGTAGATTGGTTAAATCCGATTTGTTTGGTGAAAAACCAGCATTAGGAAAAAGAGTAAATGTAAGCGGAATATCGTATAAAGTTATTGGAATTTTTTCTGATGATGGAGGTGATAATGAAGAGCGTCAGTGTTATATTCCAGTAACAACTGCTCAAAGACTTTATGGAAACAATGATTATATCAGTCAAATAAACATAGGCTACAACCCTAATTTAAGTTTAGATGCTGCTGTTGCCTTTGGAAATAGATTAGAAAGAGATTTAAAAGACAAATTAGACATACACCCAGACGATCAAAATGCTTTATTTGTGAGAAATATGGCTGAAGCCAATAAGAACGTAAATACATTTATGTTTGTGTTGTCGTTTATTGTGATTTTTATCGGATCTGGAACATTAATTGCAGGTATTATTGGGATCAGTAATATCATGATATTTGTAATTAAAGAGAGAACTAAAGAATTTGGAATTCGTAAAGCTTTAGGAGCCAAACCATCTTCAATTATTGGAATGGTTGTTCAAGAGTCTATTTTAATAACAACACTGGCAGGATATGCAGGTCTCTCTTTAGGGACATTTATCTTAGCTCAAATAGGTAATGGTTTAGAAGATTACTTTATCAAAGACCCTAGTGTAAATACAGGAGTTGTAGTTGGAGCTACAATTACCTTGATTATTGCCGGTTTAATTGCAGGATATGTACCTGCCAAGAAAGCCGCTAGAATTAAACCCATAGTAGCACTAAGAGCAGATTAATTATGAAGTTTTTATTTGATTCAGATACATGGCAAGAAATTTACGGAGGAATTCGTAAAAATAAAACCAGAACCATAATTACGATTATCGGTGTTCTTTGGGGAATCTTCTTATTGGTAGTTCTTTTAGGAGCCGCAAGAGGAATGGAGAACAACTTTAAAAACTTGTTTGGTGACTTTGCAACAAACAGTGTTTTTGTTTGGGCACAAAGAACAGAAAAACCGTTTAAAGGATTTCAAAAAGGGAGAAGAATTCAATTAACTACCAAGGATGTTGCTGTTTTAGAGAGTGAATTTGACGAGATCAAATACTTGGCTCCAAGAAGTCAAACTTCAAGTACAATTATCAACGGATTTAAATCAGGTGATTTTAATATTAGTGGTGATTATCCCGTTTTAGACAAAGTACAAAAGAAGGATTTGATTTATGGTAGGTTCTTAAACGGAAATGATATAAAGAACAAAGCAAAAGTTTGTGTAATTGAAGAAGAAACATACAAACAACTCTTTGAAAAGAATGAAGTACCTATTGGACAATACGTAATTATTAATAATATCAATTATAAAGTTGTAGGAGTATATAAAAGAGGTAATATAGGAATTGATGGAACAGCTACCTACATTCCGTTTACAACCTATCAGCAAGTATATAATAGAGCCAACCGTATAAGTTGGATGATGATTACAGCTAAAGAAGGGTTTGATATTAAGCAATTAGAAGCAGATGTAAAGCTTACGCTCAAGAATCTGCACAAAGTAGATCCTGAAGACGAACGTGCTTTCGGAAGTTTTAATTTAGCTGTAGAAATTGGGAAAATCACTGGGTTTTTAACTGGAATGCAGTTTTTAACTTGGTTTGTAGGAATAGCCACTTTAATAGCTGGAGTATTTGCAATTGGGAACATCCTACTGATTACAGTAAAAGAAAGAACGAAAGAAATAGGAATTAGAAGAGCAATTGGAGCAACTCCAAAAGAAATTCGTCAACAGGTAATTTTAGAATCAGTTTTCTTGACTACCATTGCTGGTATGCTAGGAATTGTATTTGGAGGAACCGTATTGTACATTATGGATTCAACTATTGGCTCTGGACCAGATCCAACACTGTTAAACCCCACAGTAAGTGTCCCCGTAATCTTAATTGCATTTATCATATTAATTACATTAGGAACACTAATCGGATTAATTCCAGCGTATATGGCAACTTTGGTAAAACCTATTGATGCCCTACGAGACGAATAAAAATTGAAATACAAATAGATAATAATTAACCAAACGTTTATATAAACAATCAAAATGAGTAAAAGAGCAAAAATCATATTAGGTATTGTAGTAGTCCTTTTCATAGCCATTGTAATATGGTTAAAGAAAAAGAATGAAACCAATGTTGAAGTTTTTAAGACTGAAACAGCTTTTAAAGCCAATATTGTTAAGAAAACAGTTGCTACAGGTAAAGTAATTCCATTAGAGGAGATTGAAATCAAACCTCAAATCACAGGGATTATAGATAAGATTTATTTAGAAGAAGGAACAAAAGTTAAAAAAGGAGATCTAATTGCTACGGTTAGAGTTGTTCCAAATGAACAATCTTTAATTAGCGCTAAAGGACGTGTAGATAACGTAAAAATTCGATTAAAAAATGCTGAAATAGCCTATAAGAGAAACAAAGCTCTTTTTGATAAAGGAGTTGTATCTGCATCTACTTTTGAGCAAATTGAATTAACCTTTGAACAGGCAAAGCAAGATCTTGTAAATGCTGAAAACGATTATAAGATTATCAAAAGCGGATCTTCAGGTTCTGGTGGCTTTACCAATACAGATATTAGAGCCCAAATCTCAGGAACTATTTTAGAGATTCCTGTAAAAGAAGGAGATCAAGTAATTCAAAGTAATAACTTTAATGCTGGAACAACAATTGCTTCTATTGCTGATATGAGTAAAATGATCTTTGAAGGAAAAGTAGACGAATCAGAGGTTAGCAAATTAATCAGTGGGACAGACATTCAAGTTTCATTAGGAGCTATTGAAGAAAAAAAGTTTCCTGCAAAATTAGATTTCATTGCTCCAAAAGGAACTGAAGAAGGAGGAGCTGTGCAATTTACAATCAAAGCTACAATTACTTTAGATGATAACTACTTTGTAAGAGCTAACTATAGCGCAAATGCAGATATAGTTCTTGAAAAGAGAGATAGTGTATTATCTATTAAAGAAGCATTGTTGCGTTTCGACAAGAAAACAGAGAAGCCTTACGTAGAAGTTAAAGTAGGAGAGAATGACTATGAAAAGAAAGAATTAGAATTAGGAGTTTCAGACGGTGTGAATATTGAAGTGAAATCTGGAATTACTGTTACTGATGAATTGAAAATTTGGAATAAGGCCAAGAAAGATGGTAACAACGATAACGATTAATAAAATTAATTGATATAAATAAAAAAGGAGCTCTATAGAGCTCCTTTTTTATTTAATTTGAATCCGATATCCAATTTCAAATCCAAGCAAATTATAACCGCTATTTTGTGGCAATAAGTTAAGGTTAGAGACATGACCCAAATTACTGCCAAAGTAAATTTCGGATTCTTTTATTGAATAAGCGAATCCTAAAGAAATATTTTCAATAAAAGTAAACCCTTGAGACAATCGTTCTGTTTCTACATCTATATATCCAGCTCCTAAACCGAAATTCGCTTCAAAGAATAGATTCCTTGTAACTTGTCTCTTTAGTTGAAATCCTAATTCAAAAGCATACAAAGAAATTGTTCGCTTTTTAGTCAATCGTTCTCGTAATTCAAGATAGTTAGGTTCATCAGAAGTAATAAAATAAGGATTTAACAACTGATGCTTCGCGATTTGAAATTGAGGCTGTATGATTAGATTAAAGTCCCATTCACCCCAATTTTCTAAGTTGTAAAACAACTGTGCTTTAAATACAGATGTTTTATAATCATAATCATGATCACTAAACAGAATATTATTTTGTTTAGCACTATTGAATAAAACACCTACTTTTTTAAGTTTTTTTTGTTTTTCCTGCCCAATTGCTAAAACAGAAAAAAACAAGAAAAAAATAAATAAATACTTAGGCAAACTGTTTAGAGACATGCTCAGCTTTTCTGCTCTCAGAATAATCGTAAAACCCTTCTCCTGATTTTACACCTAGTTTACCAGCTCTTACCATATTTACTAATAATGGACAAGGAGCATATTTAGGATTTTTAAACCCATCATACATTACTTCTAGAATAGACAAACATACATCAAGCCCAATAAAATCAGCTAATTGTAAGGGTCCCATAGGATGCGCCATACCTAATTTCATCACGGTATCAATTTCTTTAACTCCAGCTACGCCATTATATAAAGTTTCAATAGATTCATTAATCATTGGCATCAAAATCCTGTTGGCAACAAAACCTGGATAATCATTTACTTCCACAGGAATCTTATTTATCTTTTTGGTAAGATCAACAGTAAAATCCATTACCTCATCAGAAGTATTGTATCCTCTAATAATTTCTACCAATTTCATAATAGGAACGGGATTCATAAAGTGCATACCTATCACCATTTCTGGACGTTTCGTTGCTGCTGCTATTTGTGTAATTGATATAGAAGAAGTATTGGTAGCTAGTATTGTGTCATCTGGACAAACTTCATCAAGCTCTTGAAATATTTTTAGTTTTAAATCTAAGTTTTCAGTAGCAGCTTCTACAACCAAACTAGCATATTGCGTCCCTTCCTTTATAGAAGTGTAAGTAGTAATATTAGATAACGTTTTTTCTTTATCAGCCTCTGATATTTTCTCTTTAGCAACCATCCTATCTAAGTTCTTAGTAATAGTTGCAATCCCTCTATCTAAAGAAGCTTGAGAAATGTCTATTAGTTGTACGTTATAATTAAATTGAGCAAAAGTATGAGCAATTCCATTTCCCATTGTTCCTGCTCCAATAACAGCTATATTCTTCATGTATTTTGATTTGTTTTAATGTTGATTATTCGTCGAAACAATCGATAATTTGTTGTGCTACTCTTAATGCGTTTGTTCCTTGTTCTAAAGAAACAATAGGAGTTGTATCGTTTTCTATAGCGTCTGCAAAAGATTCTAACTCATCTAGGATAGCATTGTTAGGCGTTACCTCAGGATTGTCAAAATAAATTTGCTTTTTAACTCCTTCAGCATTTTGTAATATCATAGCAAATTCATCGGGACTTTCTGGAGCATCTTTCATGCGAACTACTTCAGATTTTTTATCTAAAAAATCAACCGAAATATAAGCATCCCTCTGAAAGAATCGAGATTTTCTCATATTCTTCATAGAAATTCTGCTAGCAGTTAAATTCGCCACGCATCCATTTTCAAATTCTATACGAGCATTTGCGATATCTGGAGTATCAGAAATTACCGAAACACCACTAGCGTGAACATTTTTTACTGGAGATTTCACAACACTTAAAATAATATCGATGTCATGAATCATCAAATCTAACACAACAGGAACATCTGTTCCTCTTGGATTAAACTCAGCTAATCTGTGACTTTCGATAAACATAGGCTCTCCAATCATATCTTTCACGGCAGTAAAGGCTGGATTGAATCGTTCTACATGACCAACTTGACCTCTAACATGTTTCTGACTAGCTAAAGTTCTAATAGCTTCAGCTTCCAAAACAGTATTGGTGATTGGTTTTTCAATAAAAACATGACACCCATTTTCAATAGCCATTTTTGCACATTCAAAATGCGATAGAGTTGGAGTAACAATATCAACAACATCTACAGAATTAATTAATTCTTCAATTGAATCAAATGAATGGTAACCAAATTCTTTAGATACTTTTTGAGCATTTTCTTTAGAAGGGTCGTAGAAACCTACGAGATCATAACGTCCTGATTGTTGCAGTAATTTAAGATGGATTTTACCTAAATGTCCAGCTCCTAGTACTCCCGCTTTTAGCATAAAGTTTGAATTTTATGTCACCTCGAGCGCAGTCGAGAGGTTAATAATTATAAAAGCAATCAGAGAGTTCTCGACTGCGCTCGAACTGACAACTTTTAATTGCTTTTTTTCTAAAAAAGCGAACGAGAACAAAGATACAATTTTATAGGAATTTTAGGGGATTTATTCTACTTTTAGGTCGCTTTAACGAATAGAAATTTGAAAGATACTTCCAAACATCAAGGGCTTAGAAATCAGTTAGCAAACGTTTTAGAACAAAAGGGAATTCATGATGAAAATGTATTGAATGCGATACGTAAAATTCCACGTCATTTATTTATAGACTCTTCTTTTGAAAATCATGCCTATCAAGATAAAGCGTTTCCAATAGCAGCAGAGCAAACAATTTCGCAACCTTATACAGTAGCTTTTCAAACTCAAACATTAGAAGTTAGATCTGGTGACAAGGTATTGGAAATAGGAACTGGTTCAGGTTACCAAACAGCTGTTTTATTGGAATTAAAAGCAGAAGTTTATTCTATAGAGCGCCAACATGAATTGTTTAAAAGAACATCTTTATTTCTACCAAAATTAGGATATCGTCCTAAGAAATTTATTTTTGGTGATGGTTATAAAGGATTAAAAGAGAAAGCTCCTTATGATAAAATTATAGTTACTGCAGGAGCACCTTATGTTCCGAAAGCTTTACTAGCACAATTAAAAGTAGGAGGGATGCTCTTAATTCCAGTAGGAGATAAGACTCAAATAATGACTTTGTTTATTAGAAAATCTCCAAAAGAATTTGAAAAGCGTGAGCTAGGAAATTTTGCTTTTGTACCTATGTTAGAAAAGAAAAATTAAATTTTATAAATAAGCTAAGTTTTTATAAATCAAAAAGATAAAACTGCATTACGATTCCAATGATTCAAAAAAACACATTCTTATTACTAACAATTATATTATCTATACAAACCATTGATGTTTTTTCACAAAAAAAAATCATTAAATGGAGTGAGGATGTTAGATTGACATGGGATGATTTTAATGAGAAGAAAGGAACAAAACTAGCCTACAGTGCTGTAGCTATTAAGCTTAAACCTATTGTAAGTACTACTAAAAAGATAAAGTTAGAAGTATATGCTTACTTTGATAAATCTAAGTCAAGAACAGGGATTTACGATGATAAAGTTTTAGAACATGAGCGGCTTCATTTTTTAATAGGGGAATTATATGCAAGAAAGCTTAGAAAAAAGATTCTGTTAACCGATAAAAAGAAGTTCTTTAAAGACAGAGGTCAATTCAATATTGTCTATATAAAGAATTATAACGCTTATTTAGAATATCAAAAGAAGTACGATAAAGAAACTGTAAACTCGGTTGATAAAGAGAAACAAATACTGTGGGAAAAGAAAGTAAGAGAAGAGTTAAAAAATTATCAGAATTATTCCAATACAATTATCGAAATCAATCGTTAATTAATCATACTTAGCATCAAAATTACCATCCCATTTTCCTTGAACACGTAAAACTTGTTCAATGATATCTCTTACACAACCTTCTCCACCATTTTTGTTAGAAATATATTTTGAAATCTGTTGAATTTCAGGAGCAGCATCATTAGGACAACAAGGCAAACCTACTAGTTTCATCACAGGAACATCAGGGATGTCATCACCCATGTACAATACGTTTTCAGTTTGCAAACCATACATGTCTGAAAGTTCATGGTATTGCTCAATCTTATCATGAGCTCCTAAATAAATATCTTGAATGCCTAAATTTTTCAATCGTGTGCGTACTCCTTCGTTTTTACCTCCAGAAATAATGCAAATACGTAAACCACAATCTACAGCAGTTTTTAAAGCGTATCCATCTTTAATATTCATTTGACGAACCAATTGACCATCAGGCATAACTGTAACCATTCCGTTGGTCAAAACTCCATCAACATCAAAGATTAGAGTACTGATTTGTGCAAGATATTGCTTATAACTTTTTTCCATGTTTTTGTATTGATTCAGTCAGTTTTTGATAAATCTCTTTCTGAGAAGAACTGAGCAAATTTAAATGATTTTTTATCGTTTTCTCATCATTTCTTTTTGCAGGCCCAGTTTGAGCTTCTTCAGGAGTTAAAGATTTTATCTTTTCAGATGTCTCTTCAATAAGAGGTAATAAAATATCAAAAGGAATGCTATGAGTATCACAAATGTCTTTTGATATTTGATACATATAGTTGGTAAAGTTGTTGGCAAAAACTGCTGCAACATGAATATTTTTACGTTGCTCTGAATTGATATGATAAGCTTTACCTTTAAGAACTTCAACAAGTTTTTCCAATAAATACATATCATTAGTATGTTCAACTTCTAGACAAAAAGGAACCTTAGTAAAATCTACTGCTTTATCTTTTGAAAATGATTGCAATGGGTAAAAAACACCTTTTCTAGTTATATTTTGCAAACCATTCATATCAGTAGTACCAGAGGTATGCACAACTAAAGAGTTTTTAATTTTTGATGAGACTTCAGAGATAGCATCATCAGATACAGCTATGATAGTAACGTCTGCAGGCTCTATAGAATCTAAGCTTCTTGAGTTTACTTGAGAAACTTTTAAAGTATTTATACTACTGAAGGCTTTATACAGATGAAAAGCAACATTCCCATTTCCAACGATGGCTACTGAAATCATAAAACGAAGATATTGAATTTATCGGTGTACAGATATGAGTTAAATTATTTTTTGCATATTTGTTACATGATAGTCTAAAACAACCTTCCGCTTTTTTAGTCTTTATATCAAAGACTCCCTTTAATTTCAGCTATTGATTGAATTCAAATGAGCTGAGCATTCAATTATTTTAAGACAATATCATAATGACAACTGATACAAATCAACAATCAAAACAAAATATTTTTTCGCTATTCATGGCAGCTGTTCGTGGTAAACAAAACGATTTTACTACTGGAAGCATAAGAAAAGCTGTTTTTATGCTTTCAATTCCAATGATTTTGGAAATGCTTATGGAGTCCATATTTGCTCTAGTAGACATAATTTTTGTCTCACGAGTTAGCGAAAATGCTGTAGCTACTGTAGGACTTACAGAATCAGTATTAACACTCGTTTATGCTGTAGCAATTGGATTAAGTATGGCTGCTACAGCTATTGTAGCAAGAAGAACAGGAGAGAAAGATCAAGAAGGAGCTAAACAAGCAGCAGTTCAAGTAATCTTTCTTGGAATTTTTATAGCGACTTTAATTAGTATAATTGGAATTCTTTTCCCAAAAGAAATACTAGGGCTTATGGGAGGAGAGCCAGACTTAATAGAGGAAGGATATGGTTATACCCAAGTTCTTTTAGGAGGAAATGCAACCGTAATGCTACTATTTTTAATTAATGCAGTGTTTAGAGGAGCAGGAAATGCCTCGATAGCCATGTGGACATTAATACTATCTAATGGATTGAATATAATTTTAGATCCAATTTTTATTTTTGGATTTGGTCCTATCCCTGCTTTTGGTGTAGAAGGAGCAGCTATTGCAACTACTACAGGAAGAGGAATAGCAGTAGTTGCGCAGTTAGTTATTCTATTTAGAGGAAGTTCATATATCAAAATAGCACTGAAAGACATTGTCTTAAGAGTTCAGGTTATGTTGAATTTAATTAAAGTCTCAATAGGAGGAATTTTTCAATTCTTTATTGCTACCGCTAGCTGGGTGTTTTTAATGAGAATAATGTCAGAATTCGGTAGTGAAGTTTTGGCAGGATATACTATTGCTATTCGTATAATGATGTTTACTTTGATGCCAGCTTGGGGAATGAGTAATGCTGCAGCAACCTTAGTAGGACAAAATTTAGGCGCTCAATTACCAGATAGAGCGGAAACTTCTGTATGGAAAACAGGTAAATATTGCGCCATATTTATGGGCCTAGTTTCTCTAATATATATATTCTTTGCACCGACTTTTTTAGGATGGTTTAGTGACAATCCAATAGTAGTTGAAAATGGAGCCTTGTGTTTACAGGTTATAGCGGCTGGATATATATTTTATGCATACGGAATGGTAGTAATTCAGTCCTTTAATGGAGCTGGAGATACCAAAACACCTACAATTATTAATTTTATTTGTTTTTTCTTATTTCAATTACCTTTTGCTTATTTGATGGCAATTACTCTAGATTTTGGCCCACAAGGAGTTTTCTGGTCTATAACACTTGCAGAAGTTTTAATAGCTATTATTGGAGTTATCTGGTTTAGAAAAGGAAAATGGAAAAGTGTTCAGGTTTAACCTTTCTTTTGTAAATTCGTTTGATAATAAATGAAGAATGGGAAAATTAAAGGAATTAGGACTTAATACTATATGCACTCATGTTGGAGAGATAGAAGATAAACAATTTAAAGGGTCAGTTTCTCCTGTATACATGTCTACATCGTATGCATTTGATAATGTTGATGTAAAACGTTATCCAAGGTATTTTAACACTCCAAATCAAGAAGGTCTGTGCAAAAAAATTGCCACTTTAGAAAAAACAGAAGATGCTTTAATTTTTAGCTCTGGAATGGCTGCAATAAGTTCTGCATTATTTGCTTTTTTACAAAAAGGAGATCATGTCATTCTTCAACAAGTAATCTATGGAGGGACGTATAATTTTGTAGCCAAAGAGTTTGAGAAATACGGTATAGAATATTCTTACACAGAGAGTCATTCTATAGAAGATTTCAAAAAGTTAATGCAACCAAATACCAAAATCATTTATATAGAAACACCTTCAAATCCTTTGCTTGGAATTACTGATATCAAAGCAATTGCTGATTTAGCCAAAGAGAGAAACGTTCTAACAATGATTGACAATACATTTGCAACACCTATCAATCAAACTCCTGTAGATTTTGGAATAGATATTATTGTACATTCTGCAACAAAATATATGGGAGGTCATTCAGACATTTCAGCTGGAGCCGTAGCGGGTTCTAAAAAACACATTGAGCAAATTTGGGAAACGGCCCGAAATTTTGGTGGAAACTTGAGCGATTTTATGGTCTGGATGCTTGAGAGAAGTTTAAAAACTCTAAACTTACGCGTAAAAGAGCAAACAAAAAACGCGCAAGTAATTGCTGAATACTTAGATGAGAACCCTAATATTGATAAGGTATATTATCCTGGGTTGAAGTCACACCCAAATTATGAATTGGCAAAATCTCAAATGAAAAATTTTGGAGCCATGCTATCTTTCGAATTATCTGAAGGAATTGATGCTATGGAATTTCAAAATGCATTACAATTAATTAAACCTTCTATGAGTTTAGCAGGATTAGAAAGTACAACTGTGAGTCCGGCCCAAACAACCCATGCTTTGTTAAGCGAAGAAGAAAGATTAGAGAGGGGTATAAAAGACGGATTAATTCGTTTCTCTACTGGAATAGAAGAACCTGAAGATTTGATTGCTGATATAGAACAAGCTATTTTAAAAACAAAAAAAGAACTCGTATGAAGTTAGATATATTAGCTTTTGGAGCACATCCCGATGATGTAGAATTAGGTAGTGCTGCAACCATAGCCAAAGAGGTTTCTTTGGGAAAAAAAGTAGGAATTGTAGATCTAACTAGAGGTGAATTGGGTACAAGAGGCTCTGCCGAATTACGAAAAGTAGAGGCAACAAAAGCCGCTGAGATACTTGGTGTAAACGTACGTGAAAATTTAGGATTTGCTGATGGCTTCTTTTTAAATGATAGAAAGCATCAATTAGAAATTATCAAAATGATTCGTAAATACCAGCCAGAAATTGTTTTATGTAATGCTATTGATGACCGTCATATAGACCATGGTAAAGGAAGTAAACTAGTTTCTGACGCTTGTTTTTTAAGTGGATTACAGAAAATAGAAACAGAGTTAGAAGGTAAAAAACAAAATAAATGGCGACCTAAGCATGTATATCATTACATTCAATGGAAAAATATAGAGCCTGATTTTGTAGTGGATGTCACAGGATTTATGAATAAAAAAATAGATTCTGTTATGGCCTATAGTTCTCAATTTTTTGATCCAAATAGTAAAGAGCCTGAAACTCCAATTACAAGTAAAAATTTTACGGACAGTATAGAATATAGAGCTAGAGATTTAGGAAGATTAATAGGAGTAGATTATGCTGAAGGATTTACAGTAGAACGCTTTGTTGCTGTAGAATCTTTAGATAAATTAATTTGATTTTTTCTTTTTAAAAAATGAAAAATAAAGTACATTTGCACCCGCAAGTTACATGGTGATTGTAGCTCAGCTGGTTAGAGCGCCGGATTGTGGTTCCGGAGGTCGCCGGTTCGAACCCGGTCTTTCACCCAAAACCTTCTCAAGAATTTGAGAAGGTTTTTTTATTTTTACACAAATCATTTCTGAATGCAAAAAAGCGATCTCCTTTCCGTTTACAAAAGAATAGAACCTCATGTGCATAAAACCCCAGTTCATCATTCGCGGTTGATTGATGAAATAGCTAGATGTGAAGTATATTTGAAGTGTGAGAACTTTCAAAAAGGAGGGGCCTATAAAATTCGCGGTGCCACCAATGCTATCTTGCAGCTTTCGCATGAAGAGCGAAGAAGAGGAGTGGTTACCCATTCTTCAGGTAATTTTGCTCAAGCTGTTTCTTTAGCAGCAAAAAACCTAGGTGTTTCTGCACATATTATAATGCCTACCAATGCTCCTAAAGCAAAAAAAGCAGGAACCATAGCTTATGATGGTATCATTACTGAATGCGAACCAACTATTGAAGCCAGAGAGAAAGCTTCAAAAAAGATACAGAAAGAAACAGGAGCTTCTTTTTTGCATCCATCTAATCAATTAGAAGTCATTCATGGTCAAGGTACTGCTTCTTATGAGTTGTTGCAAGAAGAAATCGATTTTGATTTCATTGTTACTCCAATAGGAGGAGGTGGATTGATAGCTGGGACATGCCTGTTTGTCAATGCCTTTTCTCCGAAAACCAAAGTGATTGGTGCAGAGCCTGCTAATGTAGATGATGCATATCGTTCACTAATCAGTGGTCAAATAGAAACCAATGAAACAACAAACACTATTGCAGATGGTTTGAGAACTAATCTTGGTAACCATAACTTCCCAATCATTTTAGAACATGTAGAGCAAATCATTCGAGTGAGCGAAGAAGAAATTGTTGCTGCAATGCGTTTGGTATGGGAGCGAATGAAAATCATTATAGAACCTTCTAGTGCAGTTGCTGTGGCTGCTGTGTTATATAATCAAAAGGTTTTTCAAGGAAAAAAAGTGGGAGTAATTATTTCTGGAGGAAATGTAGATGTAGAAAATTTACCTTTTTAAGTTTTAAAGCCTAGTAGCAAGACTTTGCTTTAAAATTAGATAGTATTTAACGCTTCAATTACTTCAGCGCGTTTTCTTACTGAAACAGGAACCGTATTTTTATTTTTTAAAATCAAATACCCACCATCTGATTTGATAAAGGCTTTCACGTACTTTACATTTACCAAATGGCTTTGATGCACACGTAAAAATTGATAATTTTTCAACATATCTGCAAATGATTTTAGCGTTTTTGTTACTAAAATTTTACTTCCATCTTGAAAGAAGAACTTTGTATAATTATTATCAGATTCACAGCGAATAATTTCATCCAAATCAACTACAACAATCTTTTCTAAAGTATGGAGTGATATTTTTTTTGGGCGCTGATTCGGTGCTGTAATTGACTCTTTCAGGACATTTAGTTGCTCGCTATCTGGTTGAATATGTTGCTTTGCCTTTTCAATAGCTTTATTTAAATCCTCATCAGAATAGGGTTTTAAAACATAATCGATAGCAGCAAACTTAAAAGCTCTAATAGCAAACTCATCACTAGCAGTTACAAATATAATTTTAGATCGTAGGTTAGGAAAAATCTCCAATACATCAAATCCGGTTCCATCTCCAAGCATGATATCTAAAAAAAGAATATCAGGTTGTTGTTTTCGTAAAAGTTTAGCAGCTTCAACAACGCTGGCAGCTTTTCCTATGATTGATATTGACGGATGTTTTTGTTGGATATCATTTTCCAACAACTGTAAAGCTGCTGGAAGATCATCTACTAATATGGCAGTGTGTTGACTCACAATTAAAAATCGGTTTTTAAAGGTAAACGAAAAGAAACAATTGTCCCATTTTCTTCCTTAATAATTAGAGAATGCTCTTTTGATAAACTTTGAATACGTTCTTTGGTTACTTTAAGAGCTGTTGAAGGATGATGACTTTTCTTTTGTTGCTTGGATTGCTCAATTCCAATTCCATTATCTCTTACTTCACACTCTAAAAACTCACCATTCACTACAAATTTAATATCAATTTTACCATTTCTTTCAATTTGTTGAAAACCGTGTTTTACGCTATTTTCTACGAAAGGTTGAATGAGCATTGGAGGAATAAGTATTTCTTCAATATTTATTCCATTGGTTGCTGTATGAACTTGATATTCAAACTTTTTCACAGACATCTGTTGTTCAAGTGTTAAATAATTTTCAAGTGTTTTAATTTCTTCTTGAAGTGAAACCTCTTCCTGACGCGAGCTATTCAAGATACTCCTTAGTAAGGTAGCAAATGTGTTAATTGTAGAATTCATCTGCTCTGTTTCTCCAACAGAACCCATGGCTTTAATTCCGTTAAGAACATTGAATATAAAATGTGGATTCATCTGAAGCTGTAATGCTTTTTGTTCAAGAGATAACAGATGATTTTCTACAGTAAGCTGTTCTAGTTTTTGTTTATTTTTTCGTTTGATTCTTTTTACGGTGACTAAAATAATAATGAGAGCAATGAGCCCTAGACTAGAGTATATAACCCATAAAAACCAAGATTTTTGATATAAAGGTTTATCAATAAAAAATTGAAAATTAATAACATCACTTTGTATCCAATCAATGTTCCTTGCTTGAACGGAAAACTCGTAGTTTCCATCTTTTAAATTCGCAAAATCGATAAAATCTTTTGATGACCATGGCCCGTAATCTCCTTCTAACTCACCATGATTTAATTTCCATCGGTATTCGATCCCTTTAGGGTGATTGATATCTATAGATTTAAATTGAAAAGAAAGGTGATTCTCATCGGTTTTTAATTGCAGTATTTCAGAAAAAGCATTGATGTTTAAACTGTCAACAGGTTGATAGGCAACTTCAATGTTTTCAAAATAAATAGTAGGTTTTGCCTTTTTTAATTGGTTGTTAGTTGGAATGTACTTTGTTAAACCATTCATGGTTCCAAACCAAATATTTCCCTTAAAATCTATATCAACTGAATTCTGACATGTTTCAATTCCTAAGAATCCATCACTTCTGTCAAAGTAAAATACGTCACTAATTGAATTGTTTGCATCCAAGACAACTTTATTTACACCTTTTTCTGTACCTACCCAAAGATTATTTTCATTATCAAATATTAATTGATAAATATTATTGGAATTCAAGTTTTTAACTCCAGAAAGTTGTTTGACTTCTCTTGGATTTGCAGCATTAGCTATCCAAATACCATCACCTAAAGTTCCTAAGTAAATATTTTGATCTTTAAATAAAATGGTAGAAATGGAAATTTCTTTATTTAGAATTCGATAAAAATCGCGAACCTGACCTTTTTGATTAATATACCCTAAATTTCCTTCTCTAGTTGCATACCAAACTCTACCTTTATTATCAATCTTCAAATCATTGATAAATAAGTCTTTAATCCCTTTTTTTGTGCCATAATAATTACTAACACTAGGAGAAATACCCATTTTGCCATAACGCATTTGAATGATACCTGATGAATATGTGGCTATCCAGATAATGTCATTACGAATCTTAATTTTTTTGATCCAATTTGATGTTAATCCATCTTCAATAGTAAGAGTATCGGTTTCTAGGGTATATTCAGGAAATAGTTTTTTATCAAGAACATCAAATTTTGATTCTTTTTGAAGCGAATCTAACTCGATGTATTTTTTCTTAAAAATAAGAATACCTTTTCCATCAGTTCCTACCCAAACATTGTCAGAGCCATCTGAAGCAATGGTTTTTACTTTTACATTATTCAGATATCCGTTATCTTCTAAAATAGGGTATATACCTAAGCTATCAATTTTAATAACTCCTTTTTCAGAATTAGAAATCCATATTTCATGATCCTTTTTGTGTACTGCATAAATTCTATTTCCTTTCAACCCAGAATTACGATCGAAGTGTTGAAAATTGTTTTGAGTGAGTTTGTATAGACCTCCACCAGAAGTACCAATCCAGATATTTTCTTGATTGTCTTTGATGATAGATCGAATTTGGTTGATAGCCAAACCATTGTTCTGATTAATAACTTGTTTTGTTCTAAATCGATTGTCGGTAACAATAATTCCATCGGTATCACTAGCAATCCAATACTGATTGTCTATAAGGTATATTTTGTTACTTCTCTGGATATCTTTTTGGACACCAACAATTTTTCCACTGTCAATGATTTTAATTCCAGCATCAAAAGTTGAGGCTAATATTCTATTCTCAAGTTTTAAAAAAGAAGTGTAATCTGAAGCATCAATTTTGACAGCCTTTTTTGGGTTGTTTATTTGATCTAAAACCCACAATCCTTTTTTAGTAGCTATCAAATAATTAGGACCCTCTTTGATAATATCTGTAACAGTATTCAAATCTACTTTAGTAACCGAGCTTATAGGTTGAAGAGAATCGTTTTTATAAGAATAGATTCCTTTGTCTGTTGCCAGATATATAGATTGATTAATAGCAACAACTTTATTAATTTTTGGACTTTCATAATTTTTAAATCTCCCTTTTGTATAAATAGAAAGTCCTGAATAGGTTCCTATAAAAAGACTATCATTTCTTACTAGTAACGAGTTAACAAAGTTAGATTTCAATCCTTTTTTCTCATTAAACACGGTAAATTCATCTCCGTCAAATCGAGCTAAACCACCACCTTGAGTTGCCAACCATAGGTAACCAATAGAATCTTGTACAATGTCATATACTTGAGATTGAGGTAATCCTTCTTTGGTGTTGAAATTTTGTAGCTGACTGTTTTGTGAATAGGAGAGAGAAGTAAAGAATAAACAACAAAGACAAAAGAGAAGAATTTGAAATGTGTCTTCTTTTTTACTTTTAATTGATGACAATGTTGTAATTATATTCACAAATTTTAAAACTTAATTTCTCTACGAGAACAAACTTACACAAAAAGTAACTGCTCATTACAAACAGTTACTTTTCAACCAAAACAAATAGCATTCCAAAAATCTACTTCATTGCGTACAGACGCAAATTTTCTGTATCAGGCTCTACATGTTGTAAATCTCCATAAGGTTTGATTAAAGGCTTTAACACACACAGAACAGTTACTTTTCCTTTAATAATCAATTTATTACCCTTAACAGCTGATCTCCATCTGAACTTCTCTAACGGAATGTTATACTTACTTACTACTTTTAATAATTCTTGATCTTGTTCTATCCAATCCATAATTTCTTCTGGCGACTTAAAGTTAGGAACCTCGTTATCTGAATTGGTATAGTCAAATTCCCATTTAACTGGAATACTAAATCTATATGTATAGGCATCTCCTACATAACGCTCTTTGTAATTATTTAAAGCATCATACCAGTCGATTTCTTTTTCTTCTGGATATTTTCTAGCAATCTCTTTTGAAAGATCAATTTTTCCTGGAGAAAGTGAATAAGGATAAAATACATAATATGGTTTTGCTAAATAATGTTCAGAAAATTCACCTCCAAAAATATCTACATAAGGAGAAGCTACAACACTAGGAACTTCATCAGCTACAAAAGCGTCTTTTAGAGTTTTCATCAAACTAGTGTTTTCTCCTAAACCTTGGGAATGAAAAACTACTTTTGTTCCTTTTTTGATTCCATCTTTTAAAACGGGTAGCTCTCCTAAAGTAATGGCTTTTCTTAAGCTTTCTGTAGTTACTCGATCTCCTTTAATTAAGGTTTCCATAGACAAACCTTCCCATTGATTATGATTGGTTACAATATGAATTTCGCCATAGGTATTTCCATCATAATTTTTGTTTAACCAAGTAAATACCTCTTGTAATGAAAATGCATAATCCACAACTTCAAACTGTTTGTCTAAAAAATACGATCGTGCACTTTTATAAAAATTTTGCTCTTCCTGATCTATTCCTGTAATAAACACAACAGGTTTCCTGTACATGATCTCTTTTTCTACAGTTTCTGTTGATATGTTTTCAATATTGTCTGCAATAACTTGTTTCTTTTTTACTGGAGCTTTTTTATCACAGCTTATAAAGCTACCTGTTACAATTAGTAATCCCATTACTAAACCTGCTTTTACAATTCCTTTTTTCATACTTTTTGATTTTTATTGTCTACATTTTAGCAGACAGAGTTATTACTTATTTGGTGCTGTGTGATTATTGAATTATTGTGATGATTGCTTTTTTCTTGATATTTAATAATCTAGGCAGTTGATCAAATAAGGTGGTAAGTTTGGAATCTTTTTTCCATGAACCATTTTCTTCTCTTTCAATAGTTACAATTTCCCCATCGTTGTTGATATGTACTTTAATCTTTGGATATTTGTTACTGATATTTGAAAAACTGCCTAGTCCCATTAACTAACTATTATGATTTACACTTCAAATGTAGTAGGGTATATATGTTCTTTTTAAGCAGAATTAGAATTCGTAGAAAAGAAACTAGAATTCGTAGAGAATTAATCAGTCACCTTATTGTAATCAATCAATTGTGTGAGGTTTTCTTGATTAGGATTATCAGCAAAAGAGCGTAAATAAGCATCTATAAAGTGAATCGCCCTTTTTTCTGGATAGAATAGTACTTTGTTATCGTATTGGGCCCATTCATTAATATTGATGTACGTCTGACCTTCATAATAGCGATAGAAATCTTTTGCGTCTTGTGGAAGTTTTTCCTCTAAATCTTCATGGATAATGACATTGTAATAACTTAGATCTGCAGTGAAAAAATGAAAAGAAAGTAAGTTATCATAATACCCAAAAAGATTATTAGCAATTGGTAAAAGCATTGTAAATACAAGCACTAATACCTTTTGTTTATCAAATTGATAAGTAAAGAATTCATGAGAAGATACAGTTTTTAAACCATAGAACAATACAACAACGCTAATCATGTTTTGAAAATTCCAAGGAACTACGTTGTATCCGTATCCAAGATAGAATAGCAAACCAACAATAATTGCATGCATTCCTAATATAAAAGTAATAGCAAATGTTCTTGTTCTATTAAATAAAAGCAATACTCCCATAGAAGCTTCTAGCCATGGTACAGCATAGGTGAAAGATTTTAAAAACCATTGAGGAAGCCAACTAAAATGTTTATTGATAGCGCTTAACCATTGAATGTAAAAAGCCTCGTTTAACTTTTGAATTCCACTCCAAAAATAGGTAGCGAAAAAGATTAAGATTACAGCATATAAAACTTTTTTGGTTTCAGTTTTACTTGGAAAGATAACAATAGCCAGTATTGTTAAAGCTGATTGATAGAAGTAGGGTTGGAGTCTATTTTGATCAACTAGGGATAAATACACATAAAGCAACACTACAAACCAACCTATCCAACGTTTATTTATAAATATATAAATAAGTTGACTTCCAAAAAATAAGCCCCAGAAAATATACTCTAAAACTCCAATTGGAATAGGAATCCATTCAAACAAAGGAACCACAGGAAATGATTTACTGCTTAACCAAAGTTTAGGAGCATATAACATTAATACTAAGGTAGAAGCCAAAGCTGCTATGCGAACCCAATTGAGTTTTTGATGATTTGTTAACTGTAACTCCAGTTTCATGCACCTAAGATATCAACTTTTCTTTGAGATAAGTTGCGGTATATGATTTTTTGTTTTGTATTAATTCTTCAGGAGTTCCTTCAAAAACTAAATCACCACCTTTTTTACCGCCTTCTAAACCAAGATCAATAATATAATCAGCACATTTAATTAATTCGATATTGTGCTCAATCACAACGATAGAATGCCCTTTTTCAATTAAAGCATTAAATGAAGCTAACAGTTTTTTAATGTCATGGAAATGTAATCCAGTTGTGGGTTCATCAAAAATAAACAATGCTTTGTCTTTGGTATTTCCTTTGACTAAAAAAGAAGCAAGTTTGATACGCTGTGCTTCACCACCAGAAAGAGTAGAGGAAGATTGTCCTAATTGCACATATCCTAAACCAACATCTTGCAAGGGTTTTAGTTTTAATGCAATTTTAGTTTGGTTATGTTCAGCGAAAAATGCTACAGCATCATCAATGGTGAAATTTAATATATCATCAATATTTTTTCCTTCATAAGCAACTTCTAAGACTTCCTTTTTAAATCGTTTTCCATTGCAAGTGTCACATTGTAAATGAACATCAGCCATAAATTGCATCTCAATAGTCACCTCACCTTCGCCCTTACACACCTCACATCTTCCGCCTTCAACATTAAAAGAAAAATGTTTGGGTTTGTAATTTCTAATCTTAGAAAGTTTTTGTGACGAGAGCAAAGCTCTGATATCATCATAAGCCTTGATATAGGTTACAGGATTAGAACGAGAGGAACGCCCAATAGGGTTTTGATCTATAAACTCTACATGTTTTAAATGCTCAAAACTTCCTTTTATTTCTGTATGTTGCCCTATCTTTTCTCCATATCCAATCAAGTGTTTTTGCATCGCTGGATATAAAATGTTTTTCACCAATGTGCTTTTACCACTTCCAGATACTCCTGTAATAACACTTAGGCTATTTAAAGGAAAAGATGCTGTGATGTTTTTTAAGTTGTTTTCTCTAGCGCCTACAACTTGAATGTAATTTTTTGAATTCCTTCTATTAGCAGGAACATCTATTTTTAGACTTTCATTAAGATATTTAGCCGTAAGTGAACTTGTGCTTAGTATCTGATCATAGGTGCCTTTAGCGACAACTTTTCCACCATAGGTTCCTGCTTCAGGACCAATATCTATAATATGATCAGCAGCTTTCATAATATCTTCATCATGTTCTACTACAACTACTGTATTGCCTAAATCTCTAAGTTCTTTTAAAACACCTATCAGTCGTTCAGTATCTTTAGGGTGTAACCCTATACTTGGTTCATCTAGTATATACATAGATCCTACCAAACTGCTTCCTAAAGAGGTAGCTAAGTTAATTCGTTGGCTTTCTCCTCCGGATAAAGTGTTGGATGTTCTATTAAGTGTAAGGTAACTTAAACCAACATCTTGTAAAAACTGTAATCTATTATTGATTTCAGTTAACAAACGTTTTCCTATTTTTTGTTCGTAAGAGTTCAACTCAATTTGTTGAAAGAAATCATATAACTCATCTAAAGGCATTATAATTAGATCAGAAACAGTTTTTCCGTATACCTGAACATAATTAGTTTCCTTTCGTAAACGCTTTCCATTACATTCTGTACAGGTTGTTTTACCGCGATACCTAGAAAGCATTACTCTATTTTGAATTTTATAGCTTTTCTCTTCGAGAGCTTCAAAAAAATGATGAATTCCTTTGAAACTTTTGTTCCCATTCCAGACAAGATCTTTTTGCTTTTGACTTAATTCAAACCAAGGTTTGTGAATAGGAATGTCAAATTTATATGCATGAGCAATCAATTCTTCTTTGTAATGTCGATAAGAATCCGATCTAAATGGGAAAATAGCATCATCATAAATAGAAAGCCCAGTATTTGGAATAACTAGTTCTTCATCTATCCCGATAATATTGCCGTAGCCTTCACACTTTGGGCAAGCTCCATAAGGATTATTAAAACTAAAGAGATGTGTATTGGGTTCTAGAAAAGACATCCCGTCTAACTCAAACTTATTGTTAAATTCGGTGACGGAATTATCAGATAAATTTTCAATAAAACAAACACCTTTTCCTTCAAAATAAGCAGTTTGAACAGCATCAGCTAAACGATTATAAAAATCTTCATCATTTTGAACAATTATTCGGTCTACTACCAATCTTAAATCTTTATATTCAGATTGATTTTTAGGCAAATCATCAATACGATATACTTTATCTTTATATTGTAAGCGGGCATATCCTTGCTGAGACAAAACTTTTAGAACTGTTGCAATGTCTCTCTTTTCATTAATTTCAATTGGGCTTAAGAGTAACAATTTTGATTTCTCATTACAACTTTTCACAAAATCAATAACATCTGTTACGGTATGTTTCTTTACCACATTTCCAGAAATAGGAGATATAGTGGTCCCAATTCTTGCATAAAGTAATTTGATATAATCATAAATTTCTGTAGAGGTGCCAACAGTAGAACGTGGGTTTGTTGAATTTACCTTTTGCTCAATAGCTATGGCTGGAGCAATGCCTTTTATATAATCTACTTTTGGCTTGTGTAATTTTCCCAGGAACTGGCGTGCATAAGAAGATAAACTCTCTACATAACGTCTTTGACCTTCTGCATATAATGTGTCAAAAGCTAAAGAAGATTTCCCTGAACCAGAAAGACCAGTAATTACAACCAATTGGTTTCGTGGTATAACAACATCAATATCTTTTAAATTATGGAGTTTTGCTCCTTTAATGATAATGTTTTCTTTTGGATTTACTTTAGAGATGTCTGTGTTCATGGGCTCAAAAAACAAGCCCTAAAAATAATCATTTTTAACCTCTTACATAAATGAATTGAATTGAAATTTGTTAAAAAATTTGTCATTCAAAAAAATAATTACAATATTTGATTCTCTATTAATCAGAAAATTATACTCATATAGACAAAAACTACTTTTAAATTATTAATGAAATAGTAATCGAGAAGCCCCTAACGCTTTTCTTAAAAGTAGTGATATGATGTATAGAAATTCCACGCCGGACAGTACTTTAGTAAGCAATTATATTCAAGGAAATGAAACTAGCCTTGAAATACTAATTAAAAGACATCAACAACGTTTGTACAGCTTTATTTATAGCAAAGTACAAGACAGAGATATTACAGAAGATATCTTTCAGGATACCTTTATTAAAGTAATTAGAACCTTAAAAAGAGGTAATTATAACGAAGAAGGTAAATTTTTACCTTGGGTAATGCGAATTGCTCAGAATTTGATTATTGATTATTTCAGAAAGTCAAATAGAATGCCTTCGTTTAAGAATACAGATGAATTTGATATCTTTTCAGTAATTAGTGATGGAAATTTAAATGCCGAAAAGAAAATTATTAAAGAACAAATTTTATCGGATGTAAGAGAGTTAATCCACGAGCTTCCTGAAGAGCAAAAGGAAGTACTGGTAATGCGTATATATAAAGACATGAGCTTTAAAGAAATAAGCGAAAATACAGATGTTAGTATTAATACAGCACTAGGTAGAATGCGTTATGCATTGATTAATTTAAGAAAGATTATAGAAAAAAATAAAATTATTTTAGTGAATTAACAATAAAAGTAAAAGCGCTTCGTTAGCATATTGAAAGTCAATCACTAAAGCTATTTGTATGAAGCAACTTTACTCTAAAAAGTCTTCTGAATTTCAGGAGCAACCCAAACAAGAAACAGTTCAATTTTTGATTAATTTTTCCAAATCGCTATCAGTTGTTAAAACCAAATCAAATTTTCTCATTGAATTGAATTTGAATTAAGAGTGGAAAAAGTCTTGACATGAGTCGAGGCTTTTTTTATGGTAGTTATTTCTTTTTCTTGTAATAATCATCCAAAATAGATTTTCGACCAATAGTTTTGGTGATGATATCATTTTCTAATTTCCAACCACGAGCAGGACTGTATTCACGCCCATAATAGATAATTTGTAAATGCAATTTGTTCCAAAGTTCTTTTGGAAACAATCTTTTTGCATCTTTTTCTGTTTGGTCTACATTTTTACCATTACTTAAATTCCATCGATACATTAATCTATGAATGTGAGTATCTACAGGAAATGCAGGAATTCCAAATGCTTGACTCATTACAACACTTGCTGTTTTATGACCAACAGCCGGTAATTCTTCTAGAGCTTCAAAAGATTGAGGAACTTCTCCGTTATGTTTTTCTATCAAAATTTTTGAAAGACCATAAATTCCTTTCGATTTCATTGGAGACAAACCTACTGGTTTGATAATTTCTCTAATTTCTTCTACAGATAACTTTACCATATCATAAGGATTATCTGCTTTTTCAAATAGTAGAGGAGTGATAATATTCACCCTAGCATCAGTACTTTGAGCAGACATTAATACGGCTATGAGTAATGTGTATGGATCTTTATGATCTAGAGGAATAGGGGTTTCAGGATAAAACTCTTCGAGAGTATCGATTACAAATTGTACTTTTTCGGCTTTGGTCATTTGTTGATTTTCGAGATAAGCAAAGTTACAAAGTGTGAAATAATTTATCGGCTTTCAATGAACAACTTTGTATCTTTGTTAGGAAACAAATTTGAAACCTGAAAAAATGACAACATTAAAAGTTGGCGATAAAGCCCCTAATTTTGAAGCTAAAGATAATCAAGGGATTACTAGAAAATTGAGTGATTATGCTGGAAAAAAACTTGTAGTTTTCTTTTACCCAAAAGCTGATACTCCTGGATGTACAGCCGAGGCTTGTAACCTAAGAGATAACTACCATACTTTTCAAGCAAGAGGGTATGAAATTTTAGGCGTAAGTGCAGATACAGAAAAGAAACAACAGAAGTTTGTTGACAAATATGATCTTCCTTTTCCATTGTTAGCAGATGAAGATCATTCTGTACTAAATGCTTTTGAAGTATGGGGTCCTAAAAAATTTATGGGACGCGAATACGATGGAATTCACAGAACTACTTTTGTTATTGATGAAAAAGGCGTTTTAGAAGACGTAATCTTAAAAGTAAAAACAAAAGAACATACTGCGCAAATATTATAATTTTTAAAAATTAAATTATGATTTTGCTTCAAACTTAAGCTGTCTTCCTTGTAAGGCAGCTTCTTTATCTTTTGAAGCTCCAACTGCTAGTCCTATTACCATCCCTATTGGCATTCCTATGCTCAAAAATGCCATATTGCCAATACTAGCACCAAAAGCTGCACCCATAGGCAAACCGAAAGCAGTCATTCCTAAAATCATCCATAAATTTCGATAATAATTTTTAGGAACGATCTTATGTTCTTTTTCAAGCATCTTAATAATTTTATGTTGACTAATTCTCAACTGTTTTTTTAATGCTTTTTCTTCAATGGATCTATTAATGAGCGCTATATGTTCATTGATTGTACTAATTACATTATCTGAAAGGTCTTGATTTTTCAATTCATCGATTAAAGAATCAAATCGTTGGTAGCATCTTCCAAGTCTTTCATTATTAAATCGTGTTCTAGAATTTAGTTTTTGGATAGTCATTGAGTTTATTTTGCAAATGATTAGACCAACTCATGGTCTATTTGTTACATTGTAGATATTTCTTTTTTTAAGATTACTTTGGGAACAAGGTTTTATCCAAACCAGGAACTATACGTAAAGCATTTTTGTAGTACACTTTCTTGAGCACATTGTCGGGTAAATCTAAACCATACATCGCCCAGAAAGCGTGGTATTTCTTATGATAAGGAAAATACTCGTCATTACTTTCTAAGACCCTAAAATAGGTGGGAAACTCTTTAGGCTGCCAACTATCTTTCCCAAATAGAATTCGATCTTGATATTTGATAAAAAACTTCTTTGCAAATCTTGGCTGACGACCTAACTCCGCTATGATGGCTCCTATTCCAACATTCATATTTGGAATTTCATCTAAGAGTTCTCCTAGTTTACCTAAATCATTAGCCAACCAACTCATATGTGCACTAATAAAGGTTGTATTTGAATGTTTTTTGAACATAGCATGCTGTTCTTGCATAATTTGCTCCCAAGGAGCTGGATTGTTGGGTCCACGTTTTCTTCTCGGACGCGTTTTTAATTCTAGCCAACGCTCATTATCGGCATCAAAATCATCCCAGAAAGGTTTTGGATCAGCAGAATGAATTAATACTGGAATTCCTAATTCGCCACATTTCGCCCATATAGGATCTAATCTTGGATCATTTACTGCTACTCGTTTTCCTTGAACATCCAAATCACGTAAACCTAATCCTTTATATATTTTTAGTCCTCTTGCTCCATTTTTAACATCTTGCTCTAATTGTTTTACAGTCGATTCTATCCATCCTTTTTTTCCTACGTTATTATGAAAACGAATGTTGGCAAAAACCACAAAACGATTTGGATAATTATCAGCAATATTTTTGACAGATTTTTGTAAATCTGCACCAGTTCTCCCACTTAAATTCACCATAATAGCCATGTTTAGTGTATCCATCGCAGCAATTACGGGAGCTAGATTTTGTGTGGGCATGCGATATTGATGTCCGTGAACATCTATAAATGGAAATTTTGCTTTTTTAATCACTTTTCCCGGTACAACAAGTGTAGACTTAGGGTTATATTCTTCAAAAGTTAGATTTTGAGCGGATATGGAGTAAAGAGAAAAGAATAAAGTGAAAAGAGTAAAGATACGTTTCATAAGATGATTTTTAGAAAATCTAAAGATAATCATCTCAAAAAAGTAAACGAAAATTTTAGGAGAGGTTTAACAGACTAAATCACTGTTGAAACTTTATAAAGTAAATTATTTTCCACTCTTTATAAGAGTGTATTTTCTTTTCTTCAATGAAATAAACCATAACTCTACATAGCGATATGATAGTTTACTTATGAAAACAGTTCCAATAACAATGCATACGTAGATACCAAGATTAAAAAGCACAAAATTATCCGATAAAAAAGATCTACAAATAGCAAAAGAGAAAAACATTACTAGGGGATGATACATATAAATTCCATAAGAAATGTCGCCTAAACCCTCTAAAAAGGTACTTCGTAAGTTAAAACGAAATGATTCTTGAGTGATGAATAAAAGTTACGTTGCTATAATAGATCCATGTAGATACCAAGGTACTTTTACAAATAAAAAAGTAATAAATAAAATTGTATTGAAAAGAAACAAGAAATGGTTGTTAAGCAAAGAGGTTATAAGTTTTGAAGGTTCGAACAGAAAAAAAGCTCCAATAGCTCCAAAAGCCATATAATGAATAGGAAATATATTGATGATAATCATTGCTTTTTCTGAAAGATTCAAATCAAAAAGAGAAACTATTTCAGGAATTATAGGTGTTAAGCATATGAAAACTAAAACACTGATAAATGTAGTTTTATTGTGAAACTTGTTGAACAAGTGTGGCCAAATCAAATAAAACTGTTCTTCAACTCCTACAGACCAAGCTTGGCTTGCTCCGGCCACTGGAGCAGCTAAATAAACAGCTAAATTTGGAAGGAAAAATATGAATAAGAGTAAAGGCTTCCAAGGAGCATCTTGCAATGTTTGTATTAAACCAAAATAATATGATTCTTTAGACAAAGCTGGAATCCAATCAGCTATAAAAGGAAGTACAAAAAAGCAAAGAAAGACAATGATATAGTACAAAGGCCAAATTCTCAGAATTCTACGAATGTAAAATTTCCGAACATTAATTCTTTCAAATCGTTCTTTTTCAGCTAAGAGCAAATAAGAGATTAGAAATCCACTTAATACAAAAAAGATATAAACACCATTCTTTCCCGCATTAGAAATAAAATCCTTTAAACTAGTATGAAATAAACTAGAAAAACCCTCTCTTGTTTTGTATAACTCAATATGATGAAAAACTACCATAAGGGCTGCAATAGCTCTTAGTTCGGTTAAACCCTTTAGGTAAATTTTTTTCATGATAAGAAGAGTTAAAATCTCATGCCTAAACGGAAATTTAGGATACGTCCAGATAAGAAATTAGGAACTCCAAATTGATTTTTTGTAGCAACATCTCTCACCCAAGTATTTGTAATAGAGTTTTGTATGTCAAACATATTAAAGAGCTCTAATCCTGCGGTTAATTCTCTAAACTGTCTAAGCCAGCCAGTTTGTACAGGTTTTTTAGCATCGGTAAAAACGTATAAGATTCCAAGATCTGCTCTGCGGTAGTCACGCAAACGATTTTGAAAATCATAAGGATCTGCATAGGCAGGCGCGCCTCCTGGAACCCCAGAATTGTATACTAAATTTAAATAAGCTTTTAGATTTGGAATACTAGGAACATAATCCTGAAATAAGATACCCAATTTAAAACGCTGATCAGTTGGACGAGCAATATAACCGCGGCCATTGTTGTTTTCTTCAGTTTTTAAAATTCCTAAACTAATCCAGCTTTCATTTCCTGGAACAAACTCTCCATTTAAACGAACATCAATTCCGGTTGCATAAGCTTTTGTATTGTTATTAGCTTGATAACGTATTCTAACGTTATCTACAACATAAGAATTCACATCAGATAAACTTTTATAATATACTTCTGTAGTTAACTTAAAAGGTCTATCCCACATAGTAAAACTATAATCGCTTCCAATTACAGCATGAATAGACTTTTGCGCTTTGACATTCGGGTTGATGTTTCCATCAAAACCTCTTAATTCTTTGTAAAAAGGAGGTTGAGAGTAGGAGCCGCCTGAGATACGAAACAACACGTCCTTTTCCCAATCAGGCTTAATAGCAAATTGTGCTCTAGGACTTATAATAAATTGATTAACAGCTGAATTGTTGTTAGCTTTCACACTCCAAGATTGTCCGCGTAAACCAACATTCCACCAAATTTTGTGATCTCCCCAAAATCCTCTTTTACTGTACTGTACAAAACCAGAAATACGATTGATAGTCAATTCATTTTGCGTTCTCACGCTTTGAAAAGGAACTATAGGTCCTGTGAAAGGAGTATAAGGTTGATCGTTGATGAAGCCTAATCCTGTAGGACGAATAGAAAACCCTAAAGAATCAATTACTTCGAATTCACGAATACGATCTTTTATGTCTTCACTTTGATATTTAATACCAAAATCTAATTGATTTTCATCTTTTTTATACGTTCCGCGAACTTGAATATTACTGATTAAGGCATCTAAATCATTTCGAGAATGATTCAATTGAGATCCAATTCCTTGCGAAGAAGTTACTTCTCCAAAGGTTTCTGAACCTATATTAGAATCTACTTCTCCTAAATTGTAGGATGCAGCAATATCAAAATATTCTTCTTCTTGTGTATTGTATGTAGATATGGTAGCTGTTAGTTTAAGATCATCACTAACTTGGTAATCTGCACTTAGTGCTCCAAACATTGTTAAATACTGATCTCTTTCTTGTCCTTCATAAAAAACAATTAATTCTAAAGGATCACTAAGCGTTCCAAAACGAGTACGTCGTGTTACTGGTTGATAATCATAATCATTTAATGAGAAATTGCCTAAAAAATTAAAGGTCCATTGTTCATTATGCTTATAGGATAAGAAGCTTTGAACGTCTGTAAATCGCGGTCTAAAATTCGTTTCTATTTGTTTACTGTTTACAAACAAACTATTATCTCTATAACGAATTCCTACGATGGCACTCAACTTATCATTTAACAATAAATCTTCTATAGTAATACTTCCTCCTAATAAACTACCATCTATAGCTAAAGCAAATTCTTTCGGTTTTCTATAAGTAATGTCTAGCACAGAGGAGAGTCTATCTCCATATTTTGCTTGAAATCCTCCTGCAGAAAACTTAATGTTTTGCACCATGTTTGTATTCACAAAACTCAATCCTTCTTGTTGTCCAGAGCGAATTAAAAATGGTCTGTAAACTTCAATTCCATTTACATATACCAAGTTTTCGTCAAAGTTACCACCTCGAACGTTGTATTGTGTACTTAGTTCGTTATTATTGCTTACACCAGGAAGTGTCATTAGTATGGTTTCTACACCTTTGTTAGCTCCTGGAATTTTGGTAACTGTTTTTGCATCAATACTTATTTCTCCTGTGGCATCTTTTTTATCGTTTTTAACTACAACCTCATCCAAAACTTCAGAAGTAGCTGTTAAAATAGGAGAGAAGCGAATAATAGTTCTCTTTTTAGCATTAAATTCTTTAGTAAGAGTTCTGTAGTTGACAGAGCGAAATGTAAGTGTAATTGTTTTATTGAGAGGAATACGTATTTCATAATACCCTTTACTATTGGTAGTAGTACCAACAGTTCCGTAACTTACAGATACGTTTTCTATAGATTGGTTTTGTTTGTTCTTAACAATCCCTCTAACAATAGTGGTTTTTTGAGCCCAGATCAATGCTGGAAATAACAATAATAAGAGTGTTAGTTTTCTCACGTAATTTATCAGTCCTTACTTTCTATAAAACGTAGCAGTATAAGTATTCGTATTTCCTACGTTGTCAGAAACTACAAGTTTAAAGATATGTTTGCTACCTACCAATTTTTTATCGCGAAAATCATACGATAATTTTTTCTTTTTTAAATCATATTCCATTAAAACCCATTCATCATCAATATAAGCTTGGTAAGATTTGATTCCAGATTGAGCATCAGAAACACGAATAGTCAAGTAATTATGATTGGTCATCCAACTTCCATTTTTAAAATTAGGGTTGTAAATTTTAGGCTTTTGACTGTCAATGAGTAAAGTATAATTGCCTAAGGTCTTTGTTGTAGTAAATACTTTTCCTTTTCTCTTACGTGTATTTTGGTAATTAGCATACTTTTTATTGTTTACATTGGCAATGTATATATGTTCTAAATCTTTTTGTTTATATCTTGTAGAATCGAAAGTAATTGTAAATCGTTTATCAAGAGGAATATTTGGATAGTGTATTTTGGCAACATCATTTAGCACATCAAAATCTAAATAAACATCTTCATAAAATGTATTCTTAGGAAAGGCAATCGTTATTCCATCCTTAGAGAATTTTTGAAAGTTTTTTGCTATAACCTTGTAGTTTGTTGTGTCTGGTGGTTTGGTAAAAAGAACTTCACTTTTTTTACCAATCACAGGAATCTTTACTTTGGTTGTATTTCCATTAAAGTCTTTAATAATAATTTGAACATTATAATTTAAACCCTCTTGAACTTCAATAATACCATTGTTGAGAAGGTTTTCATAGATACTTAATTTATTTGCTTTCTCTCTATATGTTTTTTGAATTCTACTTTTATATTTTGCAAAATGAGGGTAATCAATCAAAAGGTTGATGAATTTACTCTCAGCAAAAGAAAAAGTCTCTACATCATGGTAATAGTAACGTTTTCCATTTACCTTCATTTCTATGCTATAAACCCCATTTTTATTCAAAGCTTTACCTAATCTATCAAAAGTGTTTATTCCAAAACTAATCTTTCCACTAGCTGTAATACGATTTGTCACATAGTTACTTCCTACTTTTTTTAATGGAAGAATTAACTTTTTATTGTTGCTATTTATTCTAGCACTTTTATTGATAGGATACCCCATAAGTTTAGAAACAGTTGGAGTAATACTATCCTGTACACGTAATCCAAACAGCATAGGATTAATAATATGTTCTGTTTTTGTATCCCTTATTTCATAGTGAAGATGAGGAGCAACAAATCCGCCAGTACTACCTGAGTAAGCTATAATTTGACCTTTTTTTACAGGAATTTCTCCTTCTTTTGGAAAAATATTACCAGTTTCATAGCTCTTCTTTTTGTACTGAACATTCTTTACATATTCTTGAATACCATCTCCGAACTTACTTAAATGAGCATATACCGTAGTATAACCGTTTGGATGTGTTACATAAATTACTTTTCCATAACCCCAAAGTGCAACTTTAATACGAGAAACATAACCATCAGCCGTTGCATAGACTTTTAGCCCGTTTCTTCTTTTGGTTTTGATATCCATGCCAGCATGAAAATGGTTATTGCGTAACTCTCCAAATGTTCCAGACAATATAATGGGAATGTCTAAAGGACTTCTAAAATAATCAGTTGGATATTTCTTTTGAGAAAATCCACTGAAATTTGATAGAAGAAATAATAGAAGAAAATATCTTTTCAATTCTAGAAATTTTTAACGAAAATAGGAAAAGTATTCAAACATTTATGTTAAGAACTTAACGAATGTTTTGTTGATTACTTGTGAAAAGCAAAAAAACAGTTGTGATTTAAAAAACAGAATACTAACTTTGTTCGTATAGTTTTATTGATAAAAGCTGAATGAGTAATACGGTTGAAGCAATTCATTTACTGGAAGATAAGCTAAAGAGCTTACTTTCTAACTATGAATTTTTAATGAAAGAAAACGAGATTTTGCTTCAAAACACGTCGAAATTACAACGACAACTTTTAGAAAAGGAACAATTTATAGAGCAGCAACAAAAAGAATATAATCTGCTTAAAATTGCAAAAACTATAGAAGGCAGTGATAATAGTACCAGAGATACAAAACTCAAAATAAATGCTTTAATTCGAGAAATCGATAAGTGTATCGTTCAATTGAGCGAATAAATTTAAAGTTCATTCTTATAGTGGCAAAATTGAAAATTAATTTGGTAATAGCAGGTAGAACTTACCCTTTAAGTGTTAATAATACACAAGAAGAAGAAGGAATGCGAAAAGCTGCAGCCAGTATTAATGATCTTATCAGTAGATACGAGCAAAATTATGCCGTGAGTGATAAGCAAGATGTTTTAGCTATGTGTGCATTGCAATTTGCATCAAAACTAGAAATATCAAATTTAAATAAAGAAGCCACAGATACAGAAGCATTAGATAAAATCAATGAACTCACCAAATTAGTGAGTAATCATTTAGAATAAGTTCTTTAAAATACATAGATATACTGCCTACATTAGTAATTTGTTTGATAAACTCAACGCTATTCTATTATGAAGGATAAGTCTTAGTTGCTAAAGCAAGCCTTAGATGTTTACATCAGGAGGATCCTTGATCAACTAGTTAGTCCTAAACTTGTCATAATGGAGTTTATATAAACCCTGCTGATGTAGGCTTTTTTTATACAATTAAATCAAAATTATGGATGGAATGATACTTCCCATAGCTGTGGGAGTTATAGGATTAATTATAGGTTTTGTGATAGCAAAGTCTTTAGAAAAGACAAAAGCAAACAAAATCATAGCAAGTACTAAGAAAGAAGCTAATACACTCTTAAAAGAAGCAAGGGTTGAAGCAGAAGCATTAAAAAAAGATAAAATATTACAAGCAAAAGAAAAATTTATAGAGTTAAAGGCTGAACATGAAAAAGTAATTTTAAGTAGAGAGAAAAAAATCTCCGATGTAGAAAAAAGAGCAAGAGATAAAGAATCTCAAGTTCAGTCAGAAATAGATAAAAACAAAAAATTAAATAAAGCTTTAGAGCAAAAAGAAAACGATTTAACATACAAATTAGAATTCTTAGACAAGAAGGAAAATGAGTTAGAGAAGATGCATAAAAGACATGTAGATCTTTTAGAGCAAATCTCTGGTTTCTCTGCTGATGAAGCTAAAAAAGAATTAGTAGCGTCTTTAAAAGATGAAGCTAAAACCGATGCAATGGCCTTTATTCAAGAAACTGTTGAAGAGGCAAAACTAACTGCACAACAAGAAGCTAGAAAAGTAGTTTTAAATACCATTCAAAGAGTAGGAGTAGAACAAGCAGTAGAAAACTGTGTTTCTGTTTTTAATTTAGAGTCTGATGACGTTAAAGGAAGAATTATTGGTAGAGAAGGAAGAAACATTAGGGCTTTAGAGGCTGCAACTGGTGTTGAAATTATAGTTGATGATACACCAGAAGCTATCATACTGTCTTGCTTTGATCCAGTTCGTAGAGAAGTAGCTAGATTATCAATGCATAAATTGGTTACAGATGGACGTATTCATCCAGCTCGTATTGAAGAAGTAGTTAAGAAAACCGAAAAACAGATTCAGCAAGAAATTATTGAAGTTGGAAAACGTACAGTAATTGATCTTGGAATCCACGGATTACATCCTGAATTAATTAAAACTGTAGGAAGAATGAAGTACCGTTCATCTTATGGTCAGAACTTATTACAGCATTCAAGAGAGGTTGCTAACCTTTGTGGTATTATGGCATCGGAACTTGGTTTAAATCCTAAGCTAGCTAAAAGAGCAGGACTATTGCATGATATTGGTAAAGTTCCAGAAACTGAAAGCGAGCTTCCGCACGCATTGCTAGGAATGCAATGGGCAGAAAAATATGGTGAGAAGAAAGATGTTTGTAATGCTATTGGTGCTCACCATGATGAAATTGAAATGAAGAGTTTGATTGCTCCAATCGTTCAAGTTTGTGATGCTATTTCAGGAGCTAGACCAGGTGCAAGACGACAAGTCTTAGACTCTTATATTCAACGTTTAAAAGATCTAGAAGAGATTGCATTTGGATTTACTGGAGTTCAAAAAGCCTATGCTATTCAAGCAGGACGTGAGCTTCGCGTGATGGTAGAAAGCACCAAAGTAAATGATACAAAAGCTGCTGAGTTATCTTTTAACATTAGTCAAAAGATACAGAACGACATGACATATCCTGGACAGGTAAAAGTCACCGTGATTCGAGAAACTAGAGCAGTAAATGTTGCTAAATAATTCACGATTTAAAGTTTAAAACTAAAGGCGACTGAGAATTCTCGAAGTCGCCTTTTTCTATTCCTATTAACTTTTTGAAAACTTAATTTATTGAATACTCGTTATAGGGTTGTATATATTTATTGAAATTTAAATACGAATTCTGAATATCAAATATATCTAACCTCTTCTTGGGTGAAATTTCTCGACAACTTCTTTTAAGTAACTATTGTCTAAATGAACATAAACCTCAGTAGTTGTAATACTTTCATGACCTAACATTTGCTGAATAGCTCTTAAGTCTGCGCCTCTCTTTAGTAGGTGAGTTGCAAAAGAATGACGTAATGTATGTGGGCTAATTTTCTTATTTAAATTAATTTTTACAGCAAGATCCTTTAAAATCATAAAAATCATTTGTCTGCTTAATCCTTTTCCTCGTCTATTTAAAAACAGTGTGTCTTCAAATTTTTTATCAACATTAATATGAGATCTTAAATCTTTGATATAAAAAAGAATATATTTCTGTGCTTGTTGATGAATAGGAACAAAACGTTCTTTATTACCTTTCCCTAAAACTCTTATAAAACCCTCATCAAAAAATAAATCTGAAATCCTAAGAGTTACAGTTTCGCTTACACGTAAACCACAACTATACATAGTTTCAATAATTGTTCTATTTCTCTCACCTTGAGGCTTGCTAAGATCTATAGCTTTAATCAAATTGTTTATCTCATTTTCTGATAAAGTATCTGGTAATTTTCTGCCAATTTTAGGAGTTTCAATTAAATCTGTAGGGTTTGTTTCTCTATAGTTTTCAAACACCAAATAATCAAAAAAACTTCGTAAGCCAGATATTATTCTGGCCTGGCTTCTTGGGTTTACCTTTTTAGCAATCTCGTAAATAAATTGTTGAATAGTTTCATCATTAATCTTAATAGGAGAGAAGGCAATTTCTTTTTCCTCTAAAAAAATGAGTAGTTTATTAATATCACGTCCATAATTCTCAATAGTATTTTCTGAGAGTCCTCTTTCTATTTTAAGATAGAGTTGATAGTCTTTTATGGCGTGGTTCCATTTCACTTGATGAAAGTAATCAAAAAAGAAATGTAGCATAAAAAAAATGATGTCAAATTATTATTAAATCTTTCAATAATGAAGTTGTTTCTCTTGTTTCTTTTATGAAATTATTCCTACTTTCGTGATATGAAGCTTATCATTATCAACGGGCCAAATCTAAATCTGTTAGGAAAAAGAGAACCTGAAGTTTACGGTTCTCACTCTTTTGATGATTTATTTGTCGATTTAAAAAAGAAATACCCACAAATGGAGTTAGAATACTACCAATCAAATATTGAAGGTGAGTTGATAGATAAATTACATGAAGTTGGATTTGATTATGATGGAGTTATTTTAAACGCAGCTGCTTACACACATACTTCAGTGGGTATTGGCGATGCCGTAAAGGCTATTGATACTCCTGTAGTTGAAGTTCACATTTCTAATGTACACTCAAGAGAAGATTTTAGACACAAAAGTTTTATTGCTGCTAATGCAAAGGGAGTTATTTTTGGTTTTGGTTTAAAAAGTTACGAGTTAGCCATTCAAAGTTTCTTATAGTTTGAGAATCATTTTGATATTTGATCTTTCATAATGAACATCTTTCTCTAATTCTACTTCTTCAAAACCTACTTTTCTATAAAGATTAATTGCAGGAGTTAATATTCTGTTAGAATAAAGTTTGATTTTTTCCCATCCTTGTTCAGTAGAAAACTGAATACATTTATCCATTAACTTCTGACCAATTTTTAACCCACGATACTTAGGAGATACAGCCATTTTACTTAGTTCATAACATTCTTTATTATTGATGAGAGCTACTGTACCCACAATTTCGTCGTTAAACTTTGCAAAGAAAATATGACCATCATTGTCTATGATATAAGTTTTTGGATTCTCAAGAACTTCTTTATCATAAGGTTCAACATAAAAATAAGCTTCTAACCATTCGATATTCAAATCACAAAATTCGTTACTATAACTAGAGTCAAAATCAATAATTTCTACTTTATCTCTTATTCGTTGCATAATTCTTTCATATAAACTTTTTTCTTGTTGTCTGTTTTCCGTTAACCTAATATGATTCATAAAAGAAGTTGGTTCTCTATCAATTAATGCAGTAAGTTCTTCTTGCATAATTTTCCATACAGGTTCTAGTTTTTGAACAAGAGTTTTACCACTTTCAGATAAAGAAATGAGTTTTTTTCTTTTATCATTTTTATCAGCCGAGACTACTATTAATCCTTTTTTGATGAGAATATTAACAAATTGGGTAACGGCTGGTTGTGATATCTGAAGCAATTGAGTTAGTTCACCGATACTAATAATTTTTTCATCACTTACTGTTTTGAATATGGGAAAAAGAGAAGGGTCAAAATCTATATATAAACTCTTGTAAACCTTTTTTACATCACGCATTAATGTATCGCTAAGTCTTTTCATTCTTGAACCAAACCCAAGTTCTTGTAATTCTAAAAATTTATCCATAACTATTTATATAAGTACTTATGCAAATATATAAAACTCTTGATTAAGAACAAGAGTTAATAGTAAATTAAATTTTTGAATCTATTAAAGAGATCATTTCATTTTCTAATGAAATAGCCTTATCATAAACTGTTTTTGCATCGGAAAGTATTTTGTCGGCAAAATCTCTGTCTTTAATATCTTTAGCATTAATACGTACATTAAAGTAAGCTCCAATTACTGCTGTTCTTGCACATAAAGCCCCAACGCCAGCATCAGATAATGAATTTTGTAAACCTTTTTCAGCCATTTCTTTCATTACTTCCATAGAGTTACAAGCTGTTTTCATCACTCTAAACGGAATTTCAGTGGCGTACTTAGTTGCATTTTCAATAGCTTGTCTTCTTGCAGTTTTCTCTTCGTCGTTAGATTTAGGCATTCTAAAACCATCTATAATTTTATTAAAAGCGTTTGTGTCTTCATCAACCAAGAAAAGCAACTCATTTTTATATTCTTGTCCTTTTTGAGCCCATTGAGAATAATATTCCCATTGATCATCCCATCCAGGTTTATGAGCAGATAAATTAGCTACCATGGTTCCTAAAGAAACTCCTAATGCTCCTACATATGCAGAAATAGAACCACCACCTGGAGCCATAGATTCAGATGCTGTTTCCTCAGCAAAACCTTTAACTGAAAAGTCTATTAATTTTTTATCAGCATTGGCACTCATTACATATTCTATAATTCTTTCTTGAGGGTTAAAAGGTTTTAAATCATCTAGACCTAAAGACTTCACAGCTATCTTTATTTTTTCTGATTCGCTAATTCCGAGAGAACGTTGCTGCTTTACCAAGAAATAATCAGCAGCATCCAACATAGCTTGTAAAGGGACTAGCCCTACTAATTCAGATCCTGTAACCCGCAAACCTCTTTTTTGAGCAGATTTAACAGTTTCATCAAAAGCTTGATGCATTGATGTGATGCTTATATTAGTTAGATTATAAGAAATTTGTGCGATTCCATACTCTTCAATATACCATCCAATTCCCTTAACAGCTTTTAACTTACCTGGAACTCGAACAGCTTCTCCATTTTCATCCAACACTTTTTTTCCAGTAATCGGATTTCCTTCTCTTTTAACTCTACCAGCTTCTCTAACATCAAAAGCAATGGCGTTGGCACGTCTAGTAGAAGTTGAGTTAAGATTTACGTTATAAGCAATTAAAAAATCTCTAGCAGAAATTGCTGTTACACCAGATTTTTTTACTTGATCATTATATTTTTCTGGACCAAAATCTGGAGTCCAATTTTGATCTGATAACTTTTGCTCTAAGCCTTCATATTCACCAGATCTAACAGTTGCAAGATTCTTACGATCTTCTTTTGTAGCAGCATTCTCATAAAAATATCCAGTTATTCCTAACTCATCTCCAATTCTTTTTCCTAATTGGTGAGCATATTTAGCGGTCTCCTCCATAGAAATATTAGCGATAGGAATTAACGGGCAAACATCTGTAGCACCAAATCTTGGGTGTTCTCCAGAATGTTTACTCATGTCAATTAATTCTGATGCTTTTTTTATCAACAAAAAGGCAGCATCAATTACTTTTTGAGGTTCTCCAACGAAAGTAATAACTGTTCTATTGGTAGCTTTTCCTGGATCAATATCCAAAAGTTGTACCCCATCTATTTCTTTAACAACATGAGCAATTTCATTGATTTTTTGAATGTCGCGCCCTTCGCTAATATTAGGAACGCACTCTATAATTTGTTGATTCATTTGGTTTGTTTATTTGGTGTAAATGTAGTTGATATAAAACTTGATTCAAAATGTTAAAATGTGGTAAAATAATCTATATTTGTTTATAAGAGATTTAAGAAAAATAACTCTTCATAATTATCAACCACCCTTCAATTATGTTCCGTTTTGTAAATAGACTTTATTCAAAGAAAATTTCATCAAAAGGATTGGCAATTTTTAGAATTCTATTCTCTTTGAATTTATTCTTTGAAGTATTGCACATATTCAAACATAAAGAGTTGTATTATGACCCGATTCCTTTTTTAGAGGCTAACTACATAGATTTCGGAATTCCTTTGGTAGTTTGGATGTTTGTATTAATACTTTTAATTCTTGGAAAGTATACGAGAGTATCTGCGATTTTAAATTACATCTTTATTGTATTCTTCTTATCACCACACGTTTATTTTGAATACCACATGGATTATGCTTATGCAGGAATAGGCTTTTTAATGATTTTATTTCCAATAGCACAATCATACTCATTAGATAACCTTAGCAAAAGATTAAAATATTCTAATACAAAGCAGTTTTATAAACCAGAAGACAAAGTAAGTGTTCTCTACTATTATATTTTAATTTTTTTAGGAGTAGGTATTGTATATCTTGATTCTATTTATGCTAAAGTGCATTCTGAATCTTGGATGAATGGCCTTGGTCTATGGATGCCAGCCTCACTACCACAAGTAACTTTAATTGCCCCTCATTGGTTGTTAAATCAAAAAGTAATAGTGCTATTTTTAGGATATTTAACATTTGCTTTTGAAATTGTATTTCCTTTCTTTTTTTGGGTAAAAAGATTAAGAATTTTCTTCGCTATCATAGGAGTAGGTTTACATATAGGAATATTTTTAATTTTTCCAATACCGTATTTCGGATTAGGTGTAACAGCTTTGTATGTTTTATTAATACCAAATATTTACTGGGAGAGATTAGCTGCTAAATTGAAGTTTAAGAAATCTAAACTGACTTTCTTTTATGACAATGAATGTCCACTTTGTGCTCGTACAAAAACAATTGTTGAGTTTTTTGATTTTTTTGGAGCCGTAAATTTTCAAAGTGTTCAAGTGCATGGCTTTGAAAACGAAGTATTGAAGAATATTTCTAAAGATAAACTTTTAGCAGATATGCACACTGTTGATAGAAAATCAACAATAAGAGTAGGCGTAGCTTCTTATAGAAAAGCATTTTTATATATCCCTGTGTTCTTTCTGTTAGGTCTGATTTTATACATTCCCGGTATATATCATCTTGCAAAGAAAATATACGGATATATAGCTAAAAATAGAGAACTTGAAAGGTGTACAGAAGATAGTTGTGGGTATACACCGCCAATTATACCTGTGGCATCTGATGATATTCTTCTATTAAAAAACCTGAAAGTTCAAGATGTTCGAATTTTTGGATTGAAGTTGATGTTGGTGTTAGTTGTGTTATTACAGTTAAACGGTCGTTTTGGACCATCAGCGCTCAATAAAATATCTTCAGTTTCAGCATCTTTTGGAAGTTTTTTAGAACCTATACAGATAAATACTCACGTATATGCTACTAAATTGTTTGGAATTACACCACATGGAGTTTTTGTAGATGGACATTTTAAAGGACAAGATTATATTCACACTATGACATATAAAGGAGAATTTTTGCCAATGATCCAGCAAAATGGACAGCCAGGTAATTACCTCAGAGGAGGTTCTTGGGTGAATTATGTTTTTAGAGTTGATAGACCTTTTGGAACATCAAACAGTTCGGATTTAGAAAAAGGATTGATTCGTTATAGTTCATTTTGGGTGCACAAGAATGGTTTAGGAACCGATAGTATTGAATTTGAAATTATTAGAAAAAAAGTAAAAGTGGCTTTCGAATGGGAGAAAGATAGACTTAAAAATAATCTAGCTACTCCTTGGGAAAAAATAGGTAAGTTAGTTTGGAAAGATAATAACGCAAGTTTGATTTTATATTAAGAAATGACAGTATCTATACTTCAATCCAACTACATTCCTTGGAAAGGTTATTTTGATCTTATTGCAAGATCAGATGTATTTGTTATTTATGATGAAGTACAATACACTAAGAATGATTGGAGAAACAGGAATAAAATTAAAACAAGCAACGGGCCACAATGGTTAACTATTCCTGTAAAACAGTCATCATTAGATCAAAAGATATACGAAACAGAAGTGCTAAAAACTAATTGGTACAAGAAGCACATCAATGCATTGCAAACTAATTATGGGAAAGCTCCGTATTTTAAAGAATTTATGGAAACACTTAAACCAATATATGAAAGAGGAGAAACCAATTTAAGTACTATAAATAAACATCTAATTGAAGTAATCTGCGAAATTTTAAACATAGATACTGAAATTATAGATTCTAGAGATCTTAATTTACAAGGTGGAAGACAGGAACGTTTAGAAGATGCTTGTAGAAAATTAAAAGCTGATCGATATTTAAGTGGAAATGCAGCAAAATCTTATTTAGATGAACAAAGATTTGAAGCAATAGGAATAAACGTCGATTGGATGGATTATAAGGGATATAAAACATACAATCAATTATATCCTCCATTTGTCCATGAAGTTACTATATTAGACCTAATTTTTAATGAAGGGGAAAAGGCAAGAGAATTTTTAAATTACTAACCAAAATTTCTATATGACATTATCTGTTGTATCTACATTATATAAATCTAAAAACTTCCTTGAGGAGTTTATTGAGGTTATAGAAAAGTCTATAGAAGAGTTAGCAATTGAAAAATATGAATTGGTTTTTGTAAATGATGGTTCTCCCGATGAATCTGTAGATTATTTACTAGAGTTACAAGAAAATAACAACCGAATCAAAGTAATTGACCTCTCTAGAAATTTTGGCCATCATTATGCTATTCAGGCTGGGTTAAAGTATGCCACAGGAGACTATGTTTTTTTAATAGACAACGATTTAGAAGTTTCACCTGATGTATTACTTACGTTCTTTCAAGAGATAAAAGATGATGAAAATCTAGATGTAGTTTATGGCTATCAAGAAAACAGAAAAGGAAGCTTTTTAGAAAAATACTTAGGAAAGCTTTTTTGGATATTAATTAATAAACTGTCTGACACTAAGATTCCTCATAATATCCTTACAGAACGATTAATGACAAAGAAATATGTTGAAGCATTGTTAAGTTTAAATGATGCCAACCTTTTTTTGGGAGGAATGATGCACTGGGTAGGTTTTCAACAGAAAGGAATCCCTATCAAGAAAAGACAACGTCAAGGGCAGAGTACATATTCATTTCGTAAGAGAGCAGAACTAATGCTTCAAGCTATTACATCTTTCTCTGGTAAACCTCTTGTGTATTTATTTTACTTTGGAATTACAATCTCAATTTTCAGTGTGATTTTTATTGTATATCTCATTGTACGAAAACTTATATATATGGATGAAGTTCAAATAGGTTGGACTTCATTAGTAGCTGTAAGTATATTTATATTAGGAATCTTATCAACTTTCTTAGGAATTATAGGAATATATCTATACAAAGTTTTTATTCAGGTACAAGGTAGACCTAATGCAATTGTGAAGAGAGTTTATGAAAAAAAATAAGCTTAGATAAAGAAATGGATTTAGAAAATATAAGAGGATATTATAAGGATAAAATTAAAGCTCACGGTACGGGGGCTGAAGGTATGGATTGGAAAAATGAAGATACCCAGTACCTAAGGTTTGAAATGTTGGCAAAATATATCAACTTTGAAAACAATCCATCAATTCTTGATGTAGGTTGTGGTAGCAGTGAATTTTTAAATTTTTGTCAGAACAATAAACTTTCATGTCAATATCAAGGAATAGATGTAGTTGAAGAAATGGTAAATGAATCTAATAATAGATTTGGAGAAGGAACGGCTATTTTAGGGGACCTAAACAGTATTGATGAAGACCTAGAATTTGATTATTCGATAGTAAGTGGAACATTCAATTTAAAATTAGAACAAACAGAGGAAGATTGGAAAGATTTCTTTTATGGAAATCTTACGAAGATGTTCAAAATAAGTAAAAAAGGTATTGTTTTCAATTGCATGACTCAACATGTAGATTGGAAATATGATCGACTTTTCTATCCTAATTTATCTGACTTAACAAGTTTTATCGTTAAGAATTTGTCAAGAGATTTTATAATTGACCATTCTTATGATCTATATGAAATGACTGTGTATGTCTCAAAATAAACAAGAAAAACTAATCATAGTAGGTACGGGAGATTATGCTCTTATGGCTCATTTTTATCTGAAGGAGTCATATGAAATTGTTGGCTTTTCTGAAGAAACTGCTTACAAAAAGAAAGAAGAAATTTTAAATATTACTAACTATGATTTTGAAGAGCTAACTCAAGTTTTCAAACCTGAAGAGGTTAAAATTTTAGTAGCAGTTGGCCCCAACAAAGTAAATACCGTTAGACAAAGATTATATGAAGAAGTTAAAGCAAAAGGATACAATTGTATAAGTTACATACACCCTGATGCTTATGTATGGAATCATAGCAAAGTAGGAGAGAACTCTTTCATTTTCCCTAATGTAACTGTAGAACCTTTTGCCGAAGTTGGAAATAATTGTATCATGTGGAGTGGAGCAATATTAGCTCATCATTCAACATTAGAAGATCATTGTTTTATGGCACCGGGAGCTGCTGTATCTGGAAGATCTGTTATTAAAAGCAATTGTTTTATAGGTATTAATTCAACGGTTAGAGATAATGTAGTTGTTGCAGAAAAAACTATTGTAGGTGGTGGGGCAATTATCAAAAAAGATACAGAGGAAGACGGAGTTTATTCGGCAAGAAAGACTGATTTATATAACAGCAATAGTAAAAACACAAAAGTGTAGTTCATGTATATTCCTTTTAACAAACCTTATTTAACAGGAAAAGAAACACTTTACATAGAAGAAGCAGTAAAGTCTGGGAAAATATCGGGAAATGGTATGTTTACTCAAAAATGCCAGTCTTTTTTTGAAAAAGAATATGGTTTTAAGAAAACTTTACTCACAACATCTTGTACAGATGCTTTAGAGATGTCTGCTATTTTACTGAATATCCAAGAAGGAGATGAGGTGATCATACCTTCTTATACATTTGTGTCTACAGCTAATGCATTTGTACTGAGAGGAGCAAAAGTAGTCTTTGCAGATTCTAAACCAAATCACCCAAATATAGATGAAACCAAATTAGAATCACTTATTACATCCAAAACAAAGGCAATTGTAGTAGTGCATTATGCCGGAGTAGCTTGCGAAATGGATACAATTATGAGTTTGGCAGATAAGTACAATTTATTTGTTGTTGAAGATGCTGCACAAGCAATTGATTCTTACTATAAAGGAAAACCTTTAGGTGGAATAGGGCATTTATCAACTTTTTCTTTCCATGAAACCAAGAATATTCAGTGTGGTGAAGGTGGTTTGCTTGCAATCAATGATGATAGATTTGAAGAAAGAGCCGAGATTATTTGGGAAAAAGGAACCAATAGGTCTGCATTTTTCAGAGGAGAAATAGACAAGTATGGTTGGGTTGATATCGGCTCATCTTTTTTACCTTCAGATGTAACAGCAGCATTTTTATGGGCTCAATTAGAAAGCTTAGAATCTATACAAGAAAAGAGGAAATCTATCTGGAATTACTACAAGGAGAATTTACAATTCTTGAAAGAATATGGAGTTAAATTACCAGAAACTCCACATTATGCTACAAATAATGCTCATATGTTTTATTTGATTTGTAATTCTATAGAAGAAAGATCAGGATTAATAGCTAAGCTTAAAGAGCACGATATTAGCTCTGTTTTTCATTATTTAAGTTTACATAAAAGCCCTTTTTTTAAAAATCAGTATCAAGGTGAAGAATTAGAAAACTCTGATTCTTTTACTTCTACTTTAGTAAGATTGCCCATGTTTTATGAATTAAGTAAACATCAAATAGACTTTTTAATAGGTAAGATAAAAGCGTTTTATGAAGGGTAACTTGATGAACATATTAACCAAAACAAATTTTGTAGTAACCAGCTTATTACTTTTTTGTTATGGAGTTATAAGATATAAAATTATTTTTCTAAGACCAGAAGGGAAAGGTGATGAGAATAGCTTTTTAGAAATGTTTAATTTTTATTTAGAAAATGGATATTCTGAAGCACTAGCAGAAGGAAACTCCATTCTTTTTAATGTAACATCATCATTTGTAAACCTTTTTGTTTCTGACCCATTATTTTCTCTCAGAGTTACTAGTCTTCTCTTTGGAATTTTGACTATGTACATGATATTAAAGATTCAAAAGAAGTTTTTCCCTTTCCAAAACAAAAGCTATAGAAATTTAGCATGGATTACTTCATTGAATGTGTTTATTGTGAGTAGTATTATATTTTCAGGAATAAACGATTCAATCCTATATTTTTTAACATCACTTTTCTTTTATTTTTTCTTACATCTTACTCAGAATAAAAATTCTTTTAAATACTACATATATATAGGCGTTATTTTTGGTCTAATGCTAATTACACGTAAGTTCGGAATTATCTATTTATTACCGATTTCGGTAGTTTTCTTAATGTTTTTTAAGAAGGAACGAATTCAATGGTTGCAAATGTTAAAAGGAGTTAGTTTTATGTTTTTAAGTACAATAGTCATCGTTGTAGCAGCTAATTTTGCAAATATAACTCAAGGAAAAAGCCTTTCTTTTCATGAGAAGAAACTAGATAATGAGATTAACTGGGTGCAGTTGCAATATCTAACTGCAATAAAGAATAGTCAAGGTGAATTAGCTTATGGAAAACATGTAAGTATTGATGAGACTAAAGAGTACCTCAAAGAGAATGGACTGAATTCATTACCAGAAAATTCGGTAACTAGCTCTATGTTTTTTGATCTAGGTTTTACAATAAAACAGTTTTTTAAAAATGTATTAATTCAAATAGTTCCTATTTCTAGATTGACTGGAATTTTAATCTTTTTAATCATTTTGAGCATCATTTTTAACATAAAAAATAGAATAAAACTTTCATTACCAAATAAACAGTTCATACTACTTTTTAGCACAGTATATATTTTGGCTTTGTGTTTTATAGTGATAAGTTATGTAGAACCCAGATGGTATATTAGTGTTTTAGCGCTATTACCTTTGCCTATTTTAAAGATGATGGAAAAGAGTTTAGAAAAAAATAAACGCAAAGAAGTATTCAATTTTTTAATAGTTAATGCATCGTTGTTAATTTTTGTAGCTATGAATATGAAGTACGTAATTACAAATTTTAAAGTTATTATCTGATTATAGTTGTATGAAAGAAGATAAATGGATCATAGAAATTACTCCAAAATCTAATTTATTAGATTTTAATTTTAAAGAGGTATGGAAGTACCGTGATTTATTGATGCTCTTTGTTAAAAGAGATGTAATTACTTTATACAAACAAACGATATTAGGCCCTTTATGGTATTTAATTCAACCTTTGTTAACATCTGTAATATTAACTTTAATCTTTAACAATGTGGCAGGAATTGTACCTGAAAAAGGAATCAATCCTTTCTTGTTCAACTTGGCTGGAGTAACTACTTGGAATTATTTTAAAGAGTGTTTAACTGCTACATCAGATACATTCAAAAAGAATGAACAAATCTTCGGAAAAGTATATTTCCCCAGAATCATAATGCCTTTGTCTATTGTAATTTCAAATCTTCTAAAGTTTGGAATTCAATTTGGAATTTTCATCGCATTTTACCTTTATTATGCTTTTATAAAAGGAGATCAAGTAGCACCAGATACTACTTATGTTTTCTTTTACCCATTGATTATTTTATTCATGGGAATGTTGGGATTAGGACTGGGAATGATTATTTCATCAATGGTAACAAAATATAGAGATTTAAGTTTTTTGGTAGCTTTTGGAGTGCAATTACTGATGTATATTTCAGCCGTAGTATTCTCAATAGGTTTGGCAAAAGAAAAGTTGCCGGATTATGCATGGTTGGTAGAGTATAACCCCTTGGCTTATCTGATAGAAACAAGTAGATTGATGTTGATTGGTTCTGGAGAAGTAACGCAATTTGGACTTATTTATACAGGCTCATTTTGTATTGTAACCTTATTGATTGGAATTTTGATTTTTAATAAAACAGAAAAAAGTTTTATTGATACGATTTAATTATGCCTGACACGATTTTAAAAGTAGAAAATATATCAAAACAATATAGGCTTGGACTTATTGGTTCAGGCACCATAAGCCATGATTTGAATCGTTGGTGGCATCGAATTCGTGGAAAACAAGATCCATTTTTGAAAATTGGAGAAGCAAATGACAGGTCATCAAAAGGGAACTCGCAATACGTTTGGGCTTTAAATGATATTAGTTTTGAAGTAAAAAGAGGTGAGGTGCTAGGAATCATAGGAAAAAATGGCGCAGGAAAATCTACACTTCTTAAAATATTATCTCAAGTTACTAGTCCAACTATGGGCTCTATAAAATCTAAAGGAAGAATTGCATCACTTTTAGAAGTCGGAACAGGATTTCATCCAGAAATGACAGGAAAAGAAAATATTTTCTTGAACGGAGCTATTTTGGGAATGACAAAAAAAGAAATCAAATCCAAACTAAGTGAGATTGTTGAGTTTTCAGGCTGTGAACGTTATATAGATACTCCTGTAAAAAGATATTCCAGTGGAATGAAAGTTCGATTAGCATTTGCTGTAGCTGCGCATTTAGAGCCTGATATTTTGGTTGTAGATGAAGTATTGGCTGTAGGAGATGCTGAGTTTCAAAAAAAGGCTATCGGTAAGATGAAAGATATCTCTAATGCCGATGGAAGAACAGTGTTGTTTGTAAGTCATGATATGACAGCCATAGAAAATTTATGTGATCATTCTATTTTACTTGAAAATGGACGTTTAAAATCTCATGGTAAGACAGACGAAATTGTTAGGCAATATTTAAGCGATAGTAAAGAGAGCTATGTAATGGATTTAAAAACCATAACAATAGAAAAAGAAATAGCACTCAAGTACTAGAAAAAATTACCATTGGTGATGGAATATCTAACGTCTATTCTGGTCAAAATTTGAATGTATTTGTTGATTTTGATACTTCAAAAATTGACAATCTATCTTTTGGATATGTCTTAAAAAATGAAAAAAATCAGATACTTTTTGCCGAAAACTCTTATCAAAAAGAGAATTCGATGAAAGTAATTAAAGAGAAAAAACAATTTGAAATAACATTTCAGAATTTAGCTTTATCGCCAGGTTCTTATAGCCTCTCACTATACTTAGGAAATGGTAAATTAGATATTGATATAATAGAAGACGCCATCACATTTATGGTGTTTTGGGATACAGAAACGAACAAGAAACCCCCTTTAAAAGAATTTGGCTCTTTGTATTTAGAGACGAAATGGAGATATTGAAAATGAGTGATACGTGTATTTTATGTAAAAGCGATCGGCTTAAAACGGTCCAAAAAATTAAAGCATCCGATATTAATGATTTGTATGTAAGAGATTTAGATGTCGATGTTTTGTTAGAGTTTAAAGGAAACAAAGAAATTGAGTATAAAGAATGCTCAAATTGTCACCTTCACTTTTTTTCACCTGTTCTTACAGGAAGCCCTAAATTTTATGAATCTTTATTAAAACCAGAAGAGTTTTACTATAAAGACGATCGTTATGAGTTTTTCTTGGCTAAGAAACATATTAATAAAACAGATAAAGTGTTGGAAATTGGTTCGGGAAGCGGTCATTTCTCACAAATTATCAATGTTGATGATTATACTGGCTTAGAGTACAATGATAAAGCAATAGCTGATGCAAAAGAAAAAGGAATTCAATTGATTAAAAAACCTATTGAAGATTTTGCTATTGAACATGAAAACGAATTTGATGTTGTATGTAGTTTTCAAGTTTTAGAACATGTAGAAAACCCACATGATTATATAGAATCATCACTAAAGGTTTTGAAAAAAGGAGGGTTGATTATTTTTGGAGTGCCGTCAGCAGATTCAATATTAACCGATAATATCAATCATACGTTAAACTTTCCTCCACATCATATAACACGATGGTATAACAAAACTTTTCAGGGTTTTGAAAACATATTTAATGTAGAATTAGTTTCGGTAAATAATGAGCCTGTTTCCGATAGATTAAAGAAAAGTTACACACTCAATCTTTTAACCAATAGAGTATATAAGATTTTCTCAAGCAAAGGAATTATCATGTCTAACACTTCTCGTTTTAGATTTGTAAAAAAACTTGTCAAAAAGATGATTAACGTATTTGGAATTAGGTTAAATACAAAAAATAAAAAAGGAGAAGCTGTTATTGTAGTTTTGAGAAAAAAGTAATATGAAAATTCTCTTTGTTTGTCAGCAATATATACATTCAGCGAGATGGATCAATCAACTAAAAGATTCCCATCACGAAGTATATGTATTTGATTGCTTGGATAGAGAAATTCACCCAGATCTTAGATGGACGACTTATAAAGAAAATTGGTCACAAAGAAAGCTTCCTTACATAAAAGGAGAAGATAGGTTAAGAAAGAAAAAACCTGTTTTTTACGAAAAAATTGAAAGTTATTTGCAAGTAACAGCTTCCGAAAAGTTAATAGAATTCATAAAAGAGATTCAACCAGATTTAATCCATTCCTTGGAAATGCAATCGGAAACGTACCCGCTACTTAAAGTAAGAGAAAAAAAATCATTTAGATGGGCTTATTCTTCTTGGGGAAGTGATATTTATCATTATCAGAATAATGCTAGACACGTAAAAAAAATCAGAAATGTCTTAAAACAAGTAGATTATTTTTTTTCAGACAATTCTAGAGATATTTCATTAGCAAAGAATCATGGATTTTCAGGACATTTTATGCCAATATTTCCTGGTGGAGGTGGTTATGAATTTCAACATTATAAAAAGTATATTCAACCTGTCAATGAGAGAAAAACAATTCTTATCAAAGGATACCACCATTGGGCGGGAAGAGCCTTATATGTCTTAGAAGCTCTAGAATCTATTTTGGGAGAACTAATTAAGTATGAAATCTATGTATACTCTGCACATCAGATTGTAATTGATAAAATAAAAGAGTTAAATACAAAATATAGTTTGAATATCCAGTATTCATCAAGAAATGAAGAACTCTCCCATGAAGATCTTTTAGAACAATTTGGTAGAGCAACAATTGCAATTGGAAATAGTGTTACAGACGGAATACCAAATACATTGCTAGAATCTATCATATGTGGTGCATTTCCTATCCAATCCAATCCAGGTGGTGTAACAGAAGATCATATTACAGATGGAGTAAATGGATTATTAATAACAAATCCTGAAGACATTACTGAAATAGCAGAGAAAATTAAGAAGGCTCTTAACCATAAAGAATTGATAGAAAAGGCATTTGAAATTAATCAGGAAAAAGCAAAACAACTAGATTACAAATCTATCAAAAGTAAAGTTTTAGATTCTTATAAAAAGATAGAAGAAGAAATATGAAGCAGATTCTATTCATAGTAAATGCAGAAGAAATTTCACCAAATGCTAACGGTGGAGCAGCTGTGTTATATAGTCATTTAGAACTCCTTTCTGCTTTAGACTATAAAGTAATACTATTAGCTGTAGAATGGAATTCTTCATACTCTTTCAAAGAAGAAGACTACAATGAAGTAAAGCCTTTTATAACAGAGATTGTTCATTACAAAGTTGATGAAGGAAAGAGAAAAAGAAGATTGAACTGGCTCTATCATGCTATTTTTAAACCCACAGAATTTGAATATTTTTTTGTAAACAAGAAGAATACTACTTATTTGCAAGATTTAGTTGCTAGAAAATCAATAGATATTGTATGGTGCGAATGGAGATGGTCTGCAATCTTAGCAATGAAAACTCAATTGTCAGTACCCAAAATATATTCACATCACGATTGGGAGTACAAGCTTTCTTTGTTGAGAGGAAAACCATCTCTTAACAAGAAATTTCATTCCTTTCAGAAAAAAAGAGTAGAGTTTCAAATGGTTAGAACATTTGATGCTTGCATATCAGGTTCTAAAACAGAATCTGATGAAATTAAATCCATATCACAGAAACCTGCATTGTATTTACCAACAACCTACAAAGCAATTGAAACTACTTTAGAACCTCATGAAAAGACTTCAATAGTCCATTTAGGTGGTATGGGAACTACAGCAAACCGTTTAGGATTAGAGCGGTTTTTAGATGTTTGTTGGAATTCCATTAAATCAGAGATACCAACGGCAAAATTAAAAGTAATAGGAAGCGTTACAAAAGCACATGATTCATTGAAAAGAAAATTAGAAGACAATCGTATTCAATCTTTAGGCTTCGTAGAGGATTTAAATACAGTACTATTTCCTGAGGATATTCATATTGTTCCTTGGGAGTATAATACAGGAACAAGAACCAGAATTCCAGTAGCATTAAACCATGAGCAAGTGTTAGTAGTTACAAGAGAATCTGTTAGATGCTATCCAGAGATTACTGAAGAAAATGCCATTTTATGTGATGATTTAGATGAAATGAAAGAGCAAATAATTCATTTGTACTCTAATAGAGAAAAGCTACATTTGTTAGGAACTAAAGGAAAACAAACCTTTATAGATAATTATACAGTACCTAGTCAATTAAACAAGTTAGGAGACTTTTTAAAAACGATTCATTCGTGAGAAATACAATAGAAATAAAAGGAAGAAAAATTGGACCAGATTTTCCACCATTGGTAATTGCGGAAATTGGAATCAACCATGAAGGTTCCTTAAGTGTAGCTAAAGAAATGGTGGATGCGGCTCACAGAGCAGGAGCAGAATGTGTAAAACATCAAACACATATTGTAGAAGATGAAATGAGCGGAGCCGCAAAGAAAGTCATTCCTGGTAATGCTGATGTTTCTATCTATGAGATTATGGAGCGTTGTGCTTTAAACGAAGAAGATGAAATAGAATTAAAAAAATATGTAGAAAGTAAAGGGATGATTTTTATTTCTACACCTTTTTCTAGAGCTGCTGCAGATAGATTGCAAAGAATGGGAGTATCTGCATATAAGATTGGCTCAGGAGAATGTAATAATTATCCATTGCTTGAGCATATTGCTTCTTTTGGAAAACCTGTAATTTTAAGTACAGGAATGAACACTATAGAAAGCGTTTCTAAAGCTGTTGAAATTTTTGATAAAGCTAATGTTCCTTTAGCATTATTGCACACAACTAATTTGTATCCAACTCCTCCAGAACTTGTGAGATATGGAGCTATGCAAGAATTGGCCAATGCTTTCCCAAAACATGTTTTTGGTCTATCAGATCATACTATTACAAATCACGCTTGTCTTGGAGCCGTAGCTATAGGAGCTTCAGTACTAGAAAGACATTTTACAGATCATATGAATCGCACAGGGCCAGATATTGTTTGTTCTATGGATGAAACTGCTTGTAAGGAACTGGTAGAAGGTAGCGAGTTGATCTGGAAAATGCGAGGAGGTAAAAAAGAACCTGCAAAAGAAGAACAAGTTACCATAGATTTTGCTTTTGCTACTGTAGTTACAATCAAAACTATAAAGAAAGGAGAAGCCTTTTCAAAAGAAAATTTATGGGTGAAAAGACCGGGAACTGGAGAAATATTAGCCGATGAATACAATGGTATATTGGGAAAAATAGCAGCAAGAGAAATTGCTTCAGATGAGCATTTAAACTGGGTAGATATTGAGTAAAAGAAAAAAAATAGTATTCCTAACTGGAACCAGAGCCGATTTCGGTAAATTGAAATCGTTGATGAAGATTACGCAAGAACATCAACAGTTTGATGTACAAATCTTTGTAACCGGTATGCATATGGATGCTCAATACGGTTCTACTGTTAATGAAATTTACAAAAGCGATTTTAAGAATATTGCTACGTTCAGAAATTACAAGGAGGCTGAACATATGGATAGAACTTTGGCTAAAACTATAGAAGGTTTTTCAAGTTTTGTTGGAGAGCATCAGCCTGATTTAATTGTGGTTCATGGAGATAGAGTAGAAGCACTAGCAGGAGCCATTGTAGGAAGCTTAAATAATGTACTTGTAGCTCATGTTGAAGGAGGAGAAATCTCAGGAACTGTAGATGAATTGATTAGACATTCTGTAAGCAAATTATCGCATATTCATTTAGTTTCTAATAATCTTGCAAAAAAACGATTGGTGCAAATGGGAGAGTTAGATTCCTCAATCTATATTATTGGTTCTCCAGATTTAGATCTGATGAATCCCAAGACGCTTCCAAAATTAGATTTTGTAAAAGACTATTATGAGATTCCTTTTAACAACTACGGAATAGCAATGTATCATCCTGTAACAACAGAATATGATGTTATCAAAGATCATATAAAGATATTTGTTGATGCTATGTTGGAGTCTCAAGAAAACTATGTTCTTATTTACCCTAATAACGACTTAGGAACAAATGAAATTTTAGAAGAGTATAAAAGATTAGAAGAGAACAATCGCTTTAGAATTTTCCCTTCTCTGAGATTTGAATATTTCTTGTCTTTATTAAAGGAAGCAGAATTTGTAATAGGAAATTCTAGCGCTGGTGTTAGGGAAGCTCCTTATTATCAGGTTCCTACTGTAGATATAGGTACTAGACAGCATAATAGATCTCAGGCCAAAACAATTGTAAATGTCCCTCACAACAAAGCAGAAATTGTAAATGTTATTCAAGAGATAAAAACTAAGAATTATGCAGAAATTGATTTTTCTGAATTTGGATCAGGAAATAGCGATCAAATATTCTTAGATTTACTGCTATCCGATGAAATATGGAAGGTTAACTGTCAAAAACAGTTTCAAGATTTATAATGAAAGTTGTAGCAATTATACCAGCGAGATCAGGTTCAAAAGGAATTCCTAATAAAAATCTTACAAAAGTAGGAGGGAAACCCTTAATTGCTTGGTCTGTTGAAGCTGCGGAAAATTCTAATGGAGTAGATAGAATTATCGTAACCTCTGATGGAAAAGATATTTTGGAGTTTTCAGATCAATATAAATCAGTAGAAATATTAAAAAGACCTGAGAGTTTAGCTCAAGATAATACACCTACAGCACCGGTGATAGAACATGCTTTAGATCAATTTGACATTTCAGGTGATGAATATAAATATTTAATTTTATTGCAACCAACATCACCTTTAAGAACAGCTGAAGATATTGATAAAGCTTTGAAACTATTAAATGAAACAAATGCAAATTCGTTGATTAGTGTTGTAAAACCAGATCATCACCCTTTGAAAAGCTTTAAAAAGAATAAAGAAGGATTTCTAGAAGGAATTGTTAATAATGATTTTCCTTTTATGCCTAGACAAGAACTTCCTGTTGCTTACCAACCTAACGGAGCTATTTATGTCATTGAAATTAAAGAGTTTTTGAAGAGAAAGACATTTTTTACTGAAAGAACTATTGAATACATAATGCCAACATCAAAAAGTTTTGATGTAGATTCTTATGAAGATATCGCAAAGATTGAAAGTCAACTAAAAAACATTCCCCCTTGTCAGAATTAAAGATTATCATACCCGTTTATAATGAAGAAGGAGCTATCTCTGATGTTATCAGTGATTGGACCCAAACGCTTAATTCATTAGAAATAGACTACACTATTTATACATTCAATGATGGATCAAAAGACCAAACATTGAATATTTTAAATCAACTAGCTAAAGAAAATCAAAAACTTTATGTTGTAGATAAACCCAACTCAGGTCATGGGCCTACTATTTTAAAGGGTTACAAAGAGAACTTAGATGCGCAGTGGTTATTTCAGATAGATTCTGATAATGAGTTAAAAGCCAATGAATTTGAAAAGTTTTGGAAAGCAAGAAACGATTTTGATTTCTTAATTGGTTATAGAATTCAACGTAACAGCCCATTACCTAGAATAATCACTACTTTAATTTCTAGATTAACTGTTGGTTTTTTCTATGGAAATAGAGTAAAAGATGTAAACGCACCTTTTCGTTTGATAAGAACAAGTAAATTTCATGATGATATTTTAAGAATACCTGATGATACTTTTGCTCCAAACCTTATAGTTTCTGGAATCGCCAATTTAAGAAAGTTACGTATTCAACAATTTCCAGTTACTCATCATCATAGAGAAACTGGAGAGGTGTCTATAAAAAAATGGAAGCTTTTTAAAGCAGCTTTTAAATCTTTGATACAAACCATTATGTTTAGATTTAAGTAAGATGAAAAAACTTTTTGTATTACTTATTTTGGTTCTTTTTGTACCAATCCTTTTTATTCCTTTTTATACAGATGCAAATGTTTTTGCTTATATGGGAAGACTATTAGTTAATGGTTATGTTCCCTATGTAGATGGTTGGGATCATAAAGGAGTATCCTTGTATCTAATTAATGCTTTTGGATATGCTATTGGTTTTAAATCAATGATAGGAATAAAAATTGTTGAACTATTATTGATACTCTATACATTTATCAGAATTTTTGATTTTTTAAAAAAAGAATATTCTTGGTTAATAGCTTTCATAGCAGCTAGTTTTGGGTTATTTACTTTAAAATATTTCTTTGATGGAGGTAATCTTACCGAAGAATATGGAGCTCTTTTTAGCCTACTATCTATATCATTAATATTAAAAGAAAAAGCAAAAACATTAGATTATGCGTTGGTTGGAGCGTTTTTTATTATCAATTTTACACTCAGAGCTAACTTAATTGCCTTTTGGGTTGCATTATTTTGTGCTTATTTAGCTCAGCTCATTCTAAAAAAGGAAAGCTTCAAAGTTATTTTAATGCAGTTTGTTAAAATGAGTTATGGAGCTATCGCAATAATATCATTATTACTTGTTTATTTATTGAGTACAAATAGCCTAGATGAGTTCATAGATGCTGCATTTACATTTAATTTTTCTTATTCAGGAGCCTCAAAAACATCAGTGTTTTCTACAATTTTTTCTGTAGTAAAAAAGTATCACCTTTCAGTAATTTTTATAATAGGATTTATTATTTCTCTTCTAAGGTTTATAAAAGATAAAAGAAGAAAATTAGAATTAATCTTGATTTTTTGGATTCCTATTGAATTGTTTTTTGGGAACATTTCTGATCGATTGTATGCACATTATTATATGATGTGGATACCATTGGTGATCTTCTCTACAGCTGTTATAATTGCTGAAATTAGAGAAAGGTTGCAAATTACAAATACTCTTGTTGTTATCTTAATGGGGGTGATATTTGCAGGAAGTTTTTATGTTCCTTCATATATGACTTTGAAAAACTGGAAGTGGATTTTATTAGAGGCGGATGAAACTAAAATAGTAGGGGATTATGTTTCAGAAAATTATAAAGATGACACCCTTCTCGTTTGGGGGAATTCAACAGATATTTATAACCAAACCGATAAGTTTTCCCCAACAACATTCTTCTATCATTCTACTTTTAAGTATGATACAGAGTACATCAGAAAAAAAATAGAAGAGTTTCATCAACAGGTTTCAAAAAATAAACCTTCATTAATTATAGATGGAAAACGTAGTGGTATGTTGCAGTTAGATGGTTCTAATTCTTTAGAGATAGATGAAGGTCAAAAGAGAAACTTAAAGGAGTTTCTAAAAATTGTCAAAACCAATTATGTTTTAAAAGAACAAAAATTCGGTTTAGATTTCTATGTTTTAAAAAGCAATGAGTAAAAAAAAGAAAGTTTTATTATTAATTCAATCTGGCTATAGCGCTAGAAATTTCATTTTATCTGGATTTTTAAACCAACCTGACCTTGATTTTGTGTTTTGGTCTGATCAAGATTATATTGAACAATATGGAATAGAAAATCAATTTGTAAAACTTCCCAAATTCGAATATAACTCTAAAATAAATTTCTTGCTCAAAGTAAAAAACAGGGCAGAATTGTTTTTTAATGTGAAAAGAACTGGGAATAAAAATTACTTAAGTTATTTAGTAGGTATATATAAGAATCAGTCCTTGCGAAGCAAATTAAGAAACAATCTTATTAAGATGATTGCTAATTTCTATGCCAATGCTAAAGGAATAGAGAATTTAGATAAACCGCTTTATAAAAGAATTAGAAAAACTAGTTACTACAAAAACTGTAAGGACCAACTAATTAAAGAAAACCCAAGCGTAGTTTATTGTACTCATCAACGTGCTAGTAATGCATTAGCACCAATGTTAGCCGCAAGAGACTTAGGTATTAAAACCATTTGTTTTATCCATTCTTGGGATAATATCCCCAAAGGAGTACAATTGGTTAAAGCTGACAAATATTTTGTTTGGAGTTCTTACATGAAGGATGAAATGATTGAACATTACCCTTTCATTAACGAAAATGATATTAAAGTTACGGGAACTCCACAATTTACTTACTATTTTAATGATGAATATAGATTAGAACGTTCAGTATTTTTTAATCAATTTGATTTAGACACTCAGAAGAAATACATTCTGTTTTCTGGAAATGATAAAACAACATCTCCTAATGATCCAGTGTATTTGTCAGATTTGTGTAAGTCTATCAAAGAATTAAATAAAGAAGAAGATATCTATAGAGTTTTATTCAGACCAAACCCTATTGATCGAAATGAAGGATTTAATACTGTACTTGATGAATTTTCTGATGTTCTTACTGAGATCAAACCAGATTGGTTTGGAACAGATGTTTTTTTATGGAACAAAGGAGGTCCTAGTAAAAAAGATGTTTCTTTGTTAATAAATACAATTATTCATTCAGATTTAATTGTAAATATGGGGTCAACAATGGCATTAGATGCAGCGATTTTAGGAAAACCGTCTTGTTATATTAATTATGATGTTGAAAGCACATTTGATTGGTCTGTGAATAGAACCTACAAATTCATACATTTCAAGATGATTAAAGACATTGATCCAGTATTCTGGATTAATAACAGAGAAGCTCGTTTAGAAGTTTTAAAAGAAGCTTTAACCAATACTGAAGACAAGAAAGAAGGAAGAGAAAAATGGATGGCAAGAGCTACTCAACTCCCTATAGAAGAAACTATCAATAGAATGTGGAAATATTTAGTATAAAGAATGAAATTTAGCCTTATTGTTTGTACATATATGCGTCCAAAAGCTTTGACTGATTTATTAGAGTCGGTTGAAAAGCAATCTTTATACCCAAATCAGATTGTTATTGTAGATGGTTCAAAAAACGAACTTACCAAAGAAGCTCTAAAAAAGAAAGATTATCAAAACCTCGAATATCACATGGTTGATGATAACAATCGCGGATTAACTAAACAAAGAAACTTTGGAATAGGAAAACTAACTGACGATATTGAAGTTGTTTGTTTTTTAGATGACGACATTATCTTGAGTGAGAAATATTTTGAAAAATTGATAAGTACTTATAGCCAATACCCTAATGCAGGTGGTGTTGGAGGTTATATAACAAATGAAGTTGTTTGGAGAAAGCTAAAAGAAGGTGAAATTATTTCATACGGAGAATATGAATCAGAAAATTGGGTAAGATCTATTGGATCTAGAAATGTAATTAGAAAAAAATTAGGGCTTTTGTCTGATAAACCACCTTGTATTATGCCTGAATTTTCAAATGGATTTTCAATAGGTTTTTTTCCGCCGATAGATAAAGTATACAAAGTAGAGCATTTCATGGGAGGCGTATCATCCTTTCGAAAGCATGTAGTTGATAAGATTAAATTTTCTACGTATTTTGAAGGATACGGACTGTATGAAGATTCTGATTTTTGCTTGAGAGTTTCTAAGAAATACGATTTATATGTAAATACAGCAGCTAAGCTTGCACATTTTCACGAACCCTCAGGAAGACCTAATCAGTTCAGTTATGGTAAAATGGTTACTAGAAATGGTTGGTATGTATGGCGAGTTAGACACCCAAAACCTTCTTTTAAATCAAAAATTAAATGGAATGTTATTGCGGTTTTGTTAGCAATAATTAGATTTACAAATATATTGAAAGCTTCAAGTAGAAAAGCTGCATTTACTGAGTCCATGGGAAGATTCTATGGATTACTAACACTGATTTTTAATAAACCTAAAGTGCAATACTAATGGAAATAAAGAACAAGGTAATATTAGCAATCGCTCCTCATTTAGATGATATAGAGCTAGGTTTAGGTGCTACAATACATAAATTAAGTGAAAACAATACAATTCACTATTTAGGATTGTCTATGCCACCTCTAGTTGAAAAAGAGGTTTTTATGAAAGAGTTTTGGGAAAGCTGTAAACATCTCAAACTTTCTAAAGACAGAATGGTACTTAAAGATTACAATCCGAGAGATTTATTTAAAGATCGTATGGATATCTTGCAATTGTTTTATGACACCAATAAATCTGTAAAACCAGACATCGTCTTTGTTCCCAATAGTAAAGATATCCATCAATCGCATCAAGTTGCTTATCAAGAAGCTAGAAGAGCCTTTAAGTATTCGACAATTTTAGGATATGAGCTTCCTTGGAATAGCATGACATTTGATATGGATGTTTTTATTGAAATTTCTGAAGATAATATTAAAGCTAAACAAGCTTCTATCAACTCTTTTGAAACCCAGAAACATAGAATGTTCTTTAGTAATGATATTATTACAGATTTAGCCAAGTTAAGAGGAAAGCAAATCGGAAAAGATTTTGCCGAGTGTTTTGAACTAACACGTATTATTATTTAATTTTTATCATTTGATAGTTTCTGCTCATCAGCCACATTTTTTACCATGGTTAGGTTACTTTAATAAGGTAGCTAAATCTGATGTTTTTGTTTGGCTAGAAAATGTCCAGTTTAGAAAGAATTATTTTCAAAATAGAACAAAGATAAAAGTAGGAGAAGATGAATTTTGGCTCACAGTACCTGTAAAAAAAGCAAGTTTAGAGACTCATATTGCTGATATAGAAGTTGTGAAATCTAAAGATTATAGAAAAATCACAAAAACTATAGCTAGCACGTATTCTAAGACTCCTCATTACATTGAGTTTTTTGCTGATATAGAGAATATCATCAATTCAGATGAAACTTCTCTTAACGAACTCAATTATAATTTATTTACATATTTATTGAATACACTTGATATTGATACTCAAATAATTCGATCTTCAGAACTTGATTTACAGAGTGATGACCCCAACATACGTTTAGTAGAATTATGTGCTAAATTAAAGGGAACAGATTATATAGCTGGAAAAGGAGGGCTAAATTATATGGATGAATCTCTTTTTCAGGAAAAAAGTATCAACATACTATGGCAGAAATTTCCTGTACAAGACATTCAATATCAACAAAGAGGAGAAAATTTTATCATGGGGTTGTCAATTCTTGACGCTCTTTTTAATATAGGAGCAGATAAAACAAGAGAGCTTATCTTTACTGAATGGAAAAATTAGGAAAACGGTTAATGGTTCTGTCGGCAGCACCTCATTCTTATGATAAGGATGGAAAACCTGTTTCTTATGAACCCTATGTTAGAGAAATGAACTTATGGACAGAAATGTTTGAAGAAGTACATATCTATACAATCTTGAAACCTTATGATGAAAGCCAAAGTCATAAGTTTGCAAATTTTAAAGACAGTAATGTTAAGCTAATTTCACTTTTAAGTTTTGATGCATCCAAAGGATTACTTCATAAGTTTGGACTGATACTATCTCTTCCGATTATATCTCTACAATTACTATTTTCATTAAGAAAATATGAAGTAATCAACATTCGAAACTCAGGATTCTTTAGCGCTGTATTAGGTGTTATTACTAGGATTTTTCCAAAACCTACTGTTACCAAATGGGCTGGAAGTTACATGCCTTATGAAGGAGAAAATATGATAACCAAAATAGATAGGAAAGTTATCAATTGGTATCATAAAAAACACAAAGTATTGATATATGATAAGGTATATAAAAAACATTTTGTAAACTTTATTCCTGCTCTTATGAGTAAAGCTGAGATTAATGAAGCTAGAAAACTGTCTGAAGATAAGCCTTCAATTACCCAAGGACTTGAGATTATAGCCATTGGGAGATTGTATTGGGCAAAAAACTTTGAACTAATTTTTGATGCTTTAAACTTATTACAAAAAGATAAAAGTGTAGATTTTGATTGGTGTTTTCACATGATAGGAGATGGTCATTTAAGAGAAAAGTTGGAGAAGATGGTAGACGATTATGATCTAAGAAAAAAAAGTAACTTTTTATGGAGCTCTAAAATTTCAAAAGGCTCAGAGGTTATTAGCAAAGAGTCATGTTTTAATTATGCCAGGAGAAAAAGAAGGCTGGCCTAAACCCATAGCTGAAGCTTGGGCTCATAACATATTTCCTCTTGGAGCAAATAAAGGGAATGTTCCTGATATTATTAATGACGAAAATAAAGGAATTGCTTTTGAGCCAACAAAGCAAGAATTGGTGAATGCAATTAAAAAAGCCCATAATTATCTTATAAGTAAAAATGAAAGCGCTAATTTTATAAAATATGCAGAAAACTACTCGTTAGAAAGTTTTCAAGAAGAGTTAAAAAAAATCATTAAATCTATTTTATGATTCAAGGGAAAAAAATCTATTTGAGACCTCTAGAAAATTCAGACATAGACTTTATGTTGGAATTAGTAAACGACCAAGAATTAGCATATTGGGAAGGTAAAAATGAATTTTTAGTGTCGAAAGAAAAACAAAAAAAATGGTTTGAATCCTTTAAAGACAAAGGACATAGGTTTATTGTTTGCGATAAAGAGACCAACCAAAAACTAGGATATTTTTCTTTTAAATCTACTAATAAGATATCTAATAATGGATTGGTTGCAATAAAATTAGTACATGAATCTAGAGGTAAAAAGATAGGAACAGATACACTTAAAACCGCTATGTCATTTCTATTTAATAAGATTAATGTAAGAAGATTACATACTCATATCATAGATTTTAATTTCGCATCACAGAAACTATTTGAAAAATGTTTCTGGATTCAAGAAGGTGTAGAAAGAAAATCTATATATATGAATAATGAATACCATGATAATATCTTGTTTTCAATCTTGAAAGAAGAGTATATAGCAAAAGAAGAAGCATATTATTTAGACCTTTTTAAATTTTCTTAAATGAAGGTACTGCATGTTATCGATCAATTAACTGTTGGAGGAGCTGAAGTTTTAACGGTCAATGTAGTAAATTTACTTGCAGCGCAACCAGATATAGAAGTTCATTTATGCGTTTCTAGAAAAGAAAGTTCTCTTAAAGAGAATATACATAAGAAAGTTAACTATATATTTCTAGAAAAAAGAAAAACCCTAGACAGGTCATTTTATAAGTCTTTACGTGATTATATTGATGAACATCAAATCAATATTATTCATGCTCACAACACTTCTTATTTTTCTTGTACAATCGTTAAATTTCTTTTTAATAGAAGAATAAAATTAATTTGGCATAATCATACTGGAGCGTATGTAAACTTAAAAGGAGTAAAATATTTAATTTTAAAACTTTTTTCTAGATTATTTGACGCTATTTTGAATGTAAATGAAGGTCTTAATGAATGGTCGATTAAAAATTTGAAAGCAAAAAATAACTTCGTTTTAAATAATTTTGCATCATTTACAAATCAGGAAAAGATAACTAACTTAAAAGGTCAATTCGGTAAAAGAATTGTCTGTTTGGCTGGTCTACGGCCAGTAAAAGACCACCCAAATTTAATTAATGCATTTGAAATATTTCTAAAAAAACACCCTGATTGGACGCTACATCTAATAGGGAAAAACTATGGAGATAATTATGCGGATCAAGTTATAGAACTCATTTTAGACAAAAACTTAGAAGAAAAAATATTTTTTTACGGAGTAAGAAGAGATATAGAACATATTCTGAGTCAAGCTACAATTGGTACATTAACTTCTAAGAAAGAAGGTTTTCCAATTTCGGTATTAGAATACGGATTGGCTAAATTACCTGTGGTCTTGACTAATGTTGGAAATAATAAAGATGTTGTTAATGATGATAGAGCTATAGTTATTCCTGAAAATCATGAAGAATTGGCTAATTGCATGATTAAAATAGTAGAAAATAAAGAAATCAGTGATGAAATAGCCAATAGTTTACACAAACAAGTTATCGCTTTTTTTTCAGAAGAACACTTTATTAGTAAATTAAAAAGTACTTATTTTAGTTTATGATTAAGTTAGTAACAGATAATAAGTTGATGTTTATAATAATCCATGTTGTTATTGGGTTTTTTGCTACGTTACCTGTTTTTCCATCACTTTTTGGTTACATTATTGTTGCTGTCTGTGTTTCTATTGTTCTTTTTTCTGACAATAGAAATGAAGAAGCATTTATTATTGCTGCTTATATAGTTGGATTGGAGGTTTTTCTGCGGATGATCAAAGGAGCCCCTTTGTTTGAAACAGGAAAATATACAACTATTATAGTCTTATTCTTAGGGTTGATAAATGGTCAAACAAAACAAAAACTCACGTTAAGTTTCCCAATTTATTTAATGTTATTATTACTTGGAATCGTCTTTACAAAGGTTCCTGCTGGCGAATCGATTAGAAAAGCAATAGCATTTAACCTAAGCGGTCCATTTATGTTAGGAGTGAGTGCTATTTATTTCTATAAAAGAACTATCAAGATTAGTGAAGTATATAATGCTTTGTTTTTTTTCTTACTACCAGTTTTTGCTATGGTGACATTCATCTATTTTAGAACACCAAATTTTAGCGAGATTGTTTTTGGAGGGGTATCTCTTGGTGAAACTTCTGGTGGTTTCGGACCTAATCAAGTAGCAACTATTATTGGTTTTGCAGCTTTTGTTATTGGCTTCTTTATGCTTACTAAAAAGACCTTAACAGGGTTTTTCTTGTTAGATGCTATCATATTAATGTATTTCACTTATCGAGGGCTTTTAACTTTTTCTAGAGGAGGTATTTTAGCTGCTGGTATCTGCTTCGTTGTATTTGCTTTATTATATATAATTCATAAAAGAGATTACGGTAAAATATTCCAATATGCTATTGTTGGTGGGGTTTTTCTAGCTGGTGTTTGGCTATATACTTCTGATGTAACAGGAGGAATGATTGATAATAGATATTCAGGAAGAAATGCACGAGGAATTAAGAAAAAAGATGTTACTGCTGGAAGACTAGAATTATTTACTTCACAATTATCAGGTTTTACAGATACGCCCGTTTTTGGAATTGGGGTAGGTAATGGTAAGTATAAAAGATTTGCTGAAGGAGATAAAAAAGGGACTTCTCACAATGAAGTAGCAAGACTTATTGAAGAACATGGACTTATAGGTCTTTTTGCACTTATGATGTTAATTTTTGTACCATTATCCCATTTTCTCAGGTTAGATTTTTTCCAACGGTCAATTTTAATATCATTTTACCTTTTTTGGTTTTTCACAATTAATCATTCTGCAATGCGGATTGCTTTTCCTGGTTTTATGTATGCATTGTCTCTTATAAATCTCAGATATGAAGAAGAGTAAAAAGACAATTCTTTATATAGGAAATGATAATTCGGCTATAACAGGGTATGTTAATACCATGCATACTTTATCAACTCTATTGTCAACTGAAGGATACAAGATAATTCGTTCTTCATCAAAACAAAATAAAATTTTAAGGTTGTTGGATATGTGCTGGACTACTATAAAAAACAGAAAGAGAGTAGATTATATCTTTATTGATACATATAGTAGCTTAAATTTCTATTTTGCTTTTGTAACCTCACAGTTAGCAAGATTATTTTCTATTAAGTATATCACCATTCTTCACGGTGGAGATTTACCTAATAGAATTAAAAGATCTAAGAAAAAGTCAAAGATGATTTTTTCTAATTCTTACATGAATATTTCACCTTCAGATTATTTAAAAAAAGCTTTTGAAGAACAAGGTTTTAAGGTAAATTATATTCCAAATATTTTAGAATTAGATTTCTGTGAATTTAAAGAAAGAAAAACTTTACGCCCACGATTACTATGGGTAAGAGCTTTTAAACATTTATATAACCCAGTGATGGCTATTGAAGTATTAAATCTTTTGAAAGAGCATTACCCTAAAGCTTCTTTATGTATGATTGGGCCAGCAAAAGACGATTCTTTTGATTTGGTTAAAGAAAAAGTGAAACAACATAAATTAGAAGAGGATGTTGAATTTACAGGTGTATTAAGCAAAGAAGATTGGCATAAGAAATCCGAAGAATATGACATTTTTATTAATACAACAAACTTTGATAATACTCCAGTTAGCGTTATGGAAATTATGGCTCTTGGGTTGCCAGTAGTAAGTACGAATGTTGGAGGAATGCCCTTCTTAGTAAAGCACAATAATGAAGGTATTCTAGTAGAAAAAGAAAACCCTTCAGAAATGACAAAAGAAATTTGTAATATACTGAACGAAGGGGCTTATGAAATGACACTTAATGCTAGAGCTAGAGTAGAATCATTTTCATGGAATGTGGTAAAAAAGCAGTGGTTTGAAATTCTAAAATAGCTTCATGTATAACTTTTTGTTGGAACATATACTATTACCTTTAGGAGATCTTATAAATGGATCCTCTTACATTAAGCAGCTTAAACTCTGGAGAAAGATAGATACCTACTCTGAAAGAGACCTTAATGCATTACAAATCAAGAATCTTCAAGCTGTTTTACAAGAAGCTTTGCAAAATGTTCCTTATTATAAGAACCTTGAGGTATCTTCTGAAAAAGAGGTGAACTTAAACGATTTTCCAATTATTGATAAGAATATTATAAGAACAGAAGTAGATCAATTAATATCCAATAGATACCAGAAAAAAAAGTTAATACCATACTCAAGTAGTGGGTCTACTGGAACTCAAACTACTGTTTATATGACCAAACAAGAACAATCCGTTCTTAGAGGAATTTTAACACACTGGTGGGAATGGTCGGGATACAAAATAGGAAAACCTATTGTTCAAACAGGAATTACGCCTCAAAGAGGCTTCTTAAAGACTATTAAAGACAAACTTTTTAGAACTATTTATATAAATGCTTTCTCTCATACGCATGATCAGTTAAAAAATGTTTGTGAGAAAGTACAAAGATCTTCAAACTTCTTTTTTGCAGGATATGCTTCTTCCTTAAATGTCATAGCAGAATACGCCATAGAAAATAAATACAATATCACATCAAAAGGAGTGATTAGCTTGGGAGATAAATTGTTCGATCATTACAAAAAAAACATAAAAAAAGCCTTTAAAGCAAAGACATATGACACCTATGGTAGTAACGAAGGTTTTATGATTGCTGCTCAAGATGATTTAGATTATTATTATATGTTAAGTCCTCATGTTTTTGTTGAAATAGTTGATGATGATAATCAACCAATAAAAGATGGAGAAATAGGACATATTGTAGTTACTAGATTGGACTGTTTTTCAATGCCTTTGATTCGTTATAAAATTGGCGATTTGGGAGTTAAATTACCTATTGATGAATATCCGATTAAAAGAAAGTATAACTATCCTTTGCTAAAAAAAGTTGTAGGAAGAGAAACAGATATTGTTTTATTACCTGATGCCACTAAGTTAGTAGTACATTCATTTACTGGTATATTTGAGTATATTAAGGAAATAAAGCAGTTCAAGGTAATTCAAAACGACAAAAGCGGAATTATCATAGAGTATATAAAATCAAGCACATTTGAAGAAACTGCACTAAAAAGAGCAGAAAAAGAATTAAGAAATTACATAAAAGACAATAAATTTTCTATCATTTTTAAAGAAGTAAGTTCTATTGCTTCTAGTAAATCAGGAAAACCGCAAATTATTGAATCGAGATTAAAGAATGAATAAAAAGATCATTTGGGTACTAAACATGACGTCAGGAAAACCAGATTCAGGCTGGGGAGAACGTCATTATTATTTTAGTAAGTATTGGGTTAAGAAAGGATATGAAGTTAAAATAATTTCAGGGTCATACAATCACTTATTTAAAAATCAACCCACTATTGATGAAAATAAAAAATTTACGCTTGAGAAAGTTGAAGATGGAATCACCTTTTGTTGGGTGAAAATTCCAAAATACGATGGAGGTAGTGTTTTCAAATTGTGGAGTATGATAAGATTTGCGTTTAGAACAAGAAAACTAAATGCAGACCTTCTTGGAAAACCAGACTATATATTAGTTTCCTCAATGCCATTGTTTCCTATTGTAACGGGATGGTATTTGAAAAAGAAATTAAAAGCCAAAAAATTGTTTTTTGAGATAAGAGATCTATGGCCATTAACTCCAATTTACCTTAAAGGATATCCTAAGTGGCACCCTGTTGTTATTATCATGTCTTGGGTAGAAAAATTCGGATATAAAAAATCAGATGCCATTGTATCATTATTACCAAATGCAAACAAATACATAGATAAAATATCAAAAGATCCCTCAAAATATTTTTGGATTCCTAACGGGATAGATGAATCTCTTTTAGAGAACGAACAACTTCCTGATAATATTAAAGCGCAATTGCCAAAAGATAAATTCATTGTTGGTTATACTGGAACTATGGGAATGGCCAATGCTTTAGAATATTTAGTAGATTGCTCAATTCTTTTAAAGGAAAATCAAGACATTCACTTTGTCTTTGTGGGAGATGGATATTTAAAGGAAGAGCTTCAAAATAGAGTTCTAAATAACAATAATGTAACTTTCATAGGAAAAATCAATAAAAATCAAGTTCAAGAAATGCTAAAAAGTTTTTCTGTTTGCTTTGTAGGGCGAAATAATACACCTCTTTTTGATTATGGAGTTTCTTCCAATAAGTTTTTTGATTACATGCTCGCTAGAAAACCAATAATTTCATCATCTAATAAAATTAAAGACCCTGTAGAATTATCAGGAGCAGGTTATGTTGTTAAACCTGAAGATGGTGAGTCTATTAAGGATGCTGTTCTTAAATTATACGAAATGAATGAAGAAGAAAGAAGTTCATTAGCTTCTAAAGGATATGAATATGTAAAGAAATATCACAATTTTGATTACTTAAGTAATTTGTATATTAAATTGTTTGATTAGAATACTCCTAGATGATTTTTTTTTATAATTTTGGCTTTATTCATAATTCCTCCCCTGATATTGTGAAGTCATAATGTAATTATGAGCTTAAAAATCACCCATATAGATTTATCAGAAAGAAAGATTCTTCTTCGATCTTTAGATGTTTTTGTTATTATATCAAGCCTTTGGCTATCATCTAAGTTCTTAATTCAGGAATATATTGCTTTTGACTCTGAGACTATATATCAATGGTTAATTTTACTAGTTTTTTATTATTTTTTATTTGCGCAGATATTTCAATTATATGATTTAAATATTTCAAGTAGTAGGTTTAAAATATCTAGAAGTTTGTTTTTAACAACGGTAATAACTACTCTGTTTTTTACATTCACGCCTTATCTTTCACCATCATTACCTGAAAAAAGAATCGAAATAATTTACTTGTTTGTATTAATGTTTATTCCTGTGTTAATATGGAGATTTATTTACATGTGGGTACTTTTTTCACCTAAGTTTTTTAAAGATATCATTGTGATTTCACATTCATCTAGAATGGGGAAAATGCTAGATCTAGTAAAAGAAAGAGGATTTCACAACGTGATTTGCTATATATCAAATGAAGAAAACAAAAGCTATGGGCAATTCTATGATATAGAAAATATTGATGTTTATAAATTAGTAAAGGAAAAAGGCGCAAAAGAAGTAGTTTTAAGCACTAGAGGATTTCCTAGTACTGGAGTTGCTAAACTAAACAACAATATTATTGCTCTTTTTGAAGAAGGAATAAATATTAAAAGTTTTGAAAGCTTCTATGAAGAAATTACAGATAGAGTTCCTAAAGAATATTTAGACCATCACTTTTATAAGAATATCAATCTTAGTAGCAATAGTGAAAAAAAATTATATCTATTCTTTCATCGATTTTTAGATATAATTGTCTCTATTATTGGGTTATTGGCTTTTATACCTTTCATTCCAATTTTATTAATTCTAAACCTAATAGCAAATAGAGGTCCTTTGTTTTATACTCAAAAAAGAGTAGGTCAAAAAGGAAAGATTTTCACCATTTTTAAACTAAGATCTATGGTTGTTAATGCTGAATCTCTTGGAGCTCAATATGCTGAAAAAAATGATAAAAGAATTACATCATTTGGTAAGTTTTTAAGAAATACGCGAATAGATGAAGCTCCTCAATTCTTTAATATTTTAAAAGGAGATATGAGTCTTATTGGCCCAAGACCAGAAAGACCTGAATTTGTAAAGGATTTAGAAGATAAAATTCCTTTTTATGCAATCCGACATGTTGTAAAACCAGGATTAACGGGTTGGGCACAGGTTAATTTTCCATATGCTGGGAATCTAGATGAACAAGAGAAAAAACTTCGTTATGACTTGTTCTATATAAAAGAACAGAGTGCTTACCTAGATTTTAAGATTATTATAAAAACAATGACAACTGTTTTATTCTTCAGAGGACAGTAATTTGTTTAGAAAATAATATCGTAAAATCAGCATCAAAAGAATTGGGATAATTGTTAGCGAAAACAATTGAATTTTCAAAACCCAAATTATTACCAAAACAAATAAAAGCAAACAACATACTCTTATATAGTACTTCATCCAACTTGGGAGTTTCTTTTTGAAGAATAGAAATGCAATGATAATGTTTGGCGCAAAAGCCCATAAGAAGTTAAAATTGTTAGGAGTTGTTTTATGATCCGTAAAAAACCATAGAAACGCAATCAAAACACCTAAGATTCCTGTGAAAAAGAAAACTATAAAATCGAACCACTTTGATTGTTTTTGACTTTTTAAATCTTTGTAGGTAATAACGATAGCTATAAGAAGAAGGATTGAAAAAATAAGTAACGGATTATACCATACAATTGATGTTTTATTTTCTGGATAACTAAGAACATCTATTTCCTTTTTAATTAATGGTTTGGTAATTCCATTTTCATTCTTTTCCGCATCTTTAAAAGCCGTAAATACATAGTCTGGTAAATACATATATTCGGCTGGAGTTGCAGTTTTGTCTAACTTGGTTCCTAAAGCCAAGTTAATACCAAAACTACCCCAATGATTCCATGGAAGCTCTTTATTCATTAACTGACGTAATGTTAGATTTTTGCTAGCATAATCATCAGGGAACTGAACGCGATTTCCTAAAATTTCTTTGGTAATATCCCTTAATTTGGTTGCGCAATTATCAAAATAAGGATCATAGTAATAATCAGCATTTTGTGGCAAAGCATTGTTCTCTAAAAATTGAAAAAAAGCTTGTTTTTCTTGTTGATTTAGATCTAGAACTTGTTGCTTAATCCATCGATGATCTTTATTATTGTTCTTAACGAAAATATGAAATGGGTATCTTCCTAATCTATACAAAAGTCTTCCTTTTGCAAAGTTGGCGTAGAAATTAGGTTGATTAAAATTAAACATCCCATAATTGTAAACAAGATCAAAATTTAAAACAGGATCTTTAATTCTAATGGCACTATGACCAAATGTTTCAAAGAATTCATTTCCTGGTCCAACAGTAATAATACTTACTTCAGAATACACAGAGAGTTGTAAACTCTGCGAATTAAGATTTTGAAATGAAATAAAAAATAAAAAAAGAATAAAGTAAATTTTTCTCATAAACTATCTTCTAAAGAAACTGTAATCAATTTTTACTGAAAAAATATTCGAAAATAATGCGTTTCCAATACTTCCAATATTGGTTAGTGCATAATCTACTTGAATTCCTTTATAGGTAAATCCAACACCAAAGTTGGGTTGTAGCGATATACTTTTGCTTCCATCAAACTCAGTAGTTTTTTGAAAATTACCAACACCTGCACGTAAAAAAACAAAATTTTCATAATCGAGTTGAAACCCTAAAGCAGGATCTATGCTTCCAAAACCTGTAGAGATAATATCATTTGTTCTGGCAAAACGTAAATTCAAGTCAAACTCTGATAGTAAATGAAAAGAACGTCCAATAGAAAACTTCTTAGCCATTCCAAATTGCACTTTAGGTTTCGTTATTTCTGTAGTTTCTGGAAGTTCTTGATTTTGACCAGGAATTGCTCCTTGTATTGTAGCAAAAGCATCTTCATCAATACTCCAAATATTAAAAGTTGTGGTTATATCTCGTATCATCAAACCAAATTTCCACCCACTTTTTTCGTATTGAATACCTGCATCAAATCCAAATCCCCAAGAATTAGCAAACTTACCAATGGTTCTTCTTACCACTTTTGCGTTCACACCTAAATACAAATCTTTAAAAATTAGGTTCTTAGCATAAGAAACACTTAATGCATAATCTGCTGCAGAAAATAAACTGATACGATTAAAATCTATATTTCCTTGACTGTCAATTAATTCGGTTGTATTTAAAATGTCATCAACTCCAAATCGGATAATAGATACTCCTAAAGCGCTTTTTTTGTCAATTGGCATAGCAAACGCTGCATAATTGTATGTAGCAATACCAGCAAAATAGGAGGCATACATTATAGAACCTTGATAATCTTCAATATTCACAAGTCCAGCAGGATTCCAATAGACCGAATTTACATCACTTGTAGTGGCTACTACAGATTTACTCATCCCTAAAGCAGCGGCATCAACTCCAATATTTAAAAACTCGTTAGAATAGTTTCTAACCGTTTGAGCATTCGCAGTGAATGAGAAAATAAATAAGAGTAAAAGCAGTATTTTTTTCAACGGAATGAGTTCTTTTCGCAAATATCTAATATAATATTGAAATAACTTGAGAATAGGAGAGATATTGTATCAACTAGGTGTAGTCCTTCAAAAAATGAATGATTTTATGTTCTAACCATCTATTGTCTTGTTGTCTAAAACCAGAAATAAAACCTACATGTCCACCATATTTTGTTACTAGTAAATGAAAATATTGGGAGTTTTCTGCTTCTTTATACGGATAACATTCATCAGACAAAAAGGGGTCATCTAATGACGTAATTAATAAACAAGGCTTTTTAATCTTAGACAGATAGGGTTTTGAGCTTGCTTTTTCCCAATAGTCTTCAGGGCTATCAAATCCAAAAACAGGAACGGTGTACAATTCATCAAAATCTTTAAAGGCCTTTGCTTTAAAGAGTTTGTCCTTATCTAATTGATAATCGGGAAACTTGTGAGCTTTCTCTAAAACCTTCAATCGTAAAGTTTTAAGAAATTCTTCCATGTATATTTTGTTCTTGAGTTTGGCCATAAGCCTTCCTGAAGATGCTAAATCTACGGGTACTGAAACGGCAATTCCGCAAGCAACTTTTTCAGAAATATGATCGGCGTATTCTCCTAGATATTTTAAAGTTAAGTTACCTCCCAAACTGTATCCAACAATCATTATTTTTTCATAGTTGTAATTATCGAGCAAATACTTCACCACAAAATCTACATCTTCTGTTTTTCCGCTGTGATAAGTTTGTAATAACCTATTGTCTTCACCACTGCAACCTCTAAGATTAAAAGAAACAGTATCAAAGCCAATCTTATTGATTTCTGTAGCAGCAGAAAGAATGTATTTAGATTCTGAACTTCCTTCTAAACCATGAATTAAGATAACTAGTGTGTTAGAACCAACTTTGGAGAAATCTAGATCAATAAAGTCATAATCCCAAGTATCTATTCTTACTCTATCATAAGCATGTTTTTCCTTCATAAATAAAGGACGATATACTGTGTTTAGATGACCATTTCTAAACGGTAGAGAAGGGATGAAGTCTGATTCTAATATGGGCATTTATTGTGATTATCTAGCAATTGTGTAAACAAATATGCTGAAAAAATCAGGATTTTAAAAACACACTCAAAGGATTTACTATTTTAGTGGCTGATTTAGATACTATGAATATCAAAAAACACATTCCTAATTTATTTACGCTTGGTAATCTTTTTTGTGGAACACTTGCTACAATTTATGCAGTGATTGGAATATTTGAATACGTTGCACTATTTGTATTGATAGGAATTGTGTTGGATTTTTTTGATGGCTTTTTGGCTAGAGTTTTAGGTGTTACCGGAGAATTAGGAAAACAATTAGATTCTTTAGCCGATATGGTTACTAGCGGCGTTGTTCCAGGAATTGTAATGTTTACTTTAATCAATAAATCAAGGTTTATTAATGAACAGTTTTTTTCAAATCATGCAGATGTAACCTTAAGCTTTTTAAATAATGAGGATACTAATTATTATCTATCATTTGTAGGATTTGCATTAACACTGGCTGCTTGTTATCGTTTGGCTAAGTTTAATATAGATACACGTCAATCAGAATCATTTATAGGCTTACCTACACCAGCAATGAGTTTGTTTGTTGTTGCATTACCATTGGTAGAAATGAGTACTAATATCGAATTTGTTAGTGAATTAATTAAAAACAATTACTTTTTAATTGGAGTTACCTTGGTGCTTAGTTATCTCATGAATGCTAACTTGCCTTTGTTCTCCTTAAAATTCAAAACTTTTGGATGGAAAGAAAATGCAATGAAATATGTGCTAATTTTATCCTCAGCAGGTATGATTATAACACTAAAGTTTTTAGCAGTTCCTTTAATTATACTAGTGTATATTCTATTATCAATACTAAATAATATGAAGGCAAAAGAGAGTTAGAACGTTTTCTCTTTCAATTCGAAGTCTTTTCCTAAATACACTTTACGAACCAATTCATCTTCGGCAAGATCTTTTGGAACTCCTTCTTTTAAGATTCCTCCTTGATACATTAAATAGGTTCTATCGGTAATTGCTAATGTAGCTTGTACATCATGATCGGTAATTAAAATACCGATATTTCTATCTTTAAGATGAGCTACAATACTTTGAATATCTTCAACAGCAATAGGATCTACACCTGCAAAAGGTTCATCCAATAAAATAAAATTAGGATCAGAAGCCAAACAACGGGCAATTTCTGTTCTTCTGCGTTCACCACCAGAAAGTAAGTCACCTCTGTTTTTACGAACATGCCCAATATTGAACTCTTCAATCAAAGATTCTAATTTCATCTTTTGTTCTTTCTTAGAAAGGTCAGTAAATTGTAGAACAGACATGATGTTGTCTTCTACAGACAGTTTTCTAAATACAGATGCTTCTTGCGCCAAATATCCAATTCCCTTTTTAGCTCTTTTGTACATAGGGTAAGTAGTAATGTCCTCATCATTCAAGAAAATTTGACCACCATTGGGTTTGATCATTCCTACAATCATATAGAAGGAAGTTGTTTTACCAGCACCGTTTGGTCCTAGCAAACCAATAATCTCTCCTTGTTGAACCTCTAAAGAGATTCCTTTTACAACTTGTCTGCTACCGTAGGTTTTTTGAATATTATCAGCTCGTAAAATCATGTATCAAATATAGGAATAGAAATGAACGATTCTCTTAAAATACTTATAAATCACTTTCTTCAAGAGCTTCCCAGAATTCATAGGCTCTTCGTAAATGTGGAATAACAATAGTTCCACCAACTAAAGTTGCAATAGACATAGTCTCCATCATTTCTTCTTTCGTTACTCCTTCTTTATAACAAGTTTCTAAATGATAAGCAATACAATCATCGCAGCGTAATACAGCAGAGGCAACTAAACCTAACAACTCTTTTGTTTTTACAGGTAAATGACCTTCTTTATAGGCATTGGTATCTAAATTGAAAATTCTTTTGATGATCTTATGATCTCCATTTAAAATTTTGTCGTTCATTTTTGAACGATATTCATTGAACTCTTGAACTTTAGTATTTGTTGGCATTTTTTTGCTGTCTTTTAATAACTCTACGAGAAACTTTAATACTTATTTCATACAATACCAATACTGGAATTGCAACAATTACCTGGCTTGCAACATCAGGAGGAGTAATGATGGCGGCTAATATTAATACAACGACCAATGCATGTTTTCTATATCTCTTTAAAAATTTTGGAGTGATCAATCCAATTTTAGTTAGAAAATAGATAATTACAGGTAATTCAAACATAATAGAAACACCTAATAACATATTTGTCACCAATCCTACATGTGAATCCATCGTAAACTGATTCTCAATAAGAGGTGTAATTTGATAGTTATATAAGAAATTAATAGAAACTGGAGCAATTACATAATAGCTAAACAGCACACCAATAAAGAATAGGAGCGAGGCAATAAAAATAAAGCCTCTAGATTTTTTCAATTCCTTTTCATGCAATCCAGGAGAGATAAATCTCCATATTTCCCATAAGATATATGGAAAGGTAATAATGATACCTAAGATGAAAGAAGTCCAAATAGAGTCCATTAATTGCTGCGTAACTTTTATGGCTATTAAGTTGTTATCTAAGCTTACATTGCAAAAGTCACTTTCCATTCCAAAATAGGTAAAGAGATCACAAAACAAACGGTAAGTAATAAAGTCTGGCTTTAAATGAGCTAATAAAAAGTCCTCATAAACATATCCTATGAAAGTAAATAGAACAATAGCCACAATTAAAATTGCAACTACACTTCTTACCAAATGCCATCTTAGTTCTTCAAGATGAGCCAAAAAGGACATTTCTTTTTCTTCTCCCATCTAAAAAATTCCTTCTTTTAGTAAATCGTGTAAGTGAACAACACCAATATATTTTTGATTGTCATCAGTTACCAAAATTTGTGTAATGTTATTATTTTCTAAAGTATCTAATGCTTCAACAGCCATTGCACTTTCAGAAATTGTTTTAGGATGTGTTCCCATGATGTCTTTGGCTGTTAAACTACTTATGTCAGAAGACTTACTTAACATTCGTCGTATATCTCCATCAGTAATAATCCCTACAATAGTATCATCATTATCTAAAACAGCTGTAACTCCTAGTCTTTTTTCAGTGATCTCCACAATCACATTAGCAACAGGTGTAGAAAGGTTTACTTGAGGTTTTTCATTGTTTTTAATTAAATCAAAAACACGCAAATATAATTTCTTTCCTAAGGCTCCTCCAGGGTGGTATTTAGCAAAATCATTACTTGTAAACCCTTTCATTTTAAGTAGACATACTGCCAATGCATCTCCCATAACTAATTGAGCAGTTGTACTCGTAGTAGGAGCAAGGTTGTTAGGACAGGCTTCTTTTTCTACATAAGTGTTTAAAGTAAAATCGGCTTGTTTCCCTAAAAATGAATCAGCATTTCCGGTGATAGCAATAATTTTGTTCTCAGAATTTTTTATCAATGGAACCAAAACCTTGATTTCAGGAGTGTTTCCACTTTTAGAAATACAAATAACTACATCATCTTTTTGAATAATTCCTAAATCACCATGAATTGCATCTGCAGCATGCATAAAAATAGCCGGAGTTCCAGTTGAATTAAATGTTGCTACAATCTTAGTAGCAATGTTAGCACTTTTACCTATTCCGGTAACAACAACTCTACCGTTTGAGTTTAATATGAATTTAACAGCTTTTTCAAAATCTGAATTAATTAAATTCGTTAAATTAGCTATAGCATTGCTTTCTGAAAGAATAGTTTCCTTAGCAATTGCAGTGATATTTTTTAAATCTCCCAAAGACTGATTTATTTTTATCTGTAATAAAAAAAGTTATATATTTAAGTAATAAAAATATTAGACAAATTTACTACAAAATTCATAGACCCCAAACATTTGTAAACGGATTGTCGTTCTGTAGAGAAGATGACAAGTTTAAGATGAAAAATTTATAAATGGATATTTACGCTTCTTTAAAAAAGTTTTTTGGATTTAGTCAATTTAAAGGCTTGCAAGAGGATGTTATCAAAAGCATTCTTGAAGGCAATGACACATTTGTGATCATGCCAACAGGTGGAGGAAAATCATTGTGCTATCAATTGCCAGCATTAATGAAAGATGGAACAGCCATTGTAATCTCTCCGCTTATTGCCTTAATGAAAAACCAAGTGGATGCTTTACGCGGAATTTCAGAAAACCGCGGAATTGCCCACGTTTTAAATTCTTCCTTAAATAAATCAGAAGTTCAACAAGTTATGTCAGATATTTCAACTGGTATCACAAAACTGTTATATGTTGCTCCTGAATCTTTGATAAAAGAAGAATATGTAGATTTTCTAAAAGAACAGAAAATATCTTTCGTAGCTATTGATGAAGCTCATTGTATTTCTGAATGGGGACACGATTTTAGACCTGAATACAGAAACTTAAAGAATATCATTAAGAAAATAGATAATGTTCCTGTGATCGGCTTAACAGCAACCGCAACAGAAAAAGTACAAGAAGATATTCTAAAGACATTGGGAATTTCTGATGCTAAAACCTTTAAAGCATCATTTAACCGTGCGAATTTATTTTATGAGGTTCGACCAAAAACAAAGGATGTTGAAAAAGATATTATTCGTTTTGTTAAGCAACGAACAGGCAAATCTGGAATTATTTATTGCCTTAGTAGAAAAAAGGTTGAAGAGATTGCACAAATTTTACAGGTAAACGGAATCAAAGCAGTTCCTTACCATGCCGGTTTAGATGCTAAAACAAGAGCAAAACATCAAGACATGTTTTTGATGGAAGATTGTGATGTTGTTGTGGCTACCATTGCTTTTGGAATGGGAATAGACAAACCTGATGTTCGTTATGTAATTCATCATGATATTCCAAAAAGCTTGGAAAGCTATTATCAAGAAACTGGAAGAGCGGGACGTGATGATGGAGAAGGCTATTGTTTAGCTTTTTATGCTTATAAAGACATAGAAAAGCTCGAAAAATTCATGGCAAGTAAGCCAGTAGCCGAACAAGAAATAGGACATGCATTATTGCAAGAAGTTGTTGGATATGCAGAAACATCTATGTCTCGAAGAAAGTATTTATTGCATTATTTTGGCGAAGAGTTTGATGAAGTAAACGGTGAAGGTGCAGATATGGATGACAATACTAGAAATCCTAAGAAAAAAAATGAAGCCAAAGATGATGTAGTAAAACTACTGTCAATTGTAAGAGACACCAAAGAAAAATACAAATCGAAAGAAGTTGTGAATACCTTAATAGGGAAGGAGAATGCCATGTTGAATTCTCACAAAACTCATTTACAACCCTTCTTTGGATGTGGAAATGAAAAAGAGGGTGCTTATTGGATGGCCTTATTGCGTCAAGTTTTGGTAGTCAACTTTATAAGAAAAGAGATAGAGCAATATGGTGTAATTAAGTTAACTGATGCCGGATTGAATTTTATTTCAAATCCTACATCTTTTATGATGACAGAAGATCATGTGTATTCACAAGAGGATTCTTCTGATATAATTACAAATACGAAGAGTTCTGGAGCCGCTGCTGATGAAAATCTTGTAAAAATATTGAAGGATTTACGTAAGAAAGTAGCTGTTAAACAAGGAGTACCACCTTTTGCTGTTTTTCAAGACCCTTCGTTAGACGATATGGCATTAAAATATCCAATTACAATGGATGAATTGTCTAAAGTTCATGGTGTTGGTGAAGGGAAAGCAAGAAAGTTCGGAAAAGAATTTTTAACTCTTATAGAAAAATATGTAGACGATAATGATATCATGAGACCCGACGATTTGATTGTAAAAAGTACTGGAGTTAACTCAGGATTGAAATTATACATCATTCAGAATACTGATAGAAAACTTCCTTTAATGGATATAGCCAGATCAAAAGGTTTGGAAATGCCTCAATTGATTAAAGAAATGGAGGCCATCGTCTATTCTGGAACGAAGCTTAATATAGATTATGCCATTGAAGATTTGGTTGATGAAGATCAGCAAGAAGAGATTTTCGAATATTTTATGGAAGCTGAATCCGACAAAATACAAGACGCTATGGATGAATTTGATGGCGATTATGACGACGAAGAACTCCGACTTATGCGTATCAAGTTTATTTCTGAAGTGGCGAATTAAAAACTAAAAAACCGACTGTAAAGTCGGTTTTTTTTAGTTGGTTATATTTTCAATGATTTTTTCTACAATTTTATCTTTATTGTCTTCATATAATTTTCGCCATTTGTCCATTGCTTTTTTATGCGAGTTTACCTCAGTGATTTCAATAAAAATTGTGCTTGGAAAAATTGAGTTAGGAATTGCCCAAGAGTTCTTTTTAACACTTTTATATTTATTAGATATATCTGGTTTTATATTGTTGATTTGTATAGGATTTAAGGCCATTATTTTCTTCTCACCAAGAAAGTTAAAGTATTCAATTTCAGCCTCAATGATTAAATTAACTGAATTTCTTCTTTTTGTAATTTTACTCCTACTCCTTTTATAAATTATTGAGTCTAATTTTAGTAAGGTAAAACCAACGGCTCCGAATACATTGTCTCCAGCTGATATATTTTTAGTGGAGAAATGAGCTACCATTAATGTATCCCTTTTCTCTTTTGAAATTGAGCCTACACGGGTATATTTTAGGGTTTTTATGTCACTGAATACCCCAATACTATCTGGTCTGATAAATTTATATTTATTACTTGAAGAGAATATATATTTTTTTGGATTATAAATTAACCTAGAAAGTTCCTCAAGTAATTTTGGAGCAAGAACATTTATTATTGTCCCACCATCGAAAGATTGAATTCCTCCATCTTTATTCCTTTTTTTTTGATACGTAATTTCAATTTCTGCTTGCTCTGATTTAACAGTTTCAATTTTAAGATTATCTTTTTGGAAGTAGTATAATTTATTATTTTGCGAGTTCAGTGAACAAATAGAAAAGACTACGGTGATTAATAGTAATTTAACTTTCATAATTCTAAGCTTTTAATGATTTTATGTCAAACTTAGAATAGAAAGAAAGGCTATAACATCCCTATCGGTAGGTAAATTTAGAACTGATACTTTTTGTCAATAGCATACTTAATCAACTCATTACCACTATTTAACTGTAGTTTACGAATCATATTTTTACGATGCGTGTCTACCGTAGTTTTAGCAATAAAGAGTTCGTTAGCAATTTCTTTAGACGTTTTTCCGTTAGCAATCAAATGTAAAATTTCTTTTTCCCTATTTGATAGTACTACTTTATCTGTTTTGCCAATTTTGACATTATCCTCTATGTAATCATTCATAAAATTAAAAGCCACATTTGGATCAAAGAAGGTTTCTCCATTGGCCACTGTGACAATAGCTTTGGATAACATTTTAATTCCAGAATTCTTTAAAATATATCCTGTAGCTCCAGCATCTAGCATTTGTTTAATAGCATCTGGTTGATCAAACATGGTCATGGCCAACACACGAATATGAGGAAATTGTTGCTTTATGAGTTTAGTGGCTTGAATACCATCCATAATAGGCATACGTATGTCGGTAATGACCAACTTAGGTTGTTTTAAGGAAACGAGTTTTATCAAATCTTGTCCGTTATTGACAGTTCCAATAATATTGACTTCTTCATCATATTCAAAGAAGGCTTTCACTCCATCAATAAGCATTTGATGATCTTCTGCAATGGCAAGGGTTATCATATGACTTAATCTTTTAATTAGCATAGTTAAATCTACAAAAGAATTTCTTTTTGAAAATCCCTTCGAATAGGTATTTGTCATTTCGAGCCTGCCTGGCGGTAGATAGACGTAGTAGAGGAATCCTAAGTTTCAGTGAAATTAAATCTCAAGTGGGGACATTGATAATAATCGTAGTTCCTTTGGTAGGAGTGGAGTCAATGGTAAAATCACCTTGCAAATGCTCTACTCGAGTTTGAATAGAATGCAAGCCCATTCCTTTGTTTAGATCAATTTGTGTAATATCCATCCCTTTTCCATCGTCTTCTATCATAATATTGATACCATTTTCATGTTGGTTCAATCCAATAGTAGCATGAGAAGCCTTAGCATGTTTGATGATATTGGTTGTTAGTTCTTGCACAATACGAAACAAGGAAATTTCCAAACTATTGTCTAGAGGCTTATCCAAACCACTATGAACCACCTGAATTTGTGTTGTGTTCGCAGAAGATATTTTTTCTGCCATCAATTCCACAGCTATTAAGAGACCTTGATTGGCAATGACACCTGCATTTTTAGCATGGGCAATACTTCTAACTTTTTTGTAGGCTTCATCAATCAGACTTTCGGTTTTATCAAACAAAGTTTCTTGATCGATCTTTTTCTTTTCTCTGTTGATGCGTAGATTATCAAAATGCAATTTTAAGGTAGCGATCACGCTTCCTAAATTATCATGCAAATCTTCCGCAACACGTTTTCGTTCTTTTTCTTGACCTTCAACTATCGCATTGATGGTCGTAATTTCTTGTTCTTTGATTAGTGTTAGATTCTTTTGAGTTTCGAGTTCTTTTTCTTGGAGTGCCAGAAGACGTTTTTTATTTGAGTTTTGTATAATGAAATAACCTATTAATAATATGATTGCTGAAATGAAATATAGAAGGTTATTTTCAATTCGCTTTAGAGTTATAGTTTTTAAATTTTCTTCTTCTTTATATCTTTTCGAAATGATGGCAAAAATTAAATTTCTTCTCCTTAGATAATTTTCTTTTCTCTCAATATAGGCTAGACTTAGTTTTTGATAAGCTAATCGATCTTCTTTAAGATAAAAATATGAACTAGCTAGTATACGATATACAACTTCTTTTTCATGTATTTTAAAACCTGGAATCTTATGATGATGCTTATTAAAAATTTCATTAATACTGTCGATAGAAACTTTGTAATTCTTTCTTCTAAATTGATTAGCTGACAAATTTATTCTTACACCAAATAAAAAACTTTGATTATAGTAATTATCAAAAGTTTTGTAACTATTAATTGCTTTTTTATAGTAGATATCTGATTGTTCTTTATTAGATCTGTAAAATGTTTGAAGAGTCCCAATGTATTGTTGTAACCTACCTCTTACGAAAGAAAGCTTTTTACTTTTTAAACTTTTTTCAAGTTTAATCATACGATTTACAATGTTTAAACTATCGGGTATACTATCATAAGATTTATCAATATTTTTATATTCTTTTCTTTTTCTTTCTGAATAAACAAGATGTTCATGTCTAAGGTTAAGAAATTTTTGATAAGCATCTTCATAATCATCGTAGGCATACTTTTTTAAATCTACAATTTCATCATAAATCAAATCTATCATATCAGCTTTTTCAAGGTCAAACCTGATAATTCTTTTTAAAGCTTCACAAAGTAATATTCTATCGTTATTTTTTTTTGCAATTTCTTTTGCTTCAAAGAATAATTTATATGCCTTTCCAAATTCTAATTCTTTATTTACTAGGTAATCTCCTAGTGTGATTTTTTTTAAAGAAATGTATTTTGATGAAAGATATTTAGGGACTTTATTGTTTTCAAAAATCAAGGAACTCGGTCTACCATTTTTTTTAAAATCAATTTGCCACTGGATTACTTTTTTAAAATCAGACGGCAAGTCTAGAAGTGCTAAAACTGAATCAGCTTTTTGTAGCCGATCCAGTTTTATATCTATTAATACAGAATCTATTTGCGAGAGTGTTTTTTGATAACTCTGGGCATGAACCTGAATTAAAAATAGAGAGAGAGAGTATATTAATAGTTTAAACTTTATCAAGGTATTAAATTGTTGACACAAATATCAATTTGATCATGACTTGTTTGTTTTTCATTCCAGTAAATATCGTCATTTTCATCAAAATTTAATATTTCTTCATCATCAATTGAAAGATGAATAATATCATCATACCTTTCTTTCTCACAATTTGGAGCAGTAGGATTAGTGTGTTTTATTTTTTTCACAACAACATTATTCGGAACAATATAATTGGTCTCTTCTAACTCTCTATTGTTAAATGCTCTCAATTGAATATGAATAATGATTCCTTCGCCTCCTGCAGGAGATACATAATCACGTGTGACCTTTAGAACCTGATTTATTGAAAAGTTTAGCAGACCATATATTCTATGATATCGTAATTTTACTTCGTCAATCACAATTTCTTCTTTGCCGTTAATTATAGCAGTTTTTGTAGTAACTTTTCCTAGTATTGAAAAAGAAGTTCCATATCTTCTGTTAAAAGATAAAGGATGAAAATGTTTTGAATTCAATTCAAATCTCAAATGTCTGTCACCATCTGGTGCGTTAAATGTGTTTTCTGGATTCATAATTTTATTATTTTTTATTGTTAATAATTCTAATTTTTTCTTTGCTATTTTTTTCTAAGTGATTGGAAATTTTTGTAATTGGAGACACATGTAATTTACCATTTGAATGGAAACTAATGAGACCAATAGCATACTTTTTGTTATTAATTTGAGTTAGTACGACAGAACCTGAATCACCTTCTTTCGAGAACCTTAGTTTATAATTGTCTACCAAAATGAAAGACTTCCTTAGCTTATCATCTTTAATCTTGAATGATGAATAGTCAGAATATATTTTACTTTTTGTTAAGCTTGTTTTATTACCGTACTTTAAGACAGGATCATCTTTTTTTAAGTTTAATCTCTCTTCAAAATTAATAGCATCATTAATGTCAATAATGAATTTTTCATATGTGTAAGGATTAGGTAATTCATACAAATCAATTATTGAATAATCTAGTTCACAGTTTTGATAAATTATCTCTCCTATCAATGGATTAGGTCTTTTTAATTTTCTTCTAGCGTATCTTAGTTTTTGGTATAACTTCAAATTACCATGTTCACAAGTAATACCATATTTTTTAGAACCGTTTTGGTCAGAAAAAATAATTCCTAAAGTTCTATCATAATTGTTACTAGGATCAATTGCTATTCCTCCACCTCCGGCAACTATTGTCTCTAGATTTTCCTCATTATCAAAATCTTTCTTAATACTTTTTTGAATTTGTTCATCCAAATCATGTGGTTCTTGATAATAATTAACTTTTACTTTTATATTATGAGTATTTTGAAACTTATCACATATATCAGTTAATGACTTATCAACAAAAGATTTATCTAGTTCGTTAAAACAGACTTCTAATTCAAACTGATTAATACTTTCTTCTGGTTTATTTATAATCTTTGCTACATAAAAAGAGTAATTAAATTTTCTTGATAACTTTTCTGCAAGTGAATCGACTAAATTATTCGCTTCTGTGTTATTATACATCTTTCTTAAGTTTTAAAATCAAGAATTTAAACTGTTGAAATCAATAGGTTCTAAAAGGTAAACTAATACAAATACAGCTATTGCTCCTGATGCTGTAATTTTTGGAAACTTATCCGCAAAGTTTTTGACAATACGTTTTCCACTTTTATCTTCAAAAGTTTCCACCTTTAATTCTCCTGGAATTGAAGTACTAATAGCAGCCGCTGATAAAGCCGTTAGTATTCTTAAAAACCAGAAAAAATCGTCTTCCATATCTATATCAAGGAATTTAGAAATACACATTACTAAGATGAATAAAATCATACCTGCAATAGATATCTTATTAAGTTGTTTTGAATTTGCCATAAGAAATGCTTTATGATTGATATATGTCAAATCTCAGGCTTTTAGATATTGAGAATCATCCCTACAACTAGGTATTTACAAATCCTTAACAGTAGGTAGTTATTTTAAAAAGAGAAAGAAGAAAGGACTAAAGAGAAAAGAGTAATGACTAAGGCTTACTTTCCGTAGAAGTAGTTTATAACGTAAAGATCGTTAGTAAAATACCCGCTAAAATCGCTAGGAACTTTGTAAGATTGAACTTGTGATTCTCGGTACTTTCAAATAAAATGATGGTAGAGATGTGTAAGAATACTCCAATAATCACTGCCGTGATTTCCATGATGTATTTTTCAAACAACATAAGTTCTTCTGAAAGTAAAACACCTAAAGGACTCATCAAACCAAAGACAGCTAAAAAGATAAAAATCTTTGTTTTTGAGAAATTTGAATTGACTAAGAAGGAAGTCAATACCACAGCAATTGGGATTTTATGTACCACAATAGCCCATAACAGATTTTCTCCAGCATGGTGAATTGGCAAACCTTCAGAAAAAGCATGTAAACTCAAACTAACAAACAACAGTGTAGGAAATGTTTTTCCATCCGTATGAAAATGGATATGTCCGTGTTCAGCACCTTTAGAGAAAGACTCTAGGACAGATTGCAAGACTATTCCTAAAAGAATACAAATACCTACCATTTTAGTATCCTCAGCATGACCGTATACATCAGGTAACAAGTGTAAAATGGTTACCGATAAGAGGTAAGCACCACTAAACGCCAATAAGAGTTGGGTAATTTTTTTGTTAGGTTTTAGAAGTAAGACTAATAAAACACCAATTAAAACAGATCCTATGAGAAAAGCATATGTCATCTAGCTACCAAAATTAATCGTTCTGAGTTTTTCTCGTTGTATTCAGAAAGTTCATAATCACCAAAGATATGTTCTATTTCTAAATTTGCAGCTTTAAAATACTCTTGAAATTTTTGTAAATCTAAATACTTTACCTGTTCTTTAAAAGAGTAGTCTTGTCCTTTATCTTGAAAAGAAATGTGTTTTAAAATAAATCCATCTTTGATTTCTCTGGTAATGTGAAAAGTAATTCCATCAATATCTTTAACTTCTGAGGATACCAAATGATCCCTCACATTCATCACATTTAAAAAATCTAAAACCAAGACGCCACCTTCTTTCAATCCTTGTTTCATGTTTTTTAACACCTGAATTTCTTCAGTATCATTTTCAAAATAACCAAAGCTGGTAAATAAATTAAAGATGGCATCGTATCGCAATCGGAAAGCTTCGCGCATATCTTTTACTTTAAAGCTCAATTGATCATTCTCAAATTGCTTCGCGTAAGCAATACTATTTTCAGATAAATCTCCACCAGTAACTTTATAGCCTAATGAATTAAGATAACGAGCATGTCTTCCTTTGCCACAAGGCAAATCTAGAATATGTGCTTCTTTTTTAAGCTGTAGAAATCGACTGATATTTTGCATAAAGAGCTGTGCATCTTGGTCATTCCTATGTTGATAGAGAATGTGATAGTAAGGTGAATTGAACCAAGATGTAAACCAGTCAGTTTTTTCCATAATTGTAAGTACGCAAAAGTACGTTTTTCTTACAATGATTCCATAAAAAGGAATTCCTTTTCTTATTTCTTGCAATCATTATTCCTTTCTCTTTGTCCTTTTCTCTTTTCTCCTTTGATCTTTTCTTCTTTCTTCTTTAATAAAGTGTACTTTTGCAGAGCAAATTATCTTACATGAATCAAGATTTTAAAATGACGGCCACTACTTTAAAAGGTTTAGAAGGAGTATTAGCTGATGAATTACGAAAATTAGGAGCTAAAGACATCAAAGAGTCTATAAGAAGTGTTTCTTTTCGTGGAGATAAAGGATTTCTTTACAAAGCTAATATTGCTTTACGTACTGCGATTCGTATCCTAAAGCCAATTAAAACTTGTAAAGTTTATGATGAAGAAGATTTGTATGAGGCTATTCAGAAGATCAAATGGGAAAAGTATCTTGATGTAGAGGGAACTTTTGCTATTGGAGCTGTAGTGAATTCCAAGAATTTTACTTCTAATTCGCATTATATCTCTTTAAAATCTAAAGATGCTATTGCCGATTATTTCCGCCATAAATACAGCAAACGTCCCAATGTAGATTTAAAATATCCTGATGTTAAGATTCATGTACACATTCAAAAAGATTGGTGTACCATTTCTCTAGATTCTTCAGGAGATTCCTTGCACAAGCGCGGATATAGAAGTGCTACCAATATTGCACCAATCAACGAAGTATTGGCAGCGGGATTAGTTTTACTCTCAGGCTATACAGGAGATGAGAATTTTATTGACCCAATGTGTGGTTCTGGAACTATTTTAATTGAAGCAGCAATGGTAGCTAATCGTATTCCTGCCAATATCAATAGAAAACATTTCGCTTTTGAAAATTGGAAAGATTATGATGAAGATTTGTATTTTATCATTCAAGATTCTTTATTGAAGAAAATTCGAAGTTCTCACTTTAAAATTATGGGATTTGATAAAGCTCCGTCGGCTGTGAGGAAAGCGCAGCAAAATATTATCAATGCCAATTTAGAAGAGTTTATTGGAGTTCATCATGTTAACTTTTTCAACTCCACAAAAGAAGTATTTGGAAACACTACCATTTTATTCAATCCACCATATGGTGAACGGTTGAATATAGATGTTGAAGAATTTTATAGAAAAATAGGGGATACCTTAAAACATAACTATTCAGGATCAACAGCATGGATGATTACTTCTGACATCCAAGCATTAAAACATGTAGGATTACGTACTTCTAAGCGCATTGAATTAAAAAATGCAGATCTCGATTGTCGATTTGTCAAATATGAATTGTATGAAGGATCAAGGAAGGCGAAGAAATTAGACAATTAACATGTCATTCTTTTTGCAGTTACTTTTTTAGAATTCTCAATCGATTTTATAATAAAACTCATTTCGAAATGACAACTATTTTAAAATGAGTTTGATCCATTCTTTTGGATTCTCCAACATTAAAAAATGACCTGTGTTTTCCATCCAGTTCAATTCGTTATTTTGAATTTCTGAAGCTAATAATTCACCAATTTCAGGAACAGCAATTGGATCATTTTTTGCCCAGATAATCTTCGTAGGAATTTGAGTATATTGAATAGCACCAACCCAACGATCCCAATATTCATAGCGCTCAGCGATGTATTGAGTGAGTTTATGAATCACTTTTCTACCTCCATTTAACTCAAGTAGGTTCCACATTTCTCGTAACTCATGATCAGTTACTTTTGATCTGTCGAAATAAATATTTCGCATATTCTTTCTAAAAATGGGATAATTGGTAAGCATTGCCACATATTTTCCCCAGAACTTATGTTTCAATAATTTCTGGATAGTTCTTAATTGTGATAGTTCAATATGTATACTTCCGTTGCATAGAATTAACTGTTCAATGTCAAGATCAATTTCTCTAGCATTATGCCTTGCAATGATTTCGGTAGCTACAGAAGTTCCGTAATCATGAGCAAACAAGGTTACTTTTTTTAATCCCAAGCTTTGCCAGAGCTCTAAGGCTCTATCAGCTTGATCCATTAAGGAATATGAGACATCTTTGGGTTTGTCAGAAAACCCAAACCCTAAATGATCATGCATAACCAAACGATAATGTTCAGATAATTCAGGAAAGACTTTATAGTAATCGAAAGTAGAAGTGGGATATCCATGTAAAAAGACCATCACAGGAAAATCTTTGCGATATTCTTCATGATGCATGGCCAAGGTTGATTGCATCTTTTTCGTATCAATAACAAAAAGTTGATGACCATCAATAGTATGGTAGTTTCCCAGTTTTTTCCAATCAAGGCTATTCACGAATCAACTTTTTATTTGCAATCCCTTTGTCTGTAGTAACTTTTAAGAGGTATATACCGTGGGGAAGTTGACTTGTATTGATAAAGAAGCCTGAAATATTTGCGGTATTCATTTGTGAATAGATTTCTTTTCCTACTAACGAATACAGTGAAAAACTCTTTACACCATCCGCGGAAAACTCAATAGAATTTTGAAAAGGGTTTTCGGTTTTAAATTGAATTTTTACGTAATCATCTACACTTACAGTTCCTGTAAAAACAGTATTCAGTGCCTGATGCATTTTTTCCCAACCAGTGGCATCTTGCCTCAATTTACTTTTTTCTTGTTCTACATGCACAAACCTTCCCGTTGAAGAAGTGGCAGATAAATTACAGGGATTAGCGCTTTGATTGATGTATCTTCCTTGCGTATTTGTAAATCCTACCAAACGCGTCCAATTATCGATATGAGCAATTTGAAATGTTAGGGTTGCATCTTCATTAGATAAGGCATTTTTTAATTCCAAAGCATAATCAGTTCCAGAAGGAGTCTGATCCGTTCCGTTACTCAAGATCACATAAGGATCTGAAGCCAATTTGGTGAATCCATGTAATTGAACAAAAACTGATGTTGAATATGTATTATAGATAACTTCAGTAGTTTTTTGAAATACTGAATTTGTATTGTGTGCCAAATCTGAAACCTTAAATGCTTCTGAAGAACCACTACATACTGAAGTGGTACCGCTACATGTGGATGCCTGATTGTGATTACAACGATGTGTACCATTTAAAAACAGCGCAAAGTTTTGGAGACGCACAAAGCTGTAGATGGCTTGTTTGCCCGTGTTAAAATCATGATCTGAATGCGGAGCTTGTATGACCATTTCATTAGAAGCAGCTGCTTGAAGAAAAACATAAGTTCCCCAATAGTTTGTGGGACTGCTCTTTTCTTTCAACACATAATAATTATTAATGCTTGGAGAAAAAGCTGTATCTGTATACAAAACAATTTCATAATTCACAGCATCTGCATGAGTTCTTGCGGTAGTAAGATCTCCCGAGAGTAAGCTAGTAATACAGTTTTCCCAAGTAGTTAAATTTGCATTGCTTGGAATTGTATAATCGTTTCCAGAGTCACCAGGCATGTTGGAAATAATATTATTAAGATAGACTTCTAAATCACCTGAATCGGTTTGTGTATAGGAAACTATACTGATTAAGAACATCAGTAAGAATGATATCCTTTTCATAATTTTCGGTTTAGTTAATTAGATGTTACAATGTAGTGAAAATTCAGTAGTTTTGAACACAACTTTGCAGTATTTCATAGACGTCATATTACCCATTCCAATTCAGAAAACCTTTACCTATTCGGTAACAGAGGCAGAGTTTGGTTTTGTGAAAAAAGGAATGCGTGTGGCAGTTTCTTTTGGTAATACCAAAATGTACACAGGATTGGTGTTTGAAATTCATCAAAACCCTCCTGAATTGTATGAAGCCAAAGACATACTGCAAATTCTAGATGAAAAACCAATCGTTAATGAAACTCAATTAAAACATTGGCAGTGGATATCTAACTATTATATGTGCGCGCTGGGCGATGTATATAGAGCAGCTTTGCCTTCAGCATTTTTATTGGAAAGTGAAACCATTATTTATAGGAATCAAGCTTTTCAAAATGAAGAAATTCTCAATGATGACGAGTTTCTGATTTTTGAAGCTTTACAGCACCAATCTCAATTAACCGTGCATCAAATTTCGGATATTTTAGGGAAAAATAAGGTGTTGCCTATCATCAATGAATTGATTCAGAAGTCTGCAATTTATATCAAAGAAGAGATTTACGAACAGTACAAACCAAAGTTGGTTAAATATGTACGTTTGCATTCACAGTATAGCAATGAAAGTTATTTAGAACCTTTACTGGAGGAATTATCGAGAGCTAAGAAACAACGAGAAGCGGTGCTTAGCTATTTTCAGTTGGCAACTTCTAAAAAACCAATCAAAGCAAAAACTCTTGAAGAGCAAGCTAGAGTTTCTAAAGCGGTTATTAAAGCTTTAGTAGACAAAGAAATTTTTGAATTTTATCATATTCAAACAGATCGTATTTCCTACAAAGGAGAAACTAATGCTTTAAAAGAACTCAATGAATTTCAAGAAACAGCTTTACAAGAAATTAAAGATTCATTTCAAGATAAAGATGTAACCTTACTACACGGAATTACAAGCTCTGGTAAAACAGAAGTCTACACAAAATTAATACAAGAAGTTTTAGATACAGGAAAACAAGTTTTGTTCTTGTTACCAGAAATAGCTTTAACTACGCAAATTATTACTCGATTACAGAATTACTTTGGAAATCAAATTTCTGTTTTTCATTCTAAGTATTCGATGAACGAACGGGTTGAAGTTTGGAATAATGTATTAGATAACAAACCCAAAGCACAGATAGTTTTAGGAGCACGCTCGTCAATTTTTTTACCTTTTTCTAACTTAGGATTAATTGTTGTTGATGAAGAACATGAGACGTCTTATAAGCAGTTTGAACCTTCTCCTAGATACAATGCAAGAGATACAGCAATAGTACTATCTGCAATGCATCAAGCAAAAATAGTATTAGGTTCTGCAACACCTTCATTAGAAAGTTACTTTAACGCTCAAGAGAAGAAATATGGCTTTATTGAACTCAATAGACGTTATGGGAATGTTCAATTGCCTACGATAGAACTGATCGATATAAAAGAGAAACATCGTAAACGAGAAATGAATGGACATTTTTCAGATACGCTGATCAAACAAGTTCAAGAAGCGTTGGATGAAAAAGAGCAAGTGATTTTATTTCAGAATAGACGTGGATTTTCTCCAATAGTAGAATGCAAAACTTGTGGTGTTTCCCCTCAATGTCCCAATTGCGATGTGAGTTTAACTTTTCATAAGTTTAAAAATGAATTACGATGTCATTACTGTAATTATCAACGTGCTATGCCTAATAGTTGTGGAGCTTGCGGTAGTAATCAGTTAGACACAAAAGGCTTTGGAACCGAACAAATAGAATTAGAATTAAAAGAGCTATTTCCCAATCATAATGTAGGAAGGATGGATCTGGATACAACACGAGGAAAATATGGTTATCAAAAGATCATAGGCGCTTTTGAAGCTAGAGAGATTGATATTTTAGTTGGGACACAAATGTTATCTAAAGGACTGGATTTTGACAATGTTTCTTTAGTTGGAATTCTTAATGCAGATACCATGTTAAATTTCCCTGATTTTAGAGCTCATGAAAGAGCTTTTCAATTGATGGTACAAGTTTCAGGTAGGGCAGGGCGTTCTCAAAAAAGAGGCAAGGTGATGATTCAAACCTACAACCCTTATCATCAAATCTTACAACAAGTATCTACGACAGATTATACAGCCATGTATAAAGAGCAATTACAAGATCGTTGGCAATTTCATTATCCACCGTATTATAGACTCATTAAGATTACGTTGAAACATAAAGACTACCAAAAAGTAGATGCCGGTATTAATTGGTTGGTAAAAGCTTTGCAAAATGTATTTCAGGAGAATGTATTGGGACCTTCAGCACCAGCTGTTTCTAGAATACGAAATCAGTACATCAAAAATTTAGTCATTAAAATTCCTCCCAAGCAATCTTTAGGAAAAACTAAACAACAAATAGCTAAGATTAAAAATACCTTTCAAGCAGTGGCTGATTTTAGACCTATTCGCTTTATTGTAGATGTGGATGCCTACTAGAATTATGAATTTTTAATGGCGAATGAAAAGCTTTCTTAAGTAAAAACAAATTCTAAATTCCAATTAAGAATTCAACTCTTTCCATTTTTTTAATAACTCTTGTTCTCTGGCATACACTCCTCGTGAGTTTTTTTCAAATTTATCACGTAGTTCTTGAGTAAGCGCATCTGAATACCACCAATCATGTGTTTCTTTAATTGACGTATTTAGGTTACGAAATGTCAATCCGTTTTCTTTAGCTTTTGTATTATCTATACGTGCAGAACCATAACCATACTCATCTTCAAGTATCCAAGGTACAATATAGTAAACACCATTTTCTTCTAGGAATTTATAATCGTCCACAAAAACCAATTCGTTCTGTATATCAAATGTCTTTTGTGCTTTTTTAGCAAAATCTTGGATAGTTTCTTTTTGAGCAGGGCCCACAGCGGCATAAGTACCAGCTGCTTTGTTTTCAGCCAAACGAATACACCATTCTGCTACATCTCTGACATCGATATATTGAACGGGATCTTCTTTTCTACCTGGCACCAAAATCTCACCTTCTTTTGCTAATCTGATAGGCCAGTGAATAAACCGATTAGTTAAATCTCCAGGGCCAAACATATAAGTAGGTCTTACAACAATGGTTCTATCTTTACCAAACGCTTTTTGAGCTTCTAATTCTGAGGTGGCTTTCATTACACCATAATCATAACTCATTTTCATATAGTCTTTAGGTAAGGTTTCCGGTACACTTAGAGCTACTTCAGATTCTTCATTTAATCCAGCTTTTAAATATGGAAAATGAACTCCAGTAGAAGAGATATAAAGATAAATTCCAGATTTTTCTTTTAGTAAATTGGCTGTTTTCTTTGTCCATTCTGTTTTTCTCCCAGAATTGTCAATAATAACATCCCAGCTTCTATTCTTTAAGGCTGTTAAGTTGTCTTCTCTATCTCCAATAAGTTGTTCTACTTGACTAAATAACTCTTTATGTATCGTAGATTTTGTTTTTCCACGTGTAAATGTAGTTACAGAATGACCTCTAGAAATTGCATAAGCTATCTGATGTGGTCCTAAAAAACTTGTACCTCCAAGAATTAATATTTTTAGTTTTTTGGAATCATTGTTGCTAACACAAGAGTACAAACCTTGACCTATGAGAGGAATACTAATCCCAAAGAGTAAAGAATTCTTAATAAACTTCCTTCTTGATTTATTTGTATTGCTCATGATTGACAAGTTTTAAGGTTGAATTGATTACTAAGCTACAGAAAAAAAATGATGAACAAGCAACCCTTTTTAAAAAGCTGTAGTCTCTATATTTGTAAGGCGGTAAAAACGAAACATTCGGATTGAAAATTATTCCATTACATACATCGCAAAAGTCGACCATTAAAAAAGCGATTCAACAAAATCGAGAAGCTCAACAACAAATTTTTGATGAGTTTTCACCGAAGATGTTGGGTGTCTGCAGACGGTATGTAAAAGACAATCATCATGCTGAAGAATTGATGTTGTCAGGATTTTTGAAAGTCTTTACTCATTTACACAAATTCAAACACGAAGGAAGTTTTGAAGGCTGGATACGTAGAATTATGGTAAATACATGTCTATCATATCTACGAAAAAAAAATCCTATTAAAACAACCGATGAAGAGTATGTATATAATGATTATGCAACAGAGAGTTTAGAAAACACTTCTGTTGAAGATATACAAAAACTCATTGATGGTTTACCAGAAGGATATAAAATGGTGTTTAATTTATATGCTATTGAAGGCTATAAACATGCAGAAATTTCTAAAGAACTAGGAATTACTGTGAGTACATCAAAATCGCAATTATTTAAAGCTAGAAAGTGGTTGCAAGAGAATTATATAAAGATGAATCAGATAAGCAATGATGGAAAATAATTTGGATAGAGAGATTAGAGAAAAATTGCAAGGTAGAGAGATACAACCTTCAGCTTCAGCTTGGGAACGTTTGTCTGCTAAACTTGATGTTGTTGAACAGAAGAAAAAGAAAAGTTGGTTTTTATACGTAGGCTATGCGGCCTCAATTTTGTTAATTGTTTCTCTGTTCTTTTTTCTTCAAGAGAAGAATAATAAAGAATCTATTCCAGAGAATAAGTTGGTTGAAGAACAAGTAAAAGAACCTATTATAGATAAAAGCAAAGAATTTACGACAACTCCTTCTGAAAATAATGTAATTGTAGAAAACAAAGTTCAAGTTGTAAAAAAAAGAGAAGAAAAACTTATTCAAAAGAAATCAATTCCATCTTTTAGAGAAGTACAAACAGAAACTACAATTGCTAAGAAAGTAGATGCAATAGAAACAAAAGAGACTAAAAAAATTGATGTTCAACAAAAAATCAAAGAGTTAAACAAAGAAGAAACACATATTACTCAAACCAATCCTATAGAGAAGAATGTGGTTGTTAAAGAAAAAAATGTAAAGAAAAAACCTTCAGGAATTACTGTAGATAGTGATGCCTTGTTATATTCAGTAACACATTCTAGAGAAGATGTAAGAGCTTACTACGCTCAGTACAAAATAGATAGAAAGAAGGTTTTGAATTTAATTGAGAAAGAATTGAAAAAATCGAGCCTTACCATAGATGCTAATACCATCCTCGCAGAAGTAGAACGAGATGTAAATGAAGAGAGTTTTCAGAATAATTTTTACCAATTCATCAAAAAAAGAGTTTCAGATGTAGCTACCGCCATTGCTAACAGAAACAATTAAAAACAAAATTTAAGATTTAAAAAGATGAAAAGAATACTAATCATACTAGTGTTGTTTAGTACAACTATTGCCATGTCACAGGAAAGAACCTTTGAAAGCGAAGTAAAAAAAATATCAAATAGAATAGATAGGATAACGCAGCAGCAAAAAGATTCTTTAAAGATGAAGGTTAAAGAAATTAATCTTCAATTAGAAGAAGGAAAAATCACCAAAACAAAAGCTGATGAATTAAAAAAGTCTGCAGCGAAATATCATGCAAAACAAATAGAAGTTTTGGTAGCTGTTCAAGAGAGAAAAATACAACAGTTAGTACAAGATAAAATAGATGGAAAAATTTTGGGAGAAGATCGTTACTATGAAGAAAGTACATTCTCTATAGGAGGAAGAACCTTTCAATTTAGACTCACTGATGAGGATTATTATCAACGTCAAGAACGCAGAAAAAGAAGATGGAAGAGAAGGTGGACCAGAAGAACAACCAGTCAGTTTGTTTTTGCTATGGGAGCAAATAATGTATTGGTAGATCACAAACTATCCTCATTAGATGGGAACCCTTATAAGTTCTGGAAATCTAGATTTTATGAAGTAGGTTTCACGTTTAAGTATAGATTAACTGAGAAAGCTTCACAAACCTATTTAAAATATGGTCTATCTGTTTTATGGAATAATTTAAGACCAGATGGAAATCAATATCACGTAGTAAATGGTTCTCAAACAGAACTGCAAACATTTCCTTTCTCAACATCTGAAAGCAGATTGCGACATGTACAAATGACTTTTCCGATGCATTTAGAGTTTGATTTTTCGAAGGACAGAGAATATGATGACGGAACTTTTAGAGATTACAGAAATAGATCTATACGTTTCGGAATTGGAGGTTTTGTTGGATTTAAAATGGGAACAAGACAATACCTAGAGTATAGAAATGCTTCTGGTACAAAAATAGAAGAATTACAAAGAGGAAGTTTTAATACCAATATTTACAACTACGGAATAAGTACATATCTAGCTTATAGAAGCTGTGGTTTGTATGTGAAATACGATTTGAATCCCTTATTTAAAGGAACTGAAACTAGAAATATCTCAATGGGTGTCCGTTTTGATTTAGATTAAATTTAAAGCCGAATCTTTTTAGATTCGGTTTTTTTTGTAACATTATTTCATTAGATGCTACTAATGGTTGTAAATTTACAACCATGAAAAAACACTTTTTATTAGCTCTAGGATTTTTGATTGTATCTACAGGATCAGTTCTTGGTCAAAAACTAGAGAATTCGAACCTTTGGAAAATTTCTGGAAACGGATTAGAGCAACCCTCTTATTTATTTGGAACAATGCACATTTTATGTGATGCAACTTTAAGTAATAAAGTAAAAAAAGCATTAGATGAAACAAGTCAGTTAGTCCTAGAATTAGATATGGATGATCCAGAGATGCAATCTCAAATGGTGAAAAGTATGTTTATGAGTGATAACAAAACGCTCAAAGATTTTGTAGACGATAAAGAATATCAGCTTATTGATTCATTGTTTATTAAAAATCTAGGAATGTCTGTAAAAATGATGGAAAGGGTAAAACCGTTTTTCTTGTCTGCTTCTTTCTATCCTACACTATTAGACTGCCCTATAGAATCTATAGAAGAAGAGCTAATGAAAATTGCAAAAGAACAAAAAGAAGAAGTAATCGGGTTAGAAACATTTCAATTTCAACTTAAAGTTTTCGATGAAATCCCATATAAAGAACAGGTAAAAGATTTAGTAAGAAGTGCGAAGGATAATCTTGCTAGTGATAAAGCTAATACCATAAAAATGATGCAAGTGTATAAAGATGAAGATATTAACGGCTTGCTTAAGATGATAAGTGATGATACAGACAGCTATATGTCTAAGAATATGGATAAATTATTGGATGACAGAAATAAAAATTGGATACCAAAAATAAAGGCATTATCTAAAGAAAAGCCTACTTTTTTCGGTGTAGGCGCAGGACATTTGGCTGGCGAAAATGGCGTAATCAAACTCTTAAGAAAAGCAGGATACACGGTTACTCCTGTGATGTAAATCTTCTCAATAAATAAAAACACTAGGAATCAGGAAAATATACTTTTTGATTCCTTTTGTTTTATATAGTATTTTCCTATTGTTGAAATGAAAAAAGTCACTATATTTGCACCCTCAAAATAAACATTAATTAATAACAATTATGAATCATTACGAAACTGTTTTCATTTTGAATCCCGTTTTATCTGATACTCAGATAAAGGAAACAGTACAAAAGTTTGAGGACTATTTGGTTTCTAAAGGTGCCGAAATGATTTCGAAAGAGGACTGGGGCTTAAAAAAATTAGCTTACCCAATCCAAAAGAAAAAGAGTGGTTTTTATCACTTATTAGAATACAAAGTAGCTGGTGAAGCTATTTCGTCATTCGAATTAGAATTCAGAAGAGACGACAGCGTTATGCGTTATTTAACTGTAAAGTTAGACAAGCACGCTGCAGCTTGGGCTGAAAAAAGAAGAGAACGTGTTAAATCATCAAAAAAGTAAGACATGGCATCATCTATTGAACAACAAGCAAAAGGAAACAAGCAAGGTGAAGTAAGATACTTGACTCCGCTTGACATCGAAACTAAAAAAGAAGCAAAATACTGTCGTTTCAAAAAAAGCGGTATTAAGTATATCGATTACAAAGATGCTGACTTCTTAATGTATTTAGTAAACGAACAAGGTAAAATCTTACCAAGACGTTTAACAGGAACTTCATTAAAATATCAACGTAAAGTTGCACAAGCTATCAAAAGAGCTCGTCATTTAGCATTAATGCCTTACGTTGGTGATATGTTGAAATAATTAAAGAAGTAGAATTATGGAATTGATATTAAAACAAGACGTAGAAAATTTAGGATTTAAAGATGATGTTGTAACTGTTAAGAATGGTTACGGTAGAAACTATTTAATTCCTCAAGGTTATGCTGTTTTAGCTACTTCTTCTGCAAAGAAAGTATTAGCTGAAAATTTAAAGCAAAAATCTCATAAAGAAGCTAAATTGATTGAAGATGCTAACAAATTGGCAGAAACAATCAAAGGATTAGATATTAAGATTGCATCTAAAGTTGGTACAGGAGACAAATTATTTGGTTCTGTAAACAACATCAATCTTGCTGAAGCAATTGCTAAATCTGGAACTGAAATTGATAAGAAATTTATCAAAGTTATTGGAGGTTCTGTAAAAAGATTAGGTAAATACAACGCTTCTGTAAGATTACACAGAGATGTAATTGCTGATATTACTTTTGAAGTAGTAGCAGAAAAAAAATAATCGTTAACGATTAGAATAAAAAGCCTACCGTATTTGGTAGGCTTTTTTGTTTCATATTATGAAGTACAGACAACTTACAAAAGAACAATTTGAGTCGTTGCACCATGAGTTTGCACAATTTTTAGCAACGCAAAAGATTGATGTTAACGAATGGAATAACATCAAAGAAACCAATCCAAAGTTAGCCGAAGAAGAATTGAATTTGTTTAGCGATTTGGTTTGGGAAGATGTATTATCTAAAATAGAATATTTAGAACATTTCTCTAAAAATTCAATCAATCTGTTTAAGACAGAGGAAGAATCAATTTCAAGAATTGTTGTGCAGGTACATAAAGAAGTTGATTTACTGTCAAAAGAAGGATATGAATGGTTGCTTAAAAATCCTAAAGACGATTCTGTAGAATACTTTAAAGGAAATAAAGAATATCAAACAAATAGAAATGAAGAGCTTTTTGACCTTATTGAAAAAGGAAGTCAAATTTCTAAAGGAGAATTGTTTGAATATTTTAATCGATTAACTTCCTAAGCAGTGTTTTAATCCCACCAACAGCTGTGTCTTCAATAACTGTTAGGTTGCGATAATCATTCTGATTGATATTGGGTTTTGGATCAATAAAGAATATTGGTACACTACTTTGAATATAATGGATAAGACTTGCCGCAGGATATACTTGCATAGAAGTACCTATAATTACGAGTATGTCGGCTCTTTCTACAATTTCTATAGCTCTTTCAATCATTGGAACAGCTTCACCAAACCAAACAATGTGAGGTCTTAATTGAGAGCCCTTTTTGCATTTATTTCCCAAAACAAGATCATCTTCCCAATGATATACTAAATTAGAATCTTGAGTACTACGTACTTTCCTTAACTCACCATGAAGATGTAAAACTTCAGAACTTCCAGCTCTTTCATGCAAATCATCTACATTTTGAGTAACAATGGTTACTTGAAAAAGATTTTCTAACTCTGCAAGAGCTTTGTGCGCTTCATTAGGATTCACTTCTTTAAGCTGCTTGCGTCTTTGATTATAAAATTCTAAAACTAATTCAGGGTTTCTTTCAAAACCTTCAGGTGTAGCAACTTCCATCACATCATGACCTTCCCAAAGCCCATCTGCGTCTCTAAAGGTTTTAATACCACTTTCTGCGCTCATTCCAGCGCCAGTTAAAACAACAAGTTTCTTCATTATTTTGTTTTATACTATAGTAATAATAACAATTCTAAAAGTAAGAAATTTTAGTATGTTTGTTTGAATGAAACAATTTCATGGATAAAAATTTATTGACATATTTAGAAGGTTATGTGACAGAAAGAAGGAAAAACCTTTTTCGTCAAGTTTTAAATAGTAGAACACGACACTTCACAGTTGTATTAGAAAACATTTATCAGCAACACAATTCAAGTGCAGTGGTGAGAAGTTGTGATATTTTTGGAGTTCAGGATATTCATGTTATAGAAAACACTTACACTAGTAAAGTATCTAGACATGTAGCCAAGGGTTCACAAAAATGGCTAAGTTTCCATCAATATAATAATGATACAAATAACACTTCTCAATGCTTTGATGAGTTAAAAAAGCAAGGATATCAGATTATTGCAACTACACCTCATAACGATTCTTGTTACCTGCATGATTTTGACATTTCAAAAAAATCGGCATTTGTTTTTGGAGTAGAGAAGGAAGGAGTTTCAGATTATACCTTGGAGAATGCAGATGGATATCTGAAAATACCAATGGTAGGATTCACAGAAAGCTTAAATATCTCAGTTGCAGCAGCAATTATTCTTGAAAACTTAACCTCTCGTCTACGAAAATCAGAAATAAATTGGGAGTTGTCTCATAAAGAGAAAGAAGTTTTATATGAGGAGTGGATTGAAAAATCCATTAAAAATGTTGAGAAAATCAAGAAACATTATCTTTCTAAATAAAGCCTAAAATTCTATAACTTTATATCAAACTTAAAATAACAGATAATGAAATGTGATGTGTATTTATCATTTGATGGAAATTGCGAAGAAGCGATGAACTTTTATCAACAAGTCTTTGGAGGTGAATTTACTGTAGTAATGCGATATGCTGATGGTCCACCTCAATACATTGTAAAAGGAACTGAAAGCAAAATTATGCATATGACTTTAAGTATGGAAAATGGAGCCGAATTAAAAGCGGCTGATGTCTTTAATGAACCTGTACAGAAAGGGAATGCTTACCATGTATCTATTGGTGCCGATAGTGAAGAACAAGGAGAAGAATTTTTTAACAAACTAGTTGAAGGTGCACAGATTACCATGCCATTTCAAAATGTATTTTGGGGCGGAAAATTTGGAAGTTTAATTGATAGATATGGAATACAGTGGATGATTAGTACTCCACATAAAGGATAAGTTATGGATCAAAGAGTTACAGATTATATTCAGAAGAAGGAAGCTTGGAGTGAAGGATTAAATACACTTAGAGCAATCTTAAAAAAATTGCCTGTTGAAGAGACTATTAAATGGGGTTCGCCTTTTTATACAAATGGAGGAAAGAATATAGTAGGAATGTCTGCTTTTAAAAACTATTTCGGATTGTGGTTTATACAAGGTGCTTTACTAAAAGATAAAAATAAAGTATTGATTAATGCTCAAGAAGGTAAAACCTCAGCCATGCGTCAGTGGCGATTCAATTCTGTAGAAGAGATTGATGAAGATTTGGTTCGTGAGTACGTCTTAGAAGCGTTAGAAAATAAAGATCAAGGGAAAGTAATTAAACCTAAGAAGAAACCTTTGATTGTACCAGAGTTATTGCAAAAAGAACTTGATAATAACCCTAAATTAAAGGAAATGTATGAGTCTTTTACTTTAAGTAAAAAGAGAGAATATGCAGATCATATATCAGAAGCAAAAAGAGAAGCAACCAAACAATCTCGTTTAGAGAAAATTATTCCTATGATTTTAGAAAATAAAGGATTGTATGACAAGTATAAAAACTGCTAATTCTTTAACCAGACTTTATCTATAGTAGCAGTAGAATCGCAACGAATAACATAAAAATCAACTTGTTTTTCGTTATGTGTTCCTGAGATATAATATTCTGCGCAAGGTTTTTTTCTAGGCTCACTTTTTCCAAAAGAAACATCACCGCTCACAAGAATTGCTTTGATATAGGTAGAATCAATTTCAAACTCCTTCATAGATTTTTCAGCATTTTCAGAATAAAGAAGTGTTTTCTTACGAATTGAACTTAAAGTTCTAGCATCTGGGCCATAAGGAAAAGCTACGTCTTTTCCTTTCCAAATAAACAAAACAATAATGCTTCCGAAGGTAACTCCGATTAAATAAAATCCAACTCGTTTTAATAATTTCATTCTAAAAATTTGACAGCAAAATTAGTTGTATTTTCTGAATATAGCGAGAAATTTATTTCCTTAATAAAGAGAAATGCCCTTCAAATTTAGTTGGAACTCCATTGTGCATAAATTCAACAAGGAACCAATAGTCGGAAGAAGGTTCTTTTTTACCGCTATTATTGTAACCATTCCAACCATTTCCATTCGTTTTTATTTCAGATACTAACCTTCCTAATCTGTTAAATATCTTTATGGTAGCTTCAGAATTATTTCTTAAATCATAGATATTCCATGTATCATTGATTCCATCATCATTAGGAGTAAAGAATTTAGGATAATCTAAAGCCATAAATTCGAAAACAAAGTCACCGCACAAACCTGATAAGTCTCTTACTGTTATTGTATGAGTGCCTGGTGCAACATTGTAAAACTTGTTAAACTCTTGAAAAATACCATTATCCAATGAAAACTCATAATAACCCAATCCTGGATCTATTGTAAGAATTTCAACAATAGAAGTTTGAGCAAAAACACCTGTCAAGAAATTTATTTCAAACCTTGGGGTTGAACTATTCACAACTACTTCTGTTGGATTATAGTTACAATTAGCGCCTATATCTGCAGTAAGTTTTGTTGTTTCAACTACATATGTGCCTTCTTCTATTGCATTGTAATTAGGACCTGTACCAACTAAAGCTCCATTTAAATACCAATTCACTGTAAATTCATTAGGATCTAAGCCTGATTCTAATAAAAGAGGATTTCTAGTTTCTCCTGTCTCAGCATCTACACAGATAGTTCCTCCTTGAATTTCTAGATCTAGCAAAGGGAAAACAGTTACTTGGAAAAAAGTTTCTGTAGAACAGTCTGGATTACCATTTTGGTAAGCATATACATAAATAATTCTTGATCCTAGGGCAGTAATTGTATAATCTGAAGGAGCAATTAAATCAACTCTATTCGGTCTTCTATAATATTCAACTGTAACTCCAGGAATATTTAATGTGGGAAGAGTAATACTTTCGCACGCTTCTAAGTGTGGGAGAGGAGGAAGCACAGGTTCTTCAAAAATTGTAACTGTAAATTGATGTTCATCACTACAAACAAATCGATCACCATTTTCGGCATACACATAAATAGTTTGAGTAGATGTGATGATATCTCCAGCATTTAGTTGAGTTCCTAGACCACCAGATTCAGTAAAATAATTTCCAACAGTTAAAGGAGGGAGTTCATAGGTTAAACAAGCAATAGCATCAGCAGGTTCATCTACTTCAATTCCTAATATATTAATAGTGAAAACATTTTCACTACTACAACCAGCTAAATCGGCATACTCATTATAGATATATAAAGTTTGAGTTTCAGAAATAATATCACCTGCATTCATTTGAACTCCAATACCATTAGGGCCACCTGTTTCTGTATAGTATTGCCCATTACTAAGAACAGGTAATGTATAAGGTTCACAACTAAAAATATCTGTAAAATTATCTATTAATGGGAAAGGTCGTATTTCAACATTAAAACTTGTTTCAGCATCACAGAAAGCATTGGTATTATAAATATAAATTGTTTGCGATGAGCTAATTTGATCTCCTGGTAAAAGCTGAGTTCCTAATCCACCAGACTCTGTGAAATATTGACCATTGACTAAAGGTTGTAAGGTAGGTAAATCATCCTGACATCTTAGAATATCGTCTAATTCATCAACTGGAGGTATAGGATTAATGGTAACTTCTATTTCAATATTATCTGTACAATTAGGTGCTGTTGTTACTTCACTAGCATAATAATATATCGTTTGAGAACTAGTAATTTCTGTCCCAGCTGGAATAGAAGTTCCACCACCCATTGGTTGCGTGAAATACCCTCCTAACGCTTCGGTAGGAACTGTATAAACACCACAAGCATCTAAATCTTGATAAACACTAGTATCAATAATAGTAATATTAAAAGAAGTTTGATCAGTACATAATGTGATTGCATCAATTCCCCACAAATAAATAAGTTGACTTGAAGTTATTTGATCTCCAGGGAATAATTCGGTTCCTGTACCACCTGCTTCAGTAAAATATTGTTCACCATTAATTACAGGAGGAAGCGTATAAGAATCACAAGTAATAACATCGTCTCTTTGTTCAACAATAGGTAAAGGATGAACTTGAATATCAAATTGAGTTTCTACACAAAAAGTTCCATTAGGTTCAGCATAGAAAAAAATAGTAATATCATTATTAAAAATTGTTCCAGCCGGTATTACTGTTCCAGTTCCATTAGGTCCTCCGGTTTCAGTATAGAATTGTGCATCAGGATATGAAGGAACAATAAACTCACCACAATACTCAGTTTCCATATTGTATTCATCTGCCATATAAACAATAAAACTCGTTTCACTAAAACAACCATCAGCATTTTCATTATAGATGAAAATTGTTGTTTGATTTGTAATCAAATCACCAGCATTTAACTGTGTTCCTGTTCCACCAGAAGCTGTAAAGTAGTTTCCATTAGTTAAAGTTGGTAGCGTGTATTCTGTACAAACAAATACATCATCCAGATCATCAACATCAGGCGAAGGGCTTATGTTGATTGTAAAACTAGTAACATCAAAACATACAGGGTTTGTGTTATCAATAAGTCTAGCCCAAATATCAATAGGAGCTGTTCCTCCAGGTAAAGGGAATAACGAAGGATTTGCAACTGGATTGATATTATTTTGAGCATCAGTTTCTGATGTAAAATAAAGTATAGTATAGTTGGCGGGATTCAACCCATTTAATATCTGTGCCTCTACTTGTGTTGGTAAATCAACAGTAGTGTCAGATTCACAAACAATAAAGTCATTAGGCATTGTTGCCTGTATTGCCGCAACAGAAAGTTCAAAATCTAAAATTAAACTACAAAAATTACTTGTATTCCTATTTTGAATCCTTGCATAAATAGTTTCACCACCTACGGCAGGGAATGCGCTAATAAGCCCATTGTCTATAGGAATGTTATTGTTTGCATTAGCTAAAGAATCATAATAGAAAATATCATATTCATTTGGGTCTAATCCTAATACAGTATGGTCATTAAGAGTTAGATTGAATGTAACTGTGTTTCCTGTATCACATTCTAAAAGATCATTTGGAGCATTTACAGATAAATCGGAAATAATAACTTGATCTGTGAGCTCACAACCAGTAGCAATAGTTGTAATAATAAGGTCGTATGTTCCAGATTGTGTTACTGTTAAAGAAGGATTTGTTTCTCCTGGAATAGCAACATTATTTCTTCGCCATTCATAACTAAAGTCGGTAGTATTTGTATATCCTGAATCTAGAAAAATATCATCACCATCACATAATTCTTGATCAGGTCCAATATCTAGAGCTGTATTAAAACTTCCAGCTTCTATAAAAACAGCAGAGTCAAAATCAGAGTCATTATAATCCCCAATAACAAGTTTTATTCTATAAGGATTATTAGGGATGACGCTTGATGAGGCATTTAAAACTACCGTATGACCTCTCATATTCAATGCAGAGTTGGCTGGGTCATTTACATTGTAGGTACTAAATAGTTCAGGGTTTACAGAATTACACGACAAATTATATTGATTATCTCTAATATCTCGTACAGAAATAGGTGTAGTAGTTCCTGGTATTATAGCAAGATTTGTGGTAACTCCAGTATTTAAATCTGTTAATAGAAAAGCAAATACATCACTAAAACCACATTGCCATTCTCCATATTCGTTGGAAGCAAATAGGAAATCGAAAGAAAAACTAGTGGATGAAGGAACAAAATCAAACTGTAAGAAAGCAGCATCAGTTATTGTAGCTGATTGACCAGATTGATCACTAATTGCTTGTAAATCTGCATCACCATTTGTTGTTACTTGACTGTCTAATCCATTTCCAGTATAGATTCCAGCAGTATTGCTAGCCAATCCACTTCGTATGATAATTCCTTCAGAAATAGGAAAAGTAGATCCATTACCGTTAAAGTAGGCAACTGATTGATTAGAGGAGATACTAATGTTTGAATTTGTAGCACAGGAAGTAGATAATAATAAATCTACCAATTGTTGTGCGCTATATCCCGTGTCATCAACAGAGATTGTTTGAGATGACATAAGTTTACTTCCAAAGAAGAACACAAAAAGAAGGATAATTCTTTTTGCCGCTATTTTGGGGGAAATTCTCAATGTAACTTATTTTCTGATTTAAATGATTAGCAAATTAATGTCCCTAAAAGGAAGATCAAACCAATCTGCAACTGTTTTATTTGTTAGAATACCATGATAGAAATACATTCCATTACGTAAACTCTTATCAAATCTAGCAGCATTTTCAAAACCTCCTTCTTCAGCAATATTTAATAAATAAGGGGTAAAAATATTACTTATTGAAAAAGATGCAGTTCTAGCATAACGAGAAGGAATATTAGGAACACAATAGTGTATCACACCGTGTGCATCAAAAGTTGGCTTAGAATGAGTTGTAACTTTTGAGGTTTCAAAGCACCCCCCTCTATCTATGCTTACATCTACTATTATAGAACCTTCTTTCATTTGTTCAACCATGGCTTCTGTTACTATGACAGGTGAACGGTTTTTCCCCCTAATTGCACCAATAGCAACATCACATCTTCTTAATGCTTTTGCAAGTGTTTTTGGTTGTACAGTAGATGTATAAATAGGAGAGTTTAAGCAGTGCTGTAGTTTTCTTAATTTGGTAATAGAATTGTCAAATACTTTTACTCTTGCACCTAGTCCTAATGCAGACCTAGCTGCAAATTCTCCAACAGTTCCCGCACCTAAAATTACAACATCGGTAGGTGGTACACCACCAATGTTTCCGAGAAGTAATCCATTTCCTTGATTCACACTTGTCATTAATTCGGCAGCTACTAGAACTGAAGCTGTTCCTGCAATTTCACTTAATGATTTTACAACAGGGTATACACCATGTTCGTCTTTTATATAATCAAAAGCAACTGCAGTGATTCTCTTTTTAGCGAGTGCTTCAAAGTATTTTTTATTTTGAGTTTTTAACTGCAAAGCAGAGATTAGAATACTCTGAGGATTTATAAGTTCGATTTCTTTTAAGGTAGGAGGTTCTACTTTTAAAACAATACTACATGCAAAAGCTTCTTTTACATCATAGGATACTTTTGCACCAGCATCTGAGTATTCTTTGTCTGAATAATTAGAACCTTCACCGGCACCAGTCTCAACAACAATTCTGTGACCGTGAGCAGTTAATGCCGCTACCGCATCAGGTGTTAAACAAACTCTTCGTTCTTCAAAGTGAGTTTCTTTGGGTAACCCAATAAATAATTCTCCTTTTTGTTTCTTAATTTCAAGCTTTTCTTCTTGTGGAAGTAACTCTTCTTTGCTAAAAGGTGAGAATGAACTCATAAAAACGATTTTAGTTGAATGTTGCGGTGATCATTACTTACTTGTTCTAAGTAAATCTCTGTTGACTTTAAAGGTAGTAAATTTTGAATATTTTCTGGCCATTCTATAAAACACCAAGCATTTGAATCAAAATAATCTTCTATTCCAATGTCATAAGCCTCTTCTTCATTATCAATTCTGTAAAAATCAAAGTGGTATACTATATCATTATTTTGAGTTCTGTACTCATTAACTAATGAAAAAGTAGGAGAGGAGATTACATCTTTAACACCTAATTCTTTACATATTTCTTTAATTAGAGTTGTCTTTCCTACTCCCATATTGCCATAAAACAAAATCTTTTTGCTTTTTGACTTTTCAATAACATCTTTTGCTATTTGATTTAAACCTGATAGCGAATAGTTTTTATTCATATCGCAAAACTATAAAACTATCCTTATTTAGGACTATAAATAGAACAAGGAATAATCATTTCTTCTAAAGAAATTCCTCCGTGTTGATATGTGTTACGATAGTATTTTACAAAATGATTGTAATTATTAGGATATGCAAAGAATAAATCTTCTTTGGCAAAGACAAACGGACTATTAAATGTAATACTGGGTAAAAAGATATCCTTTGGGTTTTTTACTGCAAAAACATCCTTTTCTTCATAGCTAAGACTCCTACCAGTTTTGTAACGCAAATTTGAACTAATATTCTTATCTCCAATTACTTTAGAAGGGTGTTTGCAATTAATTGTTCCGTGGTCTGTTGTAACAATTAATTTCTGACCTAATTGTTGTGCTTTTTGAATGATGTCATACAAAGGAGAATTTTTAAACCAACTTAAAGTTAATGATCGGTATGCCTTATCATCACCAGCTAACTCTTTGATAACTTCCATTTCAGTTTTGGAATGAGAAAGCATATCAACAAAATTGTATACAACAACTGTAAGATCGTTTTGTTTGGTTCCATTATAATTTGTTGCCAAATCTTTTCCGTCTCTTAAAGAAACAATTTTATAGTACTCGTGTTTAATAGAAAGATTTAATCTTCTTATTTGATCTGTTAAAAATTCATTTTCATACATGTTTTTACCGCCTTCATCAGTATCATTTTTCCAATAATCTGGTAATCTATTCTCCATTTCAGAAGGCATTAAACCGGAAAACATGGCATTTCTTGCATATTGAGTAGCAGTAGGCAAAATACTTAAGTACGAATGTTCTTCTTCCTTTTTAAAGTGATTATTAATAAAAGGTTCTAAAACTCTATACTGATCGTATCTTAAATTATCAATGACTACCCATAAAACACCTTGGTCTTTATTTAAATGAGGCACAACATAATTTCTAAATAGAGTATTAGAGAACGTTGGTTTATCATCTGAAGTAAGCCAATCTTGATAGTTCTTTTTTACAAACTTGAAAAATAAGTTATTAGCTTCAGATTTCTGACTTTCAAGTATTTCAAGCATTCCAGTATCATTAATGTCTTCTAACTCTAATTCCCAATGAACTAATTTCTTATATAAATCTATCCATTCTTCATAAGAATTTACCATGGCAAGATCCATTGAAATCTTACGAAACTCTTGTTGATAACTAGAGGTTGTTTTTTCTGAGACTAATCTTGAATGATCTAAGTTCTTTTTCAAACTTAATAATATCTGATTTGGATTTACAGGCTTAATTAGATAATCTGATATTTTAGAACCTATAGCTTCTTCCATAATATATTCTTCTTCACTTTTAGTGATCATAACTACAGGAAGATTCGGTTTCTTTTGTTTGACTTCAGATAAAGTTTCTAAACCAGTAATACCAGGCATGTTTTCATCTAAAAAAACAATATCAAAATTCTCTTCATCAACAAGCTCTATTGCATCTGTACCATTTGTGCAAGTTGTAACACTATAATTTTTTTGTTCTAAAAAAAGGATGTGTGGTTTTAGTAAATCTATCTCATCATCTACCCACAATATTTGTATTTTATTCATAAAGAGAAATTTCTTTTAAAACGTTAAAATTATTCATTTGTTATGGTTATTACACGTACAAAATGATAAAATATTCCCAATTAAAATATTGTACCTTTGGAATCATTAATTTTTGCTATTAGTTTGTAGTAATAATTCTAAAAACAAAGTTTGAAAAAGACTTCAACAAACAAATTAAAAATACTTAACGATCCTATATACGGATTCATAAGAATACCCAACAGTTTAATCTTCGATATTATTGAGCATCCTTATTTTCAAAGATTACGACGTATTTCTCAAATGGGGTTATCAAATTTAGTATATCCTGGAGCTAATCATACAAGGTTTCATCATGCTGTAGGTTGCTTAGATTTGATGCAAAAAACAGTTCGAGTTTTAAGAGTAAAAGGAATTCAAATATCTTCAGAAGAAGAAAATGCATTGTGTGTTGCTATTCTATTGCATGATATTGGACACGGAGCTTTTTCACATGCACTGGAGCATAGTATTGTTAGTGGAATTACTCATGAGGAAATTTCATTAAAATTCATGCACAAGTTAAACGAAGAGTTTGAAGGGCAATTAGACTTGGCTATTCAAGTATTCACTGATAAATACCCTCGCAAGTTTTTACATCAATTAATTTCAAGCCAATTAGATATTGATCGATTAGATTATTTAAAACGAGATAGTTTTTATACAGGTGTTGCTGAAGGTAATATTAGTTCCGATAGATTGATAGCGATGATGAATGTCGTAGATGATGAACTAGTCATAGAGAAAAAAGGAATTTATTCTGTTGAAAAATTCTTGATAGCTAGAAGATTAATGTATTGGCAAGTGTACTTACACAAAACAGGTATAGTTGCAGAGCATATGTTGGTAAAGGTGCTTATGAGAGCTAAAGAACTTGCAGAACAAAAAGTAACGTTATTTGCAAGTAAAGCATTGTCTTTCTTTCTCTACAATAAGATAAATGAAGAGAATTTTGATAATCAAGTTCTAGATATTTTCTCTAGGTTAGATGATTATGATTTATTGTCAGCAATAAAAGAATGGACAAATCATTCAGATAAAGTACTTAGCAAGTTATCTTCAATGATTGTTGATAGAGAATTATTAAAGATTGAGATTCAGGATAAAAAAATATCTAAGCAAAATCAAGATAAAATAATAGATCAATTTTTAGATAAGAATGAACTTCATAAAAGTGAGGCTACTTATTTTGTATTTACCGGAGAAATTTCAAACCAAGCCTATAACAAAAAACAACCAATCAAAATTTTAAATAAAAAAGGAAAACTAAAGGATATTGCAAAAGCATCAGATCAATTGAATTTACAAGCGTTGTCAAAACCAGTAACCAAGCATTTTATCTGTTATCCTAAGAAAATGAGATTAGCCTAATCTTAAGTTTTTTTTTACTTTTGCCACAGATGAAATTTACAGCCGAACAAATAGCTCAAATCTTAGAAGGTGAGATTGAGGGAAACCCAAATGAAGAAGTTTCCAAACTTTCTAAGATTGAAGAAGGCAAAAAAGGATCTTTAACCTTTTTATCTAACCCAAAGTATAATTCATATTTATATACTACAGAAGCTTCTATTACCATAGTTAATAAAGATTTTGAGTTAGAAAAAGAAGTGTCTACTACTTTAATCAAAGTAGACAATGCATATAAATCTTTTTCTAAACTGTTGGAATTTTACAATCAAGTAAAAAACAACAAGGAAGGTAGAGAACAACCTCATTTTATATCTGAATCAGCCATTATTGGTGCAAACGAATATATAGGAGCTTTTTCTTACATAGGAAATAATGTTAAAATTGGTAATAATGTTAAGATATATCCTAATTCGTATATTGGTGATAATGTTATTATTGGAGATAATTGTATAATTTTTTCAGGAGTAAAGATTTATTCAGAATCTGAAGTTGGTAATAATTGTACTATTCATTCTGGTGTGATTATAGGCTCTGATGGTTTTGGATTTGCTCCAAATGAAAAAGGAGAATTTAATAAAGTACCTCAAACAGGTAATGTTATTATAGAAGATAATGTAGATATAGGAGCTGGATCTACAATTGACAGAGCTACACTTGGTTCTACAATTATTAGAAAAGGAGTAAAACTAGATAACCAAATTCAGATAGCTCACAATGTAGAAATTGGAGAGAATACAGTAATAGCAGCACAAACAGGAATAGCAGGCTCTACCAAAGTTGGTAAGAACTGTATGATTGGTGGGCAAGTTGGTATTGCAGGACATTTGAATTTAGGAAACAATCTAAGAATTCAAGCACAATCAGGTATATCAAAGAGTCTTAAGGATAATGAAGTTGTTCAAGGAACACCTGCTTTTGGGTATTCTGAGTTCAACAAATCATATGTATACTTTAGAAACTTGCCTAAGATAGTAGAGACGATTAATAAAATAGAAAAAGAATTCAATACTCAAAACGTAGATGATGAGTAAAAAACAAAAAACAATACAAAACGAAATAAGTTTATCAGGTGTAGGATTGCATACTGGAAACAACGTAACACTTACATTTAAGCCAGCCCCAGAAAATCATGGATTTGCCTTTGTTAGAGTTGACCTTGAAGGAAAACCAACTATTGAGGCAAAAGCTGAATATGTAGTGAATACGCAAAGAGGAACAAACCTTGAAAAGAACGGTGTTCTAATTCAAACTTCTGAGCATGTTTTAGCAGCGGCAGTTGGATTAGATATTGACAACCTCTTGATAGAAATAGATGCTTCTGAACCTCCAATTATGGACGGATCTTCTAAATTCTTTATTGAAGCTTTAGAAAAGGCTGGAATCAAAGAATTAGATGCAGAAATAGAAGAATATGTAGTTAAAGAAATAATTTCGTACAAGGATGATGTTACTGGTAGTGAAATTATTTTAATGCCTGCTGATGAGTACCAAGTAACAACTATGGTTGATTTTGGAACAAAAATCTTAGGAACTCAAAATGCTACATTAGATAATATTTCAGATTTCAAAAAAGAAATTGCAGCAGCCAGAACTTTTAGTTTCTTGCATGAAATAGAAATGCTTCTAGAAAACGATTTAATTAAAGGAGGTGATCTTAATAATGCTATCGTATATGTAGACAAAGAGCTATCTGATGCTACTATGCAAAAATTAAAAAAAGCATTTAAAAAAGATCATATAAAAATTAAGCCTAACGGAATTCTAGATAACTTAACTCTTCATTGGGCTAATGAAGCTGCTAGGCATAAGTTGCTAGATGTTATTGGCGATTTAGCCTTAACAGGAACTAGAATTAGAGGTAAAGTAATTGCTAACAAACCAGGGCATCTAGTCAATACTCAATTTGCTAAGAAATTGGCAAAGTTGATTAAGATGGAAAAACGTAATAATATCCCTCAAATTGATTTAAATGAACCTCCTTTAATGGATATTCATCAAATCATGGATATATTACCTCACAGACCTCCATTCTTATTAGTAGATCGTATTATCGAATTATCTGATAAGCATGTAGTAGGGATGAAGAACGTAACAATGAACGAAGGATTTTTCGTAGGTCATTTTCCCGGAGCGCCAGTGATGCCTGGAGTTCTTCAAGTTGAAGCTATGGCACAATGTGGAGGAATATTAGTATTAAGCACTGTCCCAGATCCAGAAAACTATCTTACTTATTTTATGAAAATAGATAATGTTAAGTTTAAACAAAAAGTTTTACCAGGAGATACTTTAATATTTAAGTGTGAGTTATTAACTCCTATTAGAAGAGGAATTGCCCATATGCAAGCATATGGTTATGCTAATAATAAGTTAGTAGTAGAAGCAGAGTTAATGGCGCAGATATCAAAAAGAAAATAATATGAATCAACCTTTAGCATACGTACATCCACAAGCAAAAATTGCTAGAAATGTAGTAATAGAACCTTTTACCACAATTCATGCTAATGTGCAAATTGGATCAGGAACTTGGATAGGTTCTAATGTTACGATTATGGAAGGAGCAAGAATTGGTAAGAATTGTAGAATTTTCCCAGGAGCTGTAATTTCTGCTATTCCTCAAGATTTAAAATTTGAAGGTGAAGATTCACTTGCAGTAATTGGAGATAATACTACAATTAGAGAATGTGTAACAATTAATAGAGGAACCAATGCTTTAGGGGAAACTAGAATCGGAAAGAATGTTCTGATTATGGCTACAGCTCATATAGCGCATGATTGTATTATTGGAGATAACGCTATTGTAGTTAACGGAGTTGCTTTGGCAGGACACGTAACTATTGGTAATTATGCAATCATTGGTGGTTTAGCTGCAGTACATCAGTTCATTCATATAGGTGATCACGCAATGGTGTCTGGTGGAGCATTAGTAAGGAAAGATGTTCCCCCTTATACGAAAGCCGCTAAAGAACCTTTATCATATGTAGGAATAAATTCTATTGGATTAAGAAGACGCGGATTTAGTACCGATCAAATTAGAGAGATTCAGAATATCTACAGAATATTATATCAAAAAAACTACAACAATACCCAAGCAATGGAGAAGATTGAAGCAGAGATGGAAGCTACTCCAGAAAGAGATGAAATATTATTGTTCATCCGTAATTCTCAACGTGGAATTATGAAAGGATATTGGGGAGGTTAATCAAAATTTAAATATGGCAACAACATCAGACATTAAAAAAGGATTGTGTATTAAATACAATCACGATATCTTCAAAATTATTGAATTCTTACATGTTAAACCTGGAAAAGGACCAGCTTTCGTAAGAACCAAATTAAAAAGTGTTACCACAGGAAAAGTAATCGACAATACATTTTCTGCAGGTCATAAAATTGAAGATGTAAGAGTAGAAACACATAAGTTTCAGTATTTGTACAATGAAGGAGATACCTATCATTTTATGAATACAGCAGACTACAATCAGATTTCACTTCAAAAGAGTACATTAGATGCTCCAGATCTATTAAAAGAAGGCGAAGTTGTTACGGTTTTGATTAACACTGAAGATAGTTTGCCTTTATCTGTAGAAATGCCTTCTCACGTTATTTTAGAAGTAACTCATACAGAACCAGGAGTTAAAGGGAATACTGCTACCAATGCAACCAAACCTGCTACAGTTGAAACAGGCGCTAGAATCAATGTACCGTTGTTCATCAATGAAGGAGATAAGATCAGAGTAGAAACAGAGAAAGGAGCATATACAGAAAGAATCAAGGAATAGTTATGTCTGTAAAATCTCTTGATATCTATCTACAGAAAAAACAGCTTGTATGAAATTTAAAAAAGCTCAAACATTAGAACAAATAGCTGATTTAATACAAGCAAAATTTATAGGTGATGCAAATTTTAGTGTTACCGGAATTAATGAGATTCATGTAGTCACTTCTGGTGATATTGTTTTTGTAGATCATCCAAAGTATTATGATAAAGCACTCAATTCAGATGCAACCACAATACTAATTAACAAAGAAGTTGAATGTCCTGTGGGGAAGGCACTTTTAATTTCTGATGACCCTTTTAGAGATTTCAATAAGATAACCAAACATTTTAATCCATTTATCAGTTCTAAAGAAAGCATTTCAGAAAGTGCAATTATTGGAGAAGGAACTGTAATTCAACCCAATGTTTTTATAGGAAACAATGTTATCATAGGCAAAAACTGTTTGATACATCCTAACGTAACAATCTATAACAATATAATTATTGGCGATAATGTTACAATTCATGCTAATACTGTATTAGGAGCAGATGCATTTTATTATAAGAAAAGATCAGAAGGTTTCGATCAATTAGTTTCAGGAGGTAGAGTAGTTATAGAAAACAATGTAGACCTTGGAGCTTCTTGTACAATTGATAGAGGAGTAACAGGTGATACTACAATAGGAGAAGGAACGAAAATAGACAATCAAGTTCATGTCGGGCATGATACAGTGATTGGAAAAAAATGTTTAATTGCTTCTCAAACAGGAATAGCTGGATGTGTTGTAATAGAAGACGAAGTTACGCTTTGGGGTCAAGTAGGAACTAATAGCGGAATTACAATAGGAAAAGGAGCTGTTATTTTGGGTCAAACAGGAGTAACAAAGTCTGTTTCTGGTGGTAAAACCTATTTTGGAACACCCATTTCTGAGTCAAGAGATAAGCTGAAAGAATTGGCTCACTTAAAGAGATTAATAAAAGAGGAAAAGAAAGCATAATTTTCCTTTTTTTGATTCATCTAATCAACTATTTTTGCAACTAAATTATCAGAAATTAAAAACAAACCAATGAGTGTTTTAGTAAATAAAGATTCAAAAATTATTGTACAAGGTTTTACGGGAAGTGAAGGTACATTCCATGCAGGTCAAATGATTGATTATGGAACAAATGTAGTAGGCGGTGTAACTCCAGGAAAAGGAGGCCAAGAACATCTTGGAAAGCCAGTTTTTAATACAGTGAAAGAATCTGTAGAAAAAGTAGGAGCAGATACTTCAATCATTTTTGTACCACCAGCGTTTGCTGCTGATGCAATTATGGAATCTGCAGATGCAGGAATTAAAGTAATTATTTGTATTACAGAAGGTATTCCTACTGCTGATATGACCAAAGTAAAAGCTTATTTAGCTGATAAAGATTGTACGTTAGTTGGACCTAACTGCCCAGGGGTAATCACTCCAGACGAAGCTAAAGTAGGTATCATGCCTGGTTTTATTTTCAAAAAAGGGAAAGTAGGTATTGTTTCTAAATCAGGAACATTAACTTACGAAGCAGCAGACCAAGTTGTAAAACAAGGTTTTGGTATCACTACTGCTATTGGTATTGGTGGTGATCCAATTATTGGAACAACAACAAAACAGGCAGTTGAATTGTTAATGAATGATGATGAAACGGAAGCTATTGTAATGATAGGAGAAATTGGAGGGCAATTGGAAGCCGAAGCTGCAAAATGGATCAAAGCTGATGGAAATAGAAAACCAGTAGTTGGATTTATTGCAGGTCAAACTGCCCCAGCTGGAAGAACTATGGGACATGCAGGAGCTATTGTAGGTGGTGCTGATGACACTGCACAAGCAAAAATGAAGATATTAGCTGAAAATGGAATTCATGTTGTTGAATCTCCAGCGAAGATTGGAGAAATGGTAGCTAATGTTATGAATAAATAAGATTTACTGTTAAAGTTTCTTAATAAAACAATATAAAATCCGTTGAATTTGTAAATTCAACGGATTTTTACATTTACAAAAATAAACAAGCTATTATGAAACAAATTAAATTGCTTTTTGCATCCCTACTTTTCCTATCGTTGATAGGGTGTGAAAATGACAAAATCAAAACCTATGAAGTATCAAATAATACTGATGCCAATGGGTTCAGTTATGAAACAGTAGAGAATGATCCAACAGGATTACGTCTGTACACATTAGACAATGGTTTAAAAGTTTACTTGAGCAAGAATTCTGATGAACCAAAAATTCAAACCTATATCGCTGTAAGAGCTGGATCTAATTATGATCCTAAAGAATCTACAGGGTTAGCTCATTATTTAGAGCACATGGTTTTTAAAGGAACTCACAAAATTGGTACTGCTGATTGGGAAAAAGAGAAAGTATACTTAAAGAAAATCTCTGACTTATACGAAAAGCATAGAGCTGAGAAAGATCCAAAAAAGAAATTAGCTATCTATAAAGAAATAGATAAAGTTTCTCTAGAAGCATCTAATTACTCAATTGCTAACGAGTATGATAAAATGACAGCTTCTTTAGGAGCAACAGGAACAAATGCTCATACTTGGTTTGAAGAAACAGTTTACAAGAACAAAATTCCAGCTAATGAATTAAACAAATGGTTAGATTTAGAAGCTGAGCGTTTTAGTACGCTAGTACTACGCTTATTCCATACCGAGTTAGAAGCTGTTTTTGAAGAGTTTAATAGAGGTCAGGATAATGATTTTAGAAAACAGTATGCTGCAATGTTAGATGGTTTATTTCCAAATCATCCATACGGGCAACAAACAACTATTGGTACTGGTGAGCACTTGAAAAACCCATCAATGGTAGATATTCATAACTACTTTGATAAATATTACGTGCCAAATAATATGGCAATTGTATTGGTTGGTGATTTAGATTTTGACGCAACTATCAAAAAAGTAAATGATGCTTTTGGTAAGTTTGAGAAAAAAGAACTTGCACATCCAACTTTACCTAAAGAGGAGCCTATTACAGCGCCTATTGTAAAAGAGGTATTTGGACCAACTTCAGAATCAATTTCTATTGCTTATAGAACTGAAGGAATTAATTCTGAACAAAAGAAGTTTGTAACCTTAGCTGATATGATTTTAGCTAACGGAAACGCTGGAATTATTGATTTAAACTTAAATCAAAAACAAGTAGTACAAAGAGCTAGTTGTTCACCAACATTTTTAAATGATTATGGTTTCCATAGCTTTACAGGAGCGCCAAAAGCTGGTCAAACTCTAGATGAAGTTAAAGACCTTTTATTAGAGCAAATTGAAAGACTTAAAAAAGGAGAGTTTGAAGACTGGATGATTGAAGCTGTTGTAAACGACTTAAAACTAAGCCAGACAAGACAATACGAGAACAATACTGCGTTGGCTAGTGCTTATTTCAATGCATTTATTCATCACGAAGATTGGAGTGATAAAGCTAAATTCTTAGATGACTTAAAGAAGATATCAAAACAAGAATTGGTAGATTTTGCTAACAACTTCTATAAAGATAACTATGTAATTACTTACAAAAGAAAGGGTGAAGACAAAAATATAGTAAAAGTAAAGAACCCTGGAATTACACCTGTAAACTTAAATAGAGGAAAAAGTTCAGACTATTTAACAGCATTTAATAAAATAGAATCAGAACCTTTACAACCAAAATTTGTAGATTACAAAGAGGCTATTAAAGAAACTTCAACAGATAATGGAATTAAAGTTTCTTATGTAGAGAATGAACTAAACGATCTATTCTCTTTAAATATCATTTTTGATATGGGAAGTGACAATGATAAGAAACTAAGCTTAGCAGCTAACTATTTATCATACTTAGGAACAGAAAAGTATACTGCTGAAGAAATCAAAAAAGAGTTCTATAAGTTAGGAGTCTCTTATTTTGTTAGTGCTGGTAACGATAAAACCTATGTAGGGTTAAGTGGATTAAAAGAAAACTTAGCTAAAGGATTAGAATTATTAGAGCATTTATGGGATAATGCCAAAGCAGATCAAGATGCTTATGATAAATATGTTGATCAAATTGCAAAAGGACGTGTTGATGGGAAAACTCAAAAAGGAAATATTCTTTTCAATGGGTTGATGAATTATGGAATGTATGGTGAGAATTCTCGTTTAAGAGACATCATGCAAGTAGATGAGTTGAAAGCTATTAATCCTGAAGAATTGGTAGCATTGGTAAAAGATATGAAGAATTACAAGCAGCGTGTATTCTATTACGGAAAAGACGTAGATGCTGCAGTTGCTTCATTAGATACACACCATAAAATCTATGGAGATTTAAAAGAGTATCCACCAGCAAAAGTTTATAAGAGAACAGAAACTGGAGGAAATGTTTTCTACACAAACTATGATATGGTTCAAACAGAAATGCTATTCTTAGCAAAAGGAGAGCCATTCAAACCAGAAAACTTAGCTGCATCAACATTATTCAACACCTATTTTGGAAGCGGATTGTCTTCAATTGTTTTCCAAGAAATTAGAGAGTCTAAATCATTGGCATATTCAGCATTTGCTTCATTTAGTAATGCTGCTAAAAAGGACGATCCTAACTATGTAATGGCATATGTAGGAACTCAAGCAAATAAACTGTCTCAAGCTGTAGACGCTATGATGGAGCTTATGAACAACATGCCTGAAGCTGAAAAGCAATTCAATGCTGCTAAAGAATCAACTTTAAAGAAACTAGCAGCTCAAAGAATTACCAAGTCAGGTATTTTCTGGTCTTATGAAGCCTTAAAACAAAGAGGAATAGACAATGATAATAGAGAAGAAATGTACAATACGATCAAGAATATGACAATGGAAGATCTAAAGAATTTCTTCAATAAAAACATTCAAGGACAATCCTATAATGTTATGGTTATTGGTAATAAGAAAGATCTTGATGTAAAATCTTTGAAAAAACTAGGAAAGATTAAAGAAATGGATGTAGATTATTTGTTTAACTATGTAAGTGAAGAAAAAGTAAAACAATAATCAATAGATCAAAATTTTATACAAGCTCGTAAGGCAGAAATGCCTTACGAGTTTTTTTATTTCAACAAATATGTTTTAGTATATTTGGCCCATAAACTAACGAATTACATGAAACTACTAGAAAATAAAACAGCAATCATTACGGGAGCTACACGTGGTATTGGTAGAGGTATTGCAATAGAATTTGCAAAACAAGGAGCTAATGTAGCATTTACGTATAATTCTTCTGTAGATGCAGCAAATGCTCTAGAAAAAGAATTAATTTCTTTAGGAGTAAAAGCAAAAGGATATCAGTCCAATGCAGCTGAATTTGATACAGCTCAAGAATTGGCAAAAAACGTCTTAGAAGAATTTGGAACGATAGACGTTTTGATTAACAATGCTGGTATTACAAAAGACAATTTGTTAATGAGAATATCTGAAGACGACTTTGATAAAGTAATTGAAGTTAATTTGAAATCGGTATTCAATTTAACAAAAGCAGTTATCAGACCTATGATGAAACAAAGAGGAGGTTCAATCATTAATATGAGCTCTGTTGTTGGATTGAAAGGAAATGCCGGGCAAGCGAATTATGCAGCTTCAAAAGCAGGGATTTTAGGTTTTTCTAAATCTGTAGCTTTAGAATTAGGCTCTAGAAATATTAGAAGTAATGTGATTGCCCCAGGATTTATAGAAACAGAAATGACAGGTAAATTAGATGAAGCTGTTGTACAAAGTTGGAGAGATGCTATTCCTTTGAAAAGAGGAGGAACACCAGAAGATATTGCAAATGCTTGCGTGTTTTTAGCATCAGATATGAGTAGTTATATTACTGGTCAGACTCTTAGTGTAGATGGAGGAATGCTCACTTAAGAAAAGATTAACACAATTTCATAGAAGCCTAGGTTGATTTCATGCCTAGGCTTTTCTTTTTTAGAATACTTCTTTTTATCTTTCGCTTAAATAGAAAAGAAGCCACCTCGAGCGCAGTCGAGAGGTCTTTTTTATTTAGAACATTATAAACAAAAGGTCTGAGCTGCGCTTGATTAGATACATAATTTGGAAACATCTACCATATTACTTCTTATACTTTCTCTTGCTGTAAGTCTTGCTATTGGATATTTCCAATATTATTTTAGAACAAAAAACATTGGAAAGATTACACCTCTCTTATTCCTTTTGAGAAGTCTAAGCTTATTTTTATTGCTGTTATTATTCATTAACCCAACAATAGAAAGAACGAGTTTTAAAAATGAGAAACCTGCATTATCAATATTAATTGATAATTCTGAGTCTACTAGTTTTTTTCAACAAGATTCACTTGTAAATAGCATCTTAACAGATGTTAAAAAAAGTGATTTACTCAATAACAAGTTTGATATCAACTATTATTCATTTGGAGAAGAAGTGCAATTAAACGATAGTCTTACTTTCGAAGAAAGTCAAACCAATATATACAATGCACTTTCAACGCTACAAGGTCTCAACAAAGGAAAAGAAAACCCAATTATACTCATATCAGACGGAAATCAAACTTTAGGAAATGATTATGAATACATCAATAGCAAAAAGCCCATTTACCCTGTTGTTATTGGTGATACAACCAAATATGAAGATCTCGCTATTGATCAATTAAATGCAAATAGATTTAGTTTTCTCAACAATCAATTTCCAATTGAAGCTATTGTTCTTTATGAAGGGAATGAGAATATAAAGGCAGGGTTTACAATAGAGCATAAAGGGAAAATTGTATATCGCAAAACCTTAAATTTTTCTTCAAATAAAAGTACCCAAACAGTACGAACAAACTTGAAATCTGACAAAGAAGGAATTAACTTTTACCGTGCAAAAATTGAATATTTAAACGAAGAAAAAAACAAGAGTAATAACATTAAGAATTTTTCTATTGAAGTAATAGACAAACAAAGCCAAATATTGATCTTAAGTTCATTGTATCATCCAGATTTAGGAAGCCTTAAGAAATCGATAGAAAAAGATCAACAAAGAAAAGTTTCCATAAAATTGATAGGGGACAATTATAAATTAAAAGACTATCAATTGGTTGTTTTGTATCAACCAAATTCACAATTTAAAGGAGTTATTGATGAAATTAAAAAAGAAAAAATCAATTATTTTTTAATTACGGGTTCTAAAACAAATTGGAATTTTATCAATACTCAAGAATTAGGACTAAGAAAAAATAGTATCAATCAATCTGAAAATTATTCAGCCAATTACAACGCAGGGTATTTAATTTTTTCTCAAAAGGACATAGGTTTTAATGATTTTCCACCTTTGATAGATAAATTCGGGCAAACTACTATAAGTATTCCTTATCAAACCCTATTATACCAAAGCATTAATGGATTTTCTTCTAAAGAACCTTTACTGTTTACTGCAGATGAAAGCAATCATAAAAAAGTATTTCTCTTAGGAGAAGGAATTTGGAAATGGAGATCTACGAGTTTTTTAAAAGGGAATACATTTGAAAATTTTGATGAATTTATAGGAAATATTATTCAATATGCTTCATCAAAAAAAATACGGAAACGTTTAGATTTAGATATTAATAGTATTTACAATGCAAACTCTACAATTAGAGTAGGAGCTTTTTATGTTGATAACAATTTTGAGTTTGATAATAGAGCTACATTGCTATTGACTGTTGCGAACAAAAATACTAACGAAGTAAAATCTATTCCTTTTTCCTTAGAAGTAAACTCTTATCAAGCAGAATTAGAAGCTTTAGAATCGGGAGAATATGAATACACAGTTACTGTAGAAGGACAAAATATAACTCAAAAAGGTTCTTTTAGAGTAAGTGAATATAGCGTAGAAGAACAATTTACAAATGCCAATAAAGACAAACTACAAAGATTGGCGAATAGAACCAATGGTAAATTATACAACAAAGACCAAACTCAATTACTTTTTGATGATTTATTGAACAATGCTAAATATGCAACTGTTCAAAAATCAATTCAAAAGAAAGAAAACTTAGTTGATTGGCTATGGGTATTACTTCTAATTGTTGGATTGCTTACAATTGAATGGTTTACAAGAAAGTACCACGGAAAAATTTAGTGATTTCTCATAGTATTCTAATGAGAGAGAATACGTTTTAAGGTGAATCAAAAAGCAAAAGAATAATAAGAATTATTTTCATTTAGAGCACATAACTTTAGAATTAGAACTATCTACAGAAGATTGTGCATATAAAGAATGCGATTAAAGAACTTTTAATTGTAAATTTGTTTCAAATCAAAAAAATTTAAAAATGGCAAACAATCAAGTGGAGTTTAAGTTTCCTAAAGGAGGAGCTTTTACAATAGTTATCGTAGTATTACTAATTATCTTCATAGCCAAGTCTGCAGTTACTATAGGTCCTGGTGAGGGAGGTGTGGTTTTTGAGCGTTTTGGAGGTGGTATTAATGTAGAAAAAACATATGGAGAAGGATTTCATATCGTAGCTCCTTGGAATAAGATGATCGTTAGAAAAGTTCGTCAACAATCTGTTTCTGATGAAATGAATGTACTTTCTGTTAATGGATTAGAAGTTAAAGTAAGTGGTACAGTATGGTATGAACCAGAATTTCAAAACTTAGGGAAATTAATTAAAACAAAAGGAGAAGATTACGAGAGAGAACTTTTAGATCCAGCAATTAATGCAGCAGCAAGAAGTGTTGTAGGAAGATATACACCAGAGCAGTTATATTCTAGTAAGAGAGATGTAATTGAACAAGAAATTTTAGACGAAGTAGCAACGGTATTAAAAGATCAGTTCTTAGTAGTTAAAAGAGTCTTAGTAGAGGATGTGAAATTACCTCCAACAATTAGAACAGCAATTGAAACAAAGTTAAAGCAAGAGCAAGAATCTTTAGAGTACGAGTTTAGATTGGCAAAAGCTAAAAAAGAAGCTGAACGTCAAAAAATTGATGCTGAAGGTAAAGCGACTGCAAATAGAATTTTAAGTGCTTCATTAACAGACAAAATCTTACAAGAAAAAGGAATTGAGGCTACGTTAAAGTTATCTGAATCTACAAACAGTAAAGTAATTGTTATTGGTTCTGGAAAGAACGGAATGCCTATTATTTTAGGAAACCAATAAATCTTAATTTTATATAAAAAGAAATCCAGCCAATCGGCTGGATTTTTTATTTTCTTAAAGATGTGTTAAACTAAAAATACTGTGTAACTAATTGTAAAGATAGACGTCTCATGTATATACTCTAAAGAAAAGAACTTTAGTTAGTAATTAGTTAGTTTTTAATAGTTGTGAAAAGCCAGGACTTCAATCCTGGCTTTTTTAGTTATTCTTTTTTTCTGGTAACCTGCTACGTTCTATTTTTCCTTTTTTAAGAGCTTTATAGTTCTCATAGCAGTCTAAGACAGCTTCTATCATTTGTAAATCACTCGCTTTCTTTACAAAGTATTCAGAATAATTACAATCTGAGATTAACTTCATTAAATCATTTCTATCCATTTCTAGATATTCCATCATAACTTCACGGTCAAACTTGCCTGCCATGATTTTTCGCAGATTATCTTCTTTTTTAATCTTTTGTAACTTTTTTAACTGTTTGGGTTTTTTACCAAAGAGTTTATACAAAAAATCTACGGGTTGAAATAAAGCAGCTACCGGTGAAGAGAAATCGCTAGTTTTCGGTCTTGCAATTTCATAGGTTTGCCTGATTCCATTAATTTTTATTCTTGTATACCTGTCTTTAGGAACTTGTTTTACATCTACTTCTAAAACACCAATCAGTTTTGAAGATCGAATAATAATTTCTTTTACTTCTTCAGATTTTTCATACAAAGCAATCAACAACTCATTTCCTTTTAATAAGTCATTTGTTACCTTAATCTTTATAGAAGAATACCCAAGATAAGAAACCATTACTGTATCGTTAGCTTGAGCCGTTAATTCAAAGAAACCTTTATCATCAGTAATTGTACCCACAACAGAATTCAAATTCAATATATGAGAAGCACTTAGAGGCTTTTTAGTTTCAGAATCAATTACTTGCCCTTTAAGAGAAGTAACTTTTAAGCTGTCAGTTTTTTCTTGCGAATACAATGAAAAAGACAGTGCAAAAAATAATAATAGGAGTAATCTGTGTTTATGCATACAACAAAAGTAAGCATTAAATTAGAGATGCAAGGGTTAATTTTATGTGAAAAGAGAGGATGTAGTGCGTGTAACTGGAGTCGAACCAGCACGTCCATAGTGGACACAAGGCCCTCAACCTTGCGCGTCTACCAATTCCGCCATACACGCATTAAAAGAGGATTTCAAAAAAAAGTGACCGGGCTGGGGCTCGAACCCAGGACCCTCTCCTTAAAAGGGAGATGCTCTACCAACTGAGCTACCCGGTCTTAATTTTGAGACAGCAAATATAGTTTCATTCAACAAGAAAAACACGTTTTTCCCTTATTTTTTATCGATATTTGCTTTCAAATTTTATTCAGATGAAAATTATCCTATTAGGATATATGGGTAGCGGAAAAACAACAATTGGTAAACAATTGTCTAAGAAGCTGTTCGTGCCTTTTTTTGATTTAGACCACTATATAGAAAGTAGAGAAGGAGCAAGTATTTCTGATATATTTAAAGAAAAAGGAGAAATCTATTTTAGAAAAATTGAACACCTTTATTTAAAAGAGTTTTTGTCTGAAAAAGATTCATACGTACTTTCTTTAGGTGGTGGTACCCCTTGCTATGCTGGAAATATGGATGTGATACTCAGTAATACAAATGTTACTTCGTGTTACCTACAAGCTTCAATTCCAACTCTCAAAGAAAGAATATCAAAAAACAAAACCAAGCGTCCTTTGGTAGCTTCTTTATCAGAAGAAAAATTAACAGAATTTATCGCAAAGCATCTATTTGAACGAAGATCTTACTATGAGCAAGCTCAACATTCAGTTATTGTTGATAAAAAAGACATTGATACTGTGGTAGCAGAAATTAGAATTCTACTACATTAAAGTTGCATAAGAGCTCTTTTTGTCAAAAACTACTTCTATGTGTTCTTTGATTGAGGTAGATAAGGAAATTCCTTTAAAATCAGCCTTCACAGGGTACTTTTTATGATTTCTATTCACTAAAACGGCTGTTTTAAACCGTTTCAAAGGAACGTCTAAAAAGTGCTTAATACCATAAATTAAAGTAGATCCAGAGTTTAAAACATCATCAACAAGAACTAAGGATTTGTTTTTGTAATCATCTGAAGTTAATGAAGTACTTACAGAGTTTAAAGGTTTCTTTTTATTGATATAGACCTCGCATAGAATTACATTGATAGGAGAAATCTCACTAAGAACAGCTGCAATTTTTTTCGCAAAATACATTCCGTTTCCTTGAATGCCAGCCAATACAATCTCTTTCTCATTACTGTTGCTTTCATAAATTTGATATGCAATTCTTTTCGTCTTTTGATTAATTTGATTGTTATCTAAAATAATATTGTTCGTTGTTGTCATGTAGTTTCGTTAAATTCTGATGAATCGTAATACTCATCAATATCTCTTCTATCTTTTTTTGTGGGTCTTCCAGTTCCTTTTTTTCTATAATAATCTTTAGAATACTTTAATAAATCTAGTTTTTCAAACTCTTCTTTAGGTGTTTTATCCTTTCTATATAGGTCTACAAGTTTTGCTCCAACTCGGCTCTGAGGAATATCTAAAACTTCAAATTCGTAATTAAGTTGGTTCTTTCTTACTATAATGAGTTCGTTGCCAAAAACCTCCTTTGAAGGTTTTACATTCTTTCCATCAATTTTTACATGGCCTTTTTTACAAGCTTCTGTAGCAATATTTCTGGTTTTAAAAATTCGAATACACCAAAGGTATTTATCAATTCTCATAAAAAAGTTAAAAATGATAGATTCATTTTATACAAAGGTATAAAAATGGTAAATTGCGCCACAAAATATTTTTTGATGAATAAAAGATTGATTTTTCTATTTGGATTGGCATTTGCTTTAATCTATGCCTGTGGCGATAATAACGGTGGTACAACTGTTGATGACTTTGATCATGCTGCACAAGCTTTAAAAGACAATGATTCACTGTTGGTGTATCTACAAAACAATTATTATGATGATACTATAGATTCAATCAAACCGTTGATTGCTGGACAAACTGCTTTGATTAACGACTCAAGACTAATGCAGAAGCAGGTTACTGAAGAAGAAGTAGATTATACATTGTACTACCTTGTTAATAGAGTAGGAACTCCAGATCCTGTAAAAGGATTCCCTACTGAAGCAGATTCTGTTTTAACTAGATATGAAGGTAGTTTTATGGTAAGAACTGATAGTTTGGTGCTTTTTGAAAGAGTTATTAGCCCACGCTGGTTTACTTTAACAACTGTAATTAGAGGTTGGACACATGGTTTGGTTCATTTTAAGGGAGGAAGAAATGTTACTACAAATGGACCTATTACTTATGAAGATGGCGGAAAAGGAGTTCTTTTTATCCCTTCTGGTCTTGCCTATAGAAACTTAGGAAACACTTTAGTTCCTGGGAGTTCTCCTTTGATTTTTTATGTTGATTTATTCGATATTATCGAAAATACAGATCATGACAGCGATGGTGTTCCTTCAATTAATGAAGACCCTGATGGTGATGGTGACCCAAGAAATGATGATACAGACAGTGATAGCATACCTAATTTTATAGATACAGATGATGATGGAGATGGAGTATTAACAAGGAATGAAGATGCTAATGGAGATGGTGATCCTACCAACGATTTTAGTGATCCTAACAATCCTACATTACCAGATTATCTAAATCCAAACATCACAGAAAACCACGATACTTAATAGATAATAAATACAAAATAAAAAAGCTCTTGTGAAAACAAGAGCTTTTTTTTATAAACTAATAATTTTTCTTTTATAATCGGTAAGAGAGACCAAAGATGATTTGATTCACCCTTGTATCGAAATTTACATTACTGCTAATGTTATTGTCAACAAACTTAGCTTCAGCTTTGCTTAAGCTTCTTTCCCAACGCACATCAATACCTAAACGTCCAAACTCTATTCCTGCTCCTAATTGAATTCCTAATGAAAATTCATCAGTAGAAACTTCAGAAAGATCATTCAAACCAAAATCAGAAGAGAGAATGTATTGAAAAGAAGGTCCCGCAAAAACATTTCCAATTCCGAAAATCTTTTTTCCTAACAATACAGGAATATCAATTTTTCTCAATTTAAAATCTGTTGTTCTCAATAGTGTACTATTATCATAAACAACATCGTTAGCTAATTCAGTATATACAATCTCAGGACGTATATATAAACCAACTACAGGAAGTTTGGCTCTAAACCATAATCCTGCATGATAACCTGTTCTACTTTCGGCTCCATTCAATACATCATTAGACACATTACTAAAAGAATCCGAATTGTAATTCACCCCAGCTTTTAAACCCACTTGAAGTTGAGCTTGAGAATAATGACTAATACCCACCATCAAAAGACAGGCTAATAAGACTTTTTTCATAATTTTTGTTTTTCGTTATATAAATCCTGAAATTATTTCAGGATATAAGTAAGACGCTTTAAAAAGGAAAAAGGTTATTTTCTTTTTAAAACTTTCTTTACTGCATTAACGACTGCTTCGTCGTTAATATTATATTTTTCCATTAATTGAGCTGGAGTTGCTGATTCTCCAAAAGTATCGTTAACAGCCACAAACTCTTGTGGAGTAGGGTTGTTCTGAGCTAAACATCTAGCAACACTTTCTCCTAAACCACCATATTTGTTATGCTCTTCAGCAGTTACAACACATCCAGTCTTAGCTACAGATTTTAGAATAGCCTCTTCATCCAATGGTTTGATAGTATGAATATTAATTACTTCAGCGCTAATTCCTTCTGCTTCTAACTTTTCAGCAGCTTGTAAAGATTCCCACACCAAATGCCCAGTAGCAATAATTGTTACGTCTGTTCCTTCTGTTAAGTTAATAGCCTTACCAATCTCAAATTTTTGATCTGTAGGCATAAACACAGGTACTTTTGGTCTTCCAAAACGTAAATATACAGGACCTTCATGTTCTGCGATTGCTATAGTAGCAGCTTTGGTTTGATTGTAATCACAAGTATTAATAACAGTCATTCCTGGTAACATTTTCATCAGTCCGATGTCTTCTAAAATTTGATGAGTGGCACCGTCTTCTCCTAATGTTAATCCGGCATGAGAAGCACAAATTTTCACATTCTTATCAGAGTAAGCAATAGACTGTCTTATTTGATCATAAACACGCCCAGTTGAGAAGTTTGCAAAAGTTCCAGTAAACGGAATTTTACCTCCAATGGTTAATCCAGCTGCAATTCCCATCATATTTGCTTCAGCGATTCCTACTTGAATAAAACGTTCTGGATGATTCTTTTCAAACTCATTCATTTTTAAAGAACCTGTTAAGTCTGCACAAAGAGCTACAACATTAGGATTTGTCTTTCCTAATTCTGTTAACCCATCACCAAAACCAGAACGGGTATCTTTCATTTCTGTGTACGTGTATTTTTTCATTTTTAATTGTGTTGTTAAATATGTGCGTAAAAATAAGTTTTTAATTGTGTGCTATGTAGCAATTTTTATCAATTCTTTATACAATTTATGAACAGGTAACCCCATCACATTAAAGTAGCTTCCTTGTAGCTTATTTACTCCAATTAAACCAATCCAATCTTGTATTCCGTAGCTTCCAGCTTTGTCATATGGTTGATGCTTTTCCAAGTAATAATTGATCTCTTCAGTGGTAAGTGTAGAAAACTCAACCATGGTTTCATCGTGAAAGACGGTTTGAAAATTCTTACTCTTAATACTCACAGAAGTATATACATAGTGCTTTTTTCCTGACATAGAGGTTAACATTTGAAAAGCATCTTCTTTATCTTTTGGTTTACCGATGGCTTTACCCTCAAACCAAACAATGGTATCAGAGGTAATTAAAAGATCATTTTCAGAAAGTTCTGTAAAGGCTTTCGATTTTAAGTCTGCCAAGTAATCTGTAATCTCAGCAGCTTTCAAATGATCTGGATAGATTTCTTCAACTTCTTTCAGTTGAATGGTAAACGGAACATCTAATTGTTTGAAAAAGTTTTGCCTTCTGGGAGATCCAGAAGCAAGTATGATGTTATAGTTGGCTAGTTTTTCTCGTAACATTAGATAAATTTAAAAAGTCCCATTGATAAAATTCCTGCTAACATAATAAGTTTTATGAGGTTACTCAGTTCATGGAATTGCTTTTTAGTTATTGAGTTCCATAGTTTATAGATAAAATACAGGAAAGCAATCTGGATAATAATTGTTGCAATAGTTAGAGGATATAATCCAAAAGCTTCATAAAAGATATAAACAAATAAAGATAAGTACAGAAAGGCAATGATACTTAATATTATAATACTATTTCTTGTTCTTATTTTACCAAATACAATGGGTAGTGTTTTGTAGTTTTTATTATAATCTCCATCAATATCTTCAATGTCTTTTATGATTTCTCTTAAAAAGGTCATAATAAAACTAAATTGAATAAAGAATCTAATAGAAATCTTACTGAAAGCAAAGAACTCTTCAATACTTAGGTCGGTATAATTATACTGATTCAAAAAATTGTCTGAATTAACTCTAAAATCAAAACTATAAGTTAAATAAATGACTAAGGAACATAAAAAAGCGATTAATAAGTTTCCAATCAGAGCAATCTTCTTTAAAAACTTTGAATATAAAAACAGTGCTAATGTTACTCCAATAAAAAAGAAGGAATGGTCAAATACGTATTTTTGAAATGACAGGAAAATACCAATACTTAATCCTATAACAGTACTAAACACATAAGATAACCACGCTTTCCTTTTAGAGATTGTTCTTCCTATAAAAACTTTTGAGGGTTTATTTATTTCATCTGCTTCTATATCAAAAATATCATTAATAATATATCCGCCAGCTGTAATTAGTAAAACGCTTAAAGATAGAAGTGAGAACTCTAAATTTGATAAGTAAGATTCAGGTAAGAAATAATCTATCAAAGCATACTTCGTTAAAATCATGGATAACAAAACCATTAACAAATTCTTATAACGAATAAGCTTTAAAAAAGAAATCATGAATTGAAATTCTTTTTTATTCTAGCCAAATCACGTTTATTATCGCGATCTTTCATGGTTTCTCTCTTGTCGTGTATCTTTTTACCTTTAGCAAGGGCGATCTCCAATTTAGCCCAACCATTGTCATTGATAAACAAACGAAGCGGAACAATAGTATTTCCTTTTTGATCTACATCTTTCTTTAAACTTTTCAGTTCTTTCTTATTCAAGAGTAATCTTCGTTCGCTCTTAGGCTTGTGGTTGTAGTGATTTCCATACATATATTCTTCGATATACATATTCACAACAAACAATTCACCTCGCTCGTTAAATTCACAAAAGCTCTCTGTAATTCTTGCTTTACTTTGACGAATAGACTTAATTTCTGTACCTGTCAACTGAATTCCAGCTACATATTTGTCGAGAATTTCAAACTCAAATCGAGCTTTTTTGTTTTGTATGTTTATTGTTTTTTGCACTTTTATGAAAATCTTCACAAAGATACATTTTTAGAAATGTTAGAAACTGTAATTTTGAAGAATAAACAACGACTGAAAAAGTCAAATCCAATTTAATGAAAACAAGAATACTCATAGCTCTATTTTCTTTGGTCTTAATTTCTTGTAAAACAGAAGAAAAACAACTTACTGCACAAGAGATTATTGATAAATCAATACAAAATGCAAATATTGATAAAGTATCCAATGCAACACTTTCATTTGATTTTAGAGAGAGAACCTATATTGCTGATAGAAATTCTGGTGTTTTCACCCTGAAAAGAATCACAAAAAAAGGAACCGAAACCATCACAGATATTCTTTCGAATGATGGATTTCAAAGGCTTTTAAATGGAGAAAAAATTCATGTAGCAGATTCTATGGCTTTTAGATATAGCGAATCTATCAATTCGGTACATTATTTTTCTGTACTTCCGTACGGTTTAAATGATGCAGCTGTGAATAAAAAGTTGTTAGAAGATACTACTGTTAAAGGAAAGGAGTATTATAAAGTACAAGTAACTTTTGATCAAAATGGAGGTGGAGTTGATTTTGAAGATGTCTTTGTATATTGGATTGATAAAGAGAGATTTACAATAGACTACTTAGCGTATTTATTTCACGTAAATGGAGGAGGGAAACGATTTAGAGAAGTGAGTAAAGAGCATATAGTTGAAGGAGTAAGATTTGTTAATTATAACAACTACAAACCCAACAATTCGAATATTGAATTATCTTCTATAGACAAAGCTTTTGAAAGTAATGATCTAACCAAAGTTTCTGAGGTAAATTTAGAGAACATTCAGTTGGTAGAAAACGAGTGTAATTCTTGTTAAATGAATTGTAGGGTATTGTAAAAATTACTACTATTGAAATCTCTTAGCAACCCTATATGACTAAAAAACTACTTTTCATCTTCTTATTTGCTTGTTTTTCAGCGTTTTCACAGAACACTGTAGGTACAATTTCTGTAACTAATGACGCCTATGATGGACTTACTTTGTTTTCATCAAATACCAAGACATTTTTAATCAATAATTGTGGACAGATTGTAAATGAATGGACTAGTACTTATTTACCTGGTCATTCGGTATACATTTTACCCAATGGGAACTTAATTAGAGCTGGGAGAAAAAATACGAGCACTATAAACTTTGGTGGTGTAGGAGGAATTGTAGAAATGTTTGATTGGGATGGAAACCTCATTTGGGAATTTGATTACAGTACTGATCAACATAGATTACATCATGATATTTATCCAATGCCTAATGGAAATATCTTGGTATTGGCAGCCACTAGAATGACCAATGCTGAAGCGATTCAAGCGGGAAGAGATTCAAATTTTTTAGTGGACGGAGATTTATATAATGAAAGAATCTTAGAAATTGAACCGGTTGGATCCAATGGGTTTAATATTGTTTGGGAATGGAACATCAACGATCATTTAATTCAAGATTTAGACAATACTAAAGATAATTTTGGGGTAGTAGCTGATCATCCTGAAAAACTAGACATCAACTTTTTAAATGGATTGAACGGAGGTGCTAACTGGCTGCATATCAACTCTATTCAATACAATGAAGATTTAGATCAAATTGTTTTGAGTTCTAGAAACTTAAGCGAATTGTGGATTATAGATCATTCTACCACAACAGCACAGGCAGCAACAGGATTAGGAGGTACTTATGGCAAAGGAGGTGATTTATTGTATAGATGGGGAAATCCTCAATCTTATGATCACGGAACCGAAACCGATCGAAAGTTATACGGGCAACATTTCCCACATTTCATTCCTTCTGGTTTGCAAGATGCTGGGAAAATCATTCTATTCAATAATGGAAATGGAAGAACGCCTAATTTTTCTGAGGTAATGATTATTGATCCACCAATGACAAGTCCGGGTGTATACCCATATACTTCCAATGTTGCTTACGGACCAGCAAATACAGATTTCACTTATTCAGATTCTCCAGATTTCTTCTCATCAATTTTAAGTAGTGCAGTTAGACTTCCTAATGGAAACATCTTGGTGTGTGAAGGAGCTTCTGGTCATTTCTTTGAATTGGATGCTATGAACAACATCGTGTGGGATTATATTTTACCCATGAACAATACTACTGGAGCAATTACTGCACAAGGTGATCCAACACCTACAAGCGGAAATAGCACATTTAGAGCTATTAAATACGCAATGAACTATGTTGGGTTTACGGGAAGAGATTTAACTCCTGGTAACCCCATTGAAACCAACTTTAATTTAGATCCTTGTAATACGCTTTCTAACGACGAAGCAAGTTTCTCTGCTGTAAGAGTTTATCCAAACCCTGTTGAAGGAAGTATTCACATTCAATCTACTTTAGAGATTGATCGAATAGAGGTATACAATGTCTTAGGGAAGAAAGTAGGAGTGAAGTATCAAACAACATCATTTGATATGTCTTCATTCAATCAAGGAATTTATATTCTTAAAATGTACTCTGGAGAGAAGATAGAAACAAGAAAGATCATCAAAAAGTAATTCTTCTTGATGACCTTTTATTTATAGATTTCGATTCTATTTAATTGATTTTCAAAACAGTATCTGATACTTTTCCATCAATAACAGTGACAATGTATAAGTTAGAATTGTTAGAATCGTCAATTTGTTTGTATTTATTTTTTCCTAAGATTTTATTAACAAAAGCAGGTGTCGTATTGCTATGACCAACCACTAAAACTCGTTTTCCCTTGGTATTATTTTGAAAACCTTCAGAATACATATTTCTAGGGTTGTATACTAGAATAGGCAATTTCTTACTATCAGCTGTAGGTTTAGCAGTGAGTTTTGTTCTGTTGTAATCTGTAGAATACACTGCATCTAAAGGGATGTATTTAAAAACTTCTTTCCAATTATCTGCTCTTTTATAACCGTCAAAGGTTAAACTAGGATTTCTATCTTTCGGATTTGTTCGCTGCTTTTCTGCATGACGAATAAAATAATATGTGGTAACTTCTTGTGCATACGAAGCCAATGAAAATAAGGCAAAGGCTAAAATAAAGAGTACTTTTTTCATGTTTGTAAATTTTAATAGGACTAAGATACATAAAATGACAAAAGAGAAAAGTATTGAAAAGTTAAAGAAGAAATAAAAAAGCGATGGCCATGACCATCGCTTAAAAAGAATAAAATGTAGTTAACAAATTTACACAGAATGATACATCTTAGACTTTATGCTATGTACACGTTCTTCAAATAAAGTTTCTTCTTTTGGGAGGAGGATATTGCTAAATAGCTCCATAAATTCTTGACTATGAATGTGTTTTTTCTGAGTTAACAAATCAAAATGTACAAACCCTACCCAAAATATGGCTTTCAATTGAGTTTTATCTTTGGTGTACATTCTCATTTCTGCGAGTAAACTAGAGGCATCGTATTTTATTAACTCTGATTGTATTACTACTTCTTCCATCAAAAAGGCGGGTCTTAGATAAGCAATTTGATTACTTCCAACTACCCAGCTCTTACCACTTATTTTCGCCATTTTATAGATATCAATATCATAATGCTTTAGCAGCATGTCTTCACGATGATTCATAAAATAATTGATATAGCTTGCATTATTTAAATGATTAAATGGGTCACAATCTTGAAAACGAATTGTTGCGCTGCTTTCTACTGTTTTTGGGTATTTCATGTTTTGTATTTTATTATACCAATCGGTATATTTTTGATTAAAAAATTTTATATTTTGATTTGTTTCATAACAATCTCGTGTAATTGATTACTCATCTCATGCAAATAACGAGCATCATTCATGGTGCCAGCCATAAAGGTAGCTCCTTGTATCATACTATCGATACGAATGGCCCAATCGGTAGAGGAGATGTTGGATTGAATTTCTCCTTTTTGTTTACCTAGCTCAATAATATCTCGGATGTATACATGAATCTTCTGAATGATATTTCGTACATGCTGTAACAACTTTGTATTCTGATTGTTGGCATCTACACCCACATTGATAATGGGGCAACCTCCATGCTTTTTGGAATATTCTAGGTAATCTTTGTAAAAATCTACAATGGCCAATAATTTATCTACGCTGTTCTCTTTAAGATCTACTTGATGTCTAATAGCCCTAAAAACACCACCAATATTGTAATTAAAAGCTTGAATGGCTAAGTCTTCTTTGTTTTCAAAGTTTCCATAGATGGCACCTTTGGTGAGACCCGTAACTTTGGTTAAAGTACTCAAACTTGTTGCTGCATAACCATGCTTGTTAAAAATAGGAGCAGAAGTCTCTATAATAAACTGTTTGGTAATGGCAGCTTTTGTTGTCATGCTGCTAAGATAGTAAAAATATACCGATTGGTATAAAAATATTTTTAAATGCGGAAATCTGCAGTTTAAAATGCGGTTTTACGTAAATATTAAATCTATTTATTAATTACTTTTTAGCATAAATACTTAATCAATGTATATAGAAACACTTAGCATCAAAAACTTCAGGGGAATCAAAGAGTTAAAACTTAATTTCAATGATAATGTAAATATTATAATAGGAGAAAATAATGCAGGAAAATCAACAATTATAGACGCTCTTCGTATTTGTTTAAGTATTGGAAAGCAATGGAAAGATGTTGGCATTAAGAATGACGAAGATTTTCATATTAATGTTTACGAGTTAAACTCTCCTCTAGAACCCATAGAATTTGGTTTAGTATTTAAAATAGAAGCTCCTCAAGACAGAGAATACTTTCAAAGTTTACTTTGGCAAAACCCAGATGATCCAGATGATATTAACTTACAAATTCAAGCAAGATATTCATTAGAAACCAACCCTAAAGGTAATCAAGTATTAAGATGGGATATTTGGGGAGGACAAAATCCAGGTCAAAGAATAAAGCCAGAAGAAGCCCAGCTATTATTTTATTCTTACCTAGAGCCATTAAGAAACGCTGAATTAGAGTTAAAGCCTTATTCAAAAGGTAATAAAGTCACTTCTTTATTTAAAGAAATGACTAAATACAATAAAAGAAATGAACAAGGAGAAGATGAAGAAGTTGAGCTAAATATTGATAAAAAAAATCAGCTAGCAAGTACTCTCCAAAGTGTAATTCAAGATAGAGATTGGACAGGACTAGTAAAGACAGGTGAAAGTTTTGTAAACGAACATTTAGAGAAAGCAGATATAAGAAAAAAGGAATCTAGAATACATTTAAAATTATTGGAATATAAATATAACAATATAGTCAAAGGAGTTTTAACTCGGAAACCTGTATATCAGGAGGAGTTATTAGGTGAAGATTTTACCCAACAAAAATATTTCGACATCAGTCAAAATGGTTTGGGAGAAAACAATCTGATTTTAGCATCATCAGTTCTTGGGGATTTAAAAAACAGAAGATTAGAACAAATAGAGCATTATTATGCTCTTTTAATTGAAGAGCCAGAAGCTCATTTGCATCCTCAAAGGCAGAATTCATTTTTTAATTATTTAAGTAGCTTGAAAGATTTAGGAGTACAGATATTTATTACTTCTCATTCTCCTACTATAACAGCAAAATCTGACTTAGATAATTTATTAGTGTTACAAAGTCAAGATAGTTTAATTAGTGGTTTTACAATTAAAAATTCGGAGTTAGATATCAATAATAAAAGTTATTTAAGAAAATTTTTAGATGTTACTAAATCTCAACTCTTTTTCTCGAATGGAACAATTCTAGTTGAAGGAATATCCGAAGCTTTATTGCTTCCTGTATTTGCTGAAATAATGGGAGAAGAATTTAATCTAGATAAAAATGGAATTGAATTAATTAATATTAATGGAGTTGCTTTTGAACCGTTTGCAAAACTTTATAACTCTAAAGATTTTAATAAACGTCTATCTGCCTTTTGTTCAATCATAACTGATAATGATAAAGGATTAATTGCTCCAAAACATTTTCTTAGTGAAGAACTAAACATAGATTCTGTTAATGCTAAACTTATTTTTAATAAGCTAAAAGAAATAGGAATCGTAGATGCTAATAATAGAATAATAAACTTTGATAATAATTTAGATTTAATAATTGAAAGTTATGAAGACAAATCTGTATTTATTAAAGGAGTTTTAAATGAAATGCATGATAAGATATCTGACAGGGCTTCCAAAGCAAAAAAGTTAGAAGAAGCACATTTAAAGGTTGTTTTAGCAGAAAACACCTTTGAATATGAATTAATGGTTTCAAACACTGCTAATGCTAAGATTATGTTGGATGTTTATAAACGTATGCACCCACGAACAATCTTCGTAGCTGATGATGAATCATTAGAAAATAAAGCATTAGATTTATTAGAAAAATTAAAATCAAATAAAGATAAATCTGAATTCGCACAACAGCTCGCAGTTGAATTAGAAAAAACAATTGTTTTGAGAAAGATTTTTGTAGTTCCAGATTATATTCAGGATTCAATTCGTTGGGTAATAAATAGAGAATAATGTACGAGCATTTATCAGATAAGCAAAAAGAAATATTAAATTATAAGCACGGAGCAGTTGTCGTAAAAGCATGCCCAGGAAGTGGTAAGACTTATTCTGTATCTGCTCGAATCTCTAAATTGTTACATGAAAATGATTTTAAGAGAAAAGGTATTGCAGCAATTTCTTTTACAAATGTTGCTTGTTCAGAAATCGAAGAGAAACTTAGAGATGATTTTGGTACATATGTTCCTCTAAAATATCCTCATTTTATAGGAACTATTGACAGTTTTATTAATACATATATATTTCTTCCATTTGGTCATTTGATTATGAAATGCTCTATTCGCCCTATACTTGTTGGCGAACCCCATTCTAATTGGTCACACAAATTATTCCCTACGGATTATAGTCAATATTTTGATAAAACAAGCTTCAACATAAATGATGAACTAATAAGGCTTGCTCCACATCAGGCATTCCATTTTATATGGAATTATTATACAAAAGCAGGTAAGCTAAATGGAAATATTCAGAATATAATTAATTCTAAATGGGATTTTTTTTCTAAAGGTTATGCAAATCAATCTGATGCTAATTATATAGCCTTAAAAATATTAGATAACTATCCCCTTATTGCAGCTAATGTAGCTAATCTTTTTGAATATTTTATAATTGATGAAGCACAAGATACTAATGAAGTTCAGATGAGAATTCTTGACATTTTAAAGAATTCAGGTGCTAATAATTTAATGTTAATTGGAGATAGAGACCAATCTATATTTGAATGGAACGACGCTAAACCAGAACTATTTGATAAAAAATTTGAAGAATGGGATAATATTCTACTTGATGAAAATCGAAGAAGTTCTCAAGCCATTTGTAACTTTACAAGTAATTTATCATCATTTGAAAAATCAGATGCTGTAAATGAAGAAGTAGCAGATTATGATTTTGTACCTCAAATAATAGGTTATAAGCTTCCAAAAAAAGCAACTAAAAAAGATCCAACAATAATAAGTCAAGAAGAAAGTAAGTCTAGTTTCGACTATATTTTATCAGAATTCTTAAAATTATGCAAAGAGAATGATATCGAAATTAACAAGGAAAATGTGGCTGTATTATACAGAGGTAAAAGCAGTTCTAAATATTTAGGATTAAATCTTGATATTTCATCTTATGAAAATATCCCGTGGATAGACAAACAATATCACGTTAGAAATATCATTTTAGGAAAGCATTTAATAGAAAATTACGATTTTTTTAAAGGATACAAACTCATAGAAAAAGGATATTTTGAGGCACTAATAAGAAAAACTAATCGTAATTTTTATTGTACAGATGATTTTATAAAGGCTCAAATTGAATTAAATGGATTTATGAAACATCGAGATACTATTTTCAGTTTCATTGGTAAGCTTTCAGAGACTAATGGAAAAACTTTTAATAAGTGGGTTGAGGAATCTAATAAGGAACTAAAAGACAGTGGAATAACATTAAATATTAATACAGAAAATGGGGATATTTTAATTGATGACTATTATGCAAGTAATTTAAATTCGAATAGTATTCACCCATTTTATTATGGCACGGTTCATTCTGTTAAGGGAAAAACTTTTGAAGCTGTTTTATTACTTCTAGGCAAAAAAGCAATAAGGAATTATGTAAATATAATAAATGTGCCAGATTTTAATGCTTTACCAGACAATTGTAAAGAAGAATTAAGAATCGTATATGTTGGTATAACTAGACCCAGAAAAGTACTAATAATGGCTGTTCCGGATTCAGATGTAGAAGTTTGGAATAATAAAATGGGCTCTAAAAGTAGTACTAATTAGTCGTCTAATTCAAAGATTAAATAAAGATGAGGATACCACATAGTAAATTAGAAGATATTAGGTCTAACCCAAAGAATCATGAAGAAATTTTGAAACCAGCTGTTTTTGGTAACTCTAAATATCTACGTTGGAAAAACGGAATAAATCATTATCACAAAGTAAAGAATCTTAATAAAGCTGTTCAACATTTTATTAATTTATTTGAAAATAATTTTGTTAGTAGTACAGCAAATAAGAGGGAAATGGAAAAATATATTTCTGATTTAGAAGTCTATGTAAGTAGCTTTGAAAGATTGGGGAATGGTGTAGTCAAAATGAATGACCGGATAAACATAAGTTTAAAAAAAGGTAATACTCTTTATGGTGAAATCAGTCGTTTTGACATGACAAAAAAAACAAAATTTGAAATTTACTTAATCATAAAAAAAGATTACTATTGGCAATCAGAATTGAGATTTCCTATAATTCAACATTACTATGCTAAGAAATATGTTAGAAGCTATGAAGATATATCTATCGGAGTCTATTGTATTGAATTAGGAAAACATTTCTTAAAAAATTACAGTAAAGAAGAAATAGAAGAAGCACTTTCAGAAATTGATAGCATTTCGGAATTATTGAATTAAAAAACACCACACTCTCAAGTGTGGTGTTTGGGTGTACGTCCAATCTAAATTAACTTAAAATTAAATCCGATTGGTTTCTAAATACCAGTTTCTCATCAAAAGAATCTAGTAATATGATGCTATCAGTTGTAATGTTTCCTGCAAGAATTTCTTTCGACAACTGATTCAAAACTTCTTTTTGAATGACCCTTTTTACAGGTCGGGCTCCAAACTCAGGTTGGTAGCCTTTCTCAGCAAGATAGGCAATTGCCTCTTCTGTGGCATCCAACGTAATATCTTGATCTGAGAGAATCCTTTTTACATTCTCCAGTTGTAAAGATACAATCAATTTTATATTTTCTTGTGATAATGGCGTAAATAATACAATATCATCAATTCTATTTAAGAATTCAGGTCGTACGCTTTGCTTTAGTAAACCAAGAACTTCAGTTTTGGCAAGCTCCATTGCGGTATCTACATCTTTTTTTAAATTTTCAAACTTCTCTTGGATGATATGACTTCCCATATTCGAAGTCATGATGATAATAGCATTTTTAAAATCAGCCACACGTCCTTTGTTATCGGTCAATCGTCCTTCATCCAAAACTTGTAATAAAACATTAAAAGTATCCGGATGTGCTTTTTCAATTTCATCTAGCAGCACTACAGAGTAGGGCTTACGTCGCACAGCTTCCGTTAATTGTCCGCCTTCATCATATCCCACATAGCCTGGAGGCGCTCCCACCAAACGACTTACTGAATGGCGTTCTTGGTATTCACTCATATCAATACGTGTCATGGCATTTTCATCGTCAAACAAATAATCTGCTAAAGCTTTTGCCAATTCCGTCTTTCCAACTCCCGTAGTTCCTAAGAATAAAAACGAACCAATAGGCTTATTTGGATTTTGTAACCCTGCTCTTGAGCGTCGCACTGCATCCGAAACGGCTTCAATCGCTTCTTCTTGTCCTACCACACGTTTGTGGAGTTCATCTTCCAACTTCAACAATTTCTCGCGTTCCGACTGAATCATCTTCGCTACAGGAATTCCGGTCCACTTGGCTACCACTTCTGCAATGTCTTCGTAGTTTACTTCCTCTTTAATCAATGCAGTTTCTTGTTGCTCTGACAACAATTTTTGTTGCACTTCTAATTGTTCTTGTGCTTCTTTGATTTTTCCATAACGAAGCTCAGCCACCGTTCCATAATCGCCATTACGTTCTGCTTTCTCAGCTTCAAGCTTGTATTCTTCAATACTTGTTTTCAACGATTGAATGCTATCTACCACTGTTTTTTCCGATTGCCATTTCGCATTGATCTCGTTACGTTCATCTTTTAAATTCGCCAAATCAGCATTTAAAGATTTTAATTTATTTTTGTCGTTCTCACGTTTAATAGCTTCTATTTCAATCTCTAACTGCATGATCTTTCTGTCCAAAGCATCCAACTCTTCAGGTTTAGAGTTGATTTCCATACGTAGTTTTGATGCAGCTTCATCCATCAAATCGATGGCTTTGTCTGGTAAAAAACGATTGGTAATATAACGCTGAGATAACTCAACAGCACCAATAATTGCTTCATCTTTGATGCGCACCTTATGATGTGTTTCGTATTTCTCTTTGATTCCACGTAAGATAGAAATAGCGCTTTCAGTATCTGGTTCGTCTACAACTACCTTTTGAAAACGTCTTTCTAAAGCTTTGTCTTTTTCAAAATACTTTTGATATTCGTCTAGGGTAGTGGCACCAATTGCTCTGAGTTCACCACGCGCTAAAGCAGGTTTTAAAATATTAGCAGCATCCATAGCGCCTTGTCCACCACCAGCACCTACTAATGTGTGAATCTCATCAATAAACAAAACGATGTCTCCTTCTGAAGTAGTTACTTCTTTAATAACAGATTTTAAACGCTCTTCAAACTCTCCTTTGAATTTTGCTCCAGCAATCAATGCTCCCATATCTAATGAGAAAATTTGTTTCTCTTTTAGATTTTCAGGAACATCACCGCGAATAATTCTATGTGCCAATCCTTCAGCAATGGCTGTTTTTCCAGTACCTGGTTCTCCAACTAGTATAGGATTGTTTTTAGTTCTACGAGATAGAATTTGTAAAAGACGACGAATCTCTTCATCACGTCCAATTACAGGATCTAGTTTACCATCTTGTGCTAACTGGTTTAAATTATTAGCATATTTACTCAACGAATTATAGGTCTCTTCAGCACTTTGTGAAGTTACACGTTCTCCTTTGCGAAGCTCTTCTATCGCAGTTTTCAACGCTTTTTCTGTCACTCCTTGATCCTTAAGCATTTGAGCAATTTGACTTTTTGATTTAAATATGGCCAAAATGAGATGCTCTATTGAAACATACTCATCATTCATCTTTTTAGCAATTACAGAAGCTTCTGTAACCGTTTTACCGGCTTCGCGAGATAACATAAGTTCGGCACCAGAAACTTTAGGAAAACTTTCTAATTGCTTTTCAATGATCTGTTGAATAATTTCTGGATTGATGTTCAATTTCTTCAATAGAAAAGGAAGTACATTTTCATCAACGAGAGTAATCGCTTTGAAAATATGCTCGTTCTCAATTTGATTATGACCTAATTCTTGAGCAAGCTGCTGTGCTTGCTGAATGGTCTCTTGTGATTTTATTGTATAGTTATTAAAATTCATTCGATGTTCTTTTTTCTTTTCAATTTACAACCATGGAAAGTCAAAGAGTATACCATGCGTTAACTTTCCATAATTCCAGTCATAATGTCTTTAAAAACTTAAACCTACTGACTTTTTGACGTTTGCAGGGAATTAACCAAATCATTTTCAGGAAAAAACCTCTTTACAAAGTAGTTGTTATCCAAGAATTTTGTAATCGAACGATAAACAGATTGAAAATGAGACAATTAAAAGTGAATGTCCAAAATGAGTAGCTATTTGTCCAATTAACGAATTCCCTCACAATAAAGGTATTCTAGCTTTGAACCAAATAAAAAACTATCCGAATTATGAAACGAAAAAATTACAATCAAAATCATCTATATTACCAATTACTGGTACTAGGATTTTTATTATTGAGCTCTATTGCACTAAAAGCGCAAACGGTTTTTCATGTAAGTACTACAGGAAGTGACAGCAATGATGGTCTTTCTTGGATTACTCCTTTTAAAAATATACAAACAGCCTTGTCTACAGCACAGCCAGGGGATGAAATCTGGGTGGCTCAAGGAACGTATTATCCTGATGATGGAACTGGTCAAACTAACGATGATAGGTCGAGTACATTTGTTTTAAAAGATGGTGTAAAATTAGTAGGAGGATTTATTGGAATAAATGGAGCCATCATTCCTCGAGACCCACTACTTTTCAAAACAATTTTAAACGGTGATCTGGATCAAAATGATGGAGCATCAGCAACAGGACAGAATAGTTATCATGTAGTAACAGGAAGTGATAATGCAATATTAGATGGATTTACTATTCAAAATGGCTTAGCTGATGGTACTGGAACTGATGAAAATAAAGGAGGAGGAATTTTCAATAGTGGAGCAAGCCCGACAATAGTTAACTGTGTGATAGAGAAAAATGCAGGAAACTTGGGAGGAGGAATGTATAACGGTACGTTATCTACAACTATTGTAAGAAATACAACCTTCGTTTTAAATTCCTCAAATGCTGGAGGTGCTGTATATAATGACAATGCGAATACCACTTTTGTAAACTCTAGGTTTACAGAGAATTCTTCACCTCAAGGAGGGGCTATTTATAATACAGGGACCAATTCTAATAGTTTTACGAACTGTATCATTGCTGGAAATATGGCTACTCAAGAAGGAGGAGGAATCTACAATACAGGTACACCTTTGAATTTGATTAACTGTACAATAACAGGAAATAATGCTACCATAGAAGCGGGAGCACTATATTTAAATAATACAAATCTTGCAGTCATTCAAAATACTATTATTTGGAATAATATGGCGAATAGCGCTACAAACTTGGTCAGTGCAACATTAACAGAAACAAATAGTACACTAAGTTTTGCCAACTCTTTAGTTGATAACTTCACTCCAGAAAGTCAAGGAGGTACTACAGGTGTTTTATCGAATGGAAGTCCAGATTTCATCAAAAACGTGGCACCATCTATGGCTCCCATCACAGGTGGAGATTTCAGATTGCATTTGAACTCAATTGCTTTAAATGTTGGAAACAACAGTTTAAATACAGAAACGAAAGACATTCTTGGAAACCCTAGAATTCAAGATACAACAATCGATTTAGGAGCAATAGAAGGAGGAACAAGTAGAATATATCATGTATCCATTACAAGCGGAAACGATAATAATGATGGACTGTCATGGGTAAAAGCTTTTAAAAATTTACAGTCGGCTATTGCTTTGGCTGTAAATGGCGATCAAATATGGGTAGAAAAAGGGACGTACTATCCTGATGAAGGTGTTGGACAAGTAGATAATGATCGAGCTTCAACATTTCTATTAAAAGATCAAGTAGCACTATATGGTGGCTTTTTCGGAAATGAGCAAGAACTCTCTGAACGCGATATTGTGAGTAATGAAACTATTTTGAGTGGCGATTTAGATCAAAATGACTCAGGTGTTCCATCAGGTATGAACGCGTATCATGTTGTAACAAATGGTACTACGTTCTCAAAAGACACAAAATTAAGTGGTTTTACCGTAAAAAATGGATTAGCTAATGGTACAGATGCTAAAGACAAAAAAGGAGGTGGGATTTTCTTGGAAAACTGCGACTTAACTATTGAGCATTCTACGATTAAAGGTAATGAAGCTCAAAATGAAGGTGGAGGTATTTATGTAGAAAGCTCATTGCCTACAATAGCATGGTGTACAATTACTGGGAACTCAGCAAGTAATGGAGGAGGAATCTTTAATATTTTCGATTCAGAAACTGATGTTCAAAATAGTCTGTTTAGTGGAAATACAGCTACCTCTGGAGCTGGAGCAGCTAATTTACAAGCACTACCAAAGTATAAAAATTGTGTGTTTGAGTTGAATTCTGCCACTGTAAGTGGAGGAGGGATGTTAAACGACACTGCTTCAGGCGATGTTGTGAATACCATTTTTAGAGGAAATTCGGCAAGTAATGGTGCAGGAATGTATAATATCAATTTTGCATCACCTATAATCACCAATAGCTTATTTACTGGTAATAAGGCTTCAAGCACTGGTGGAGGAATGGATAACTCTGTAGATGCCGCTCCTAGCATTGTAAACTCTACATTTAGTGCAAATTCGGCTACATCTGATGGAGGTGGAATCTATAATGATGGTGTTACAATAACCGTGGCTAATAGCATCTTCTGGAATAATGATGCAGCGGGTATTACCAATACAGCTTCAGCATCTGTTTCAGAAAACAATTCAAGTACAACGACGTTTACCACATCCTTGGTAGAAAATTTTACAGGTCAATCTGGAGTTATTTCTGTTGCTAATCCAACGTTTGTAGGAGGAATCGATCCAAATACTGCTCCTAACACTTCCGGAAACTTCCGTTTGCTTCTCAATTCCATTGCTCTTGATGTAGGAACCAACGCTTCCAATACGCAAACTGAAGATTTAGATGGAAACACAAGAATACAAAACACAACGATTGATTTGGGTCCGTATGAAGGAGCAACAACAATTACAACATGGCAGAGTGCTTCAAGTACTGATTGGTCGATAGGAGGGAATTGGTCTAACGGAGCACCCACAGCTGGAATATCAGCATTGATTCCTTCTTCAGCCACTGTGCAACCGGAAATAGATGCGGGTATCACCTATGAGGTAAAAAATCTAACGATAGAAACAGGTGCTACAGTAACGTTGAAAAAAGATGCTTTTTTCACCGTAAAAGGAAATATAATGGGAAGTGGTCAATTGGTTGTTAATAATGGAGGATCTGTGATGGTTGATGGAACATCTTCTATTTCCTTAACGTACAAAAGAACGCTAGGGACTACAAATGAGTATTGGATTTCATCACCGGTTGCTGGTCAAGATATCGACAATTTTGCAAGTAATCATCCACTAGCAATTGGACCTGGAGCCAATGATCTTTTTTTAAGAGATTTTGATAGCACAAATCAGACATGGAATTATTATCAGAACGGATCTACTACCTCAGGAAATATTCAACAAGGTACGGGAAGATCTATTCAACTTACAACTTCTGGAGATCTTACATTTAACGGTACTTTTCCAGAATCTGATGTATCAGTACCTATTACTTCTTCAGTAAATAGTTTTAGTTTTATAGGAAATCCGTTTCCTTCTTCTATTGCAGCAAATGCGTTAACACAGCAATCATCAGATCTACTAAATGTAAATAAAAACATTCTAGCCGAGCAATCTCTTTGGTTATATAATGCTAGTTTGGGTATTTATGAAGCAGTCAATCAAGCTTCTGCTCCTAGATATATTCCACCAGGCCAAGGATTCTTTATTGTAACTAACGGAGTAGGATCTTTCAAACTCCAAGAATCAATGCAAAGTCACCAAACAGATGTATTTGCTAGAAGTGTAAACAATACCGCAAGTATTGTGCTTACAATGACTAATGGAGCCAATTCAAAAACTTCAACCATTGCATACAGAAGTGATGCTACTACCGATTTTGATGCTGGTTTGGATAGCTCGATTTTTGACCTATTCTCATCAGGAAATAGTTTTGACTTCTACACACAGTTGGTTGAGAATAACTTTGGAAGAAAGATTGAAATTCAATCCTTGCCAGACAGTAATTATGAAACCATGATCATTCCAATTGGATTTAAAGGGTCGAATGGTGAAACTGTTGAGATTTCTGCTAATGTAACTAGCTTACCTTCTGGATACAATGTTTTTGTAGAAGACAAAAATGATAATTCGTTCACAAGTATAGGAAATATGGGTGAGACATATAGCACAACATTAAATTCAGATGTAAATGGCACTGGTAGGCTTTACCTACATGTTACCCAATCTGCTTTGAGTGTAGATGAGCACTCACAGGTTTCAAATATTGCCATGTTTTTGAAAGCAAATAATTTCTTGCGAATAACGGGTATTGAGAATGGAAAAAAAGCAACATTGAAAATTTATAACATCAGGGGGCAACAGATGTTAAGTTCTCAGTTCATAGGGACAACTTCTAATGAAGTTGAACTACCACGATTAACTACTGGATTATACATCATCCATGTGAATACAGATCAGGGAAGAACTGTGAAGAAGGTCTTCAAGCATTAGGATAGTTTGCTTGATGATTCATAATCTCATTTCCTATAAACTTGGCGTGGTTAGGGAATGAGATTTTTTAAATGGTTAACTCAAGAAGTCACTTGGTTTTACACCAAACCGCTCTTTGAATTTTTTATTAAAATAAGAAGTGGAAGAAATTCCAACATCGTATTTTATTTCCGCTAGCGTAGCATGTGTTTTATTCTGTAGCATTTGATATGCTTTTTGCAATCTTATCTCTAATACAAATTTTACAGGCGACATACCTGTATGTTCATTTAAAATTCGAGACAATTGTCTTTGACTATATCCTACCTTTTTTGCTAGGTCTTCAATCTTGTATTCTTCATTGCTAATGTTTTCAATAACAGCCTCTTGGATTTTAGCTAATAATCTTTGATCAAAAGGTTCTGAATTATCAAGTAAGTCTTTATTCTCTAATTTCCACGCTTTTTTATTAGCACTATTCTCTATCAAGTTTGTCACTCTAGCTAATAATTCATTTTTATTAAAAGGCTTTACAATATAGTCGTTGATGCCTAACCTGTAACCTTTAATCTTATCTATTTCTAAGTTTTTAGCGGTGATAAGAATAAATGGAACATCTTTTTTGTCTTGTAGCTTAGCTACTTGTTCTCTCAATTCAAATCCATCTATCTTAGGCATCATTACATCTGAGCTAATCAAATCAAAATCATGCTTTTTAATCATATCTAGAGCCTCATCTCCATCAAAACAAGTAGTAACATGATAGTTTTCTTGAAGAATCTCAGATAAGAATTTATTCATTTCTATATTGTCTTCAACCACTAATATTTTTGGTTTATGAGTTTGCTCAAGATTAGATATTTGTTCAAGATTATTTTGCTGTATTTCTACTAGAGTATAAGGAAGCTCTAAGACAAACTGACTTCCTTTTCCTACTGAACTTTCTACTCGAAGTTTCCCTTTTAAAAGTTGAGCAAATTCTTTGCTAAGAGCTAAGCCAATTCCAATACCACCAATGGATTTGGTTTTACTTGACTGATAAAATCGATCAAAAATCTTTTGCTGATCTTCTTCATGAATTCCAATACCAAAATCAGTTACAGAAATTTCTAAGAGTTCATTATTTTTTCTCACATCACAAAGAATTTCACTATTAGATGAGCTAAATTTTATTGCATTTGTAATTAAATTATTGATAATCTTTTCTGTTTTATTCTGATCTATTTTAAGCAAAACGTCCTCAGAGATTTTACTAGAATACTTCAGTGTTATCTTCTTATCATTTGCAGCAGATTCAAAAGATAAAAAGACTCTTTTACAAAATTTATGAATAGGTGTGGAGATCAAATTAATTTCCTGTTTTCCTTTCTCAAATTTGAGTATGTGTAGTATTTCATTAGCATCATCAATTACTTGTTTACTGCTAGACAATGCATTATTCAAATATTCATTTACATTTTTATCTAATGATCCTTTTTCTATTGCCAGTTCGATGTTTCCTTGAATTAAGGTAAGTGGAGTTCTAATTTCGTGAGAGATATTTCCTAGAAATTTTGTTCTCATCTCATTAATTTCTTGCTCTTTAGCTAAATTATTCTCAACAAATAGCTTGAGTCTTTTTTGTCTATTATATCGATACTGTAGATAAGCTACCACACCCATAAATATAAATAGTAAGACAATGATGTATAAGTTTCTTGTATTCTTTTGTTTTGCAATTTCTAGTTGATTTTGCGCAATTTCTTTATCCTTTTGTTCTACTTGGTATTTTGATTCAGCTTCAGCAAACTTCGATTTTAATACTTGATTCATATGAGATTCTAGACTATCTCCATATACTCTATAATAGGCAGCAGCTTTTTTGAAGTTTTTTAGCTCTTCATTCTTTTCTGCAATATTTCTAGCCGATTTAGAAATCTCAATGGCGGGTTCAACACGCAAGGATAATTCATGCGACTTTTCATAAAATGACAAAGCTTTTTGTGTCTCTTTTTTCTTTGTAAAAACATTTCCAATGTTATTATATACTGAGGCTAAATATGCCTCATCTCCAATTTTTTTAAAGGCTTCAACAGCTTTGTTACAATAATTGGTTGCTTCTTCTGTCTTTCCCAACTCAACCATAGAATTGCATTTGTGCATATAAGATTCACCAAGCATTTTATTATTGTTAGTTTGAAGGGAATATTTGATACATTCATCGGCTAAAAAGTCCAATGTTTTTTCAGCTCCTTTTTCATAGTATAGACAATAGTATTTGATAGAGTAGGCTCTTTGCTTTGTTGCTGGACTATTTGTACGAAGAGCTATAGCTATAGTAGAGTCAGCATATTTAATACTTAACTCTTGATTTTTCCACAAATAGGTATTTGTAAGATTCCAGTAATTTTTGGATAATAGAATATCTGTACTATCCTTATAAATATCTCTACTATTTGTGAGATAGTCAATAAGTTTATATGTTAATTTAGTGGCATTTCCTACATCATCTTGACGAATATAGTTGACAGCTTCTTTATATTTTTCTTTATAGTTTTCTTTTGAAATGGTTTGCGCCATCGAATGATTTCCAAAAAAAACAAAAAAAACAATAAGAAAATATGGTATAAGTTTCATGTTTATGTTCCTCATACTAATGTATTTGTGAGTTCTTGGAAGGTAAGTTAATTAAATTTATTGTTGATTTTTGATTCAATATTTATTTTTTAAGAAAAGATGATTACAAAACTAAAATTCTGCATAATTTTGAAAGCACAATTTTTAAAATCCGACTCATCACAAAACAAATTATATGAGTTTATTAAATACGTTATTTGGACGGAGTGAAAAAAAAGAAGAGCTTAGTAATGTAAATTGGTTACCTCTTAATTCGATAGATCAATTAGTATCTATCAAAGAGTTATCAAAATCAGAAACGGTTCTTATATTTAAACATTCTACTAGATGTGGAATTAGTAGAATGGTCATTAAACAATTTGAAAAGATGTTTGATGAATCAATGCGTTCTATCAAAGTATATTATTTAGACCTTCTAAATTATAGAGATGTTTCTAATGAAGTAGGCTATACATTTCAAGTTTTACATGAATCGCCACAATTATTAATAATAAAGAATGAAGTTGCTGTTGCAAACGCTTCTCATTATGATATTACCCAAATAGATATATCAAAATTCATTGAATAGAAATTTTAAAAAGTTTTTTAAGATCAACACACCAAAGAATACCACCGTAGGAAAAGACTTATATGAGTATCAAAAAACAGCTATAGAAGAAGTCTTTAAGAAGTTTGAAGGAGCTGCTGAAAATTATCATTTATTGTATCAACTTCCAACAGGAGGAGGAAAAACTGTTATCTTTTCTGAAATCGCCAGACGTTTTCTTTCGCTTTACAAGAAAAAAGTCTTAGTACTTACTCATAGAATTGAGTTAAGTAAGCAAACCTCTAACATGTTAGACGAGTTTGGAGTGAACAATAAAATTATCAATAGCACAGCTAAATTAGATGATCAAGATAGTTATGATTGTTTTGTAGCGATGGTAGAAACTCTTAACAATCGACTTAATGATAATAAATTAGATATTTCTAATATCGGATTGGTTATTGTTGATGAGGCCCATTACAACTCATTTACCAAAATTTTTAAATTTTTTGATAATTCGATTATACTAGGTGTTACAGCTACACCGTTGAGCTCGAACGTGAAATTACCAATGTATGAGAACTATGATGAATTATACGTTGGAGAGTCTATACAGTATTTAATTGATAATAGATATCTGTCTAGTGCAGAATTTTATTCTTATAATGTTGGACTAACTACGTTGGAAGTTGGCGCAAATGGAGATTATACGGTAAAATCATCGGAAGATCTTTATGCGAGTAATGATATGCTATCAAAACTGGTAAGCGCTTATGAAGAAACATCAAAAGGAAAGAAAACATTGATTTTCAATAATGGAATCAATACATCAATACAAGTTTTTCATGCGTTTAAAAAAGCAGGATATCCTATAGCTCACTTAGACAATACAAATACTAAGAAAGAAAGAGATTTCATCTTAACTTGGTTTAAGAAGACTCCTAATGCTATTATTACATCGGTAAGTATTTTAACCACAGGTTTTGATGAACCTACAATTGAATCTATTATTCTAAATAGAGCAACAAAATCATTAACCTTATACTACCAAATGATTGGACGTGGTTCTCGAATCTTAGAAAATAAATCAACTTTTAGAGTGGTAGATTTAGGAAACAACTTTCATAGATTTGGTCCTTGGGGAGCTAATTTAGATTGGCAACGTATGTTTAAAGCTCCTGATTACTACTTAGATGCAATTCTTTCTGATGAAGAAATTGAAAGCAACTTTACTTTTGAGTTCACTGGAGATTTGAAAAAAGAGTTTGCTAAATCTACAGACCTTCATTTTGATATGAAGAAACAATATCGTGATACAATAGCAGCTGGTGAATCTTCTAAAAAAGTATTAGAAAAATCAATTGCTCATCATGCAAAGATATGTATTGAAAACAGTGAAGACTTATGGGACGCTCTTGCATTAGCTAAACTCTTAGGAGAAGAGATCGATGATAGAATTAACCGATATGCTAAATGTATTTCTAAAAGCACTCACAATTTTGTTACTTGGTTAAAAGATGATTATAGAAAAAAATTAAATGCTTACTTACGAGCAAATTTTGATCGTGATTATGAAAAGATATTTGGGCATCCGCCTATAGAAGATGAGTAAATAAAAAAGCTTCCTGATTATAAGGAAGCTTTTTTTATACTTAATTATTAGTTTTCTTTATTCTTTTGCTGGCAAAACTTTACCAACACATTCGCCAAAACCAATTCGAATTGTATTATTTTGACAATAGGCTCTCATGATTACAGTATCATTGTCGTTGATGAATTTACGTTCAGTTCCATCAGATAATTTGATAGGATTTTGACCTCTCCAAGTTAATTCTAACATCGAACCAAAACTATCTTTAGTTGGCCCAGAAATGGTTCCACTACCCATCATATCACCAGAATTCACAGGACAACCGTTTACGGTATGATGTGCTAATTGTTGTGCCATAGTCCAATACATATACTTAAAATTAGAATTGGCAACTACAGTTTCTTTTTCGCCTTCTGGTTGAATTCCTACTTGGAGATTAATGTCAAAACTTCCCTTTCCTTTGTGTTGCAAATAGGGAAGTGGTTGAGGGTCTTGTTTTGGGTTGTCAACTCTAAAAGGTTCTAAAGCATCTAAAGTAACAATCCAAGGAGAAATTGTAGACGCAAAGTTTTTTCCTAAAAATGGACCTAAAGGAACGTACTCCCAAGCCTGAATATCTCTTGCAGACCAATCATTAAATTGAACCAATCCAAAGATATAATCCTCGGCTTCTTCAATAGGAATTCTTTCTCCTAAATGATTTGAAGCTGTAGTAATGAATGCCATTTCCAATTCGAAATCTAAAAGCTTAGAAGGTCCGAAACCAGGAGTTTTAGATCCTTCAGCAGGTCTTGTTTGTCCTAAAGGTCTTCTTATTGGAGTTCCAGAAGGAATGATAGAAGAACTTCTACCATGATATCCAATTGGAATTTGCAACCAATTAGGTAACAACGCATTTTCTGGGTCTCTAAACAAACTACCTACATTAGTTGCATGTTCTTTACTAGCATAAAAATCGGTATAATCACCAACACTTACAGGTAATAACATTTCAACTTCATCCATTCTAAAAATGATTTTATCTTTATGCTCTGCATTATCTCTCAACTCGCCATTGGTTACATCAAAAATATCTGCGATACGATTTCTAACCAATCTCCATGTTTTTCTACCATCTGCAATAAAATCATTTAAATTATCCTGCAAAAAGATATCGTCAGTTAAAGGAATTCCTTTAAAATACCCTAATTGATGAAGCGCTCCAAGGTCAATTGCAAAATCACCAATTCTACTTCCAATAGTAATAATATCATCTTTTGTTATAAAAACCCCAAAAGGGATATTTTGTATAGGAAAATCAGAATTCTCGTTTACTTTCAACCATGATTTTCTTTTAGGATTGTTTGCTGTAATTTCCATTAAAAAGTTGTTAATAAAGTTTGTATCAAATATAGTAGAAAGTTACAATCCTCAAAACGTTTTTTCATTACATTTGGATTTCTTAATTAAATTTTAACAATGCAACGAGATACTACGATTTTTGAACTAATTGACGCTGAAAAAGAAAGGCAAATCAATGGGATAGAATTAATTGCTTCAGAGAATTTTGTAAGCGAACAAGTAATGGAAGCAGCTGGCTCTGTTTTAACAAATAAATATGCAGAAGGATATCCTAATAAAAGATATTATGGAGGATGTGAAGTTGTTGATATTGTTGAACAGATTGCAATAGATAGAGCAAAAGAATTGTATGGAGCAGAATATGCCAATGTGCAACCGCATTCTGGTTCACAAGCCAATACAGCTGTTTTTGCAGCCTGTTTACAACCAGGAGATAAGATTCTTGGTTTTGACCTTTCTCATGGAGGACATCTTACACACGGATCACCCGTAAACTTTTCTGGAAAACTATACAAAACATCTTTTTACGGAGTAGAGAAAGAAACTGGTGTTTTGAATTATGATAAAATTCAAGAAGTTGCTAACCAAGAACAACCAAAGCTAATAATAGCAGGAGCTTCTGCTTATTCTCGAGACATCGATTTTAAAAGGTTCAGAGAAATTGCCGATAGCATTGATGCTATTTTAGTGGCAGATATTTCTCATCCTTCTGGAATGATTGCAAAAGGAATTTTAAATGACCCGATACCTCATTGTCATATTGTTACAACTACAACACACAAAACATTAAGAGGCCCTAGAGGTGGACTAATTTTAATGGGTAAAGATTTTGACAATCCGTTTGGTCTAACATTAAAAAGTGGTAAACCAAAGAAAATGTCTGCTTTATTAAACGGTGCTGTTTTTCCTGGAAATCAAGGAGGGCCATTAGAGCATATCATTGCAGCAAAAGCAATTGCTTTTGGTGAAGCTTTAACAGATGAATTTTTACACTATCAAATTCAAGTGAAGAAGAATGCTGCTACTATGGCTAATGCTTTTGTTAAAAAAGGATACCATATAATTTCTGGCGGAACAGATAATCACATGATGTTGATTGATCTTAGAAATAAAAACATTACAGGTAAAGAAGCTGAAGCTGCTTTAGGTAAAGCAGAGATTACCGTAAATAAAAATATGGTTCCGTTTGATGATAAATCTCCTTTTGTCACCTCAGGAATTCGAATTGGAACACCTGCTGTAACTACCAGAGGTCTAAAAGAAGACGATATGGTTACTGTTGTAGAATTTATAGATGAAGCCATTCAAAATTTTGAGAAAGAAGAAATTTTAAGTAAAATTGCAGAGAAAGTTCATAATTTTATGAACCACAGACCTTTATTTGTTTAAAACTTTCATATGATAAAAAATTACCAAACAATTTGCACATTTTTTTTGATGCTGGTTAGTACATCTGTGTTAGCTCAGTTCAATTTTTTTGACAAGGCAACTTCAGCAGGTGCAAATTATAGTTATGGTAATAGTGTTTTTGGAGGTGGTGTTTCTTTTTCAGATTTTAATAATGATGGATGGGATGACCTTACATATTCTACAGATGCCACAGAAAAGATTATTTTTCTTGAGAATAATGGAAATAGCACTTTCTCTAAAGTAGAACTATTAGGAATAGATAATAAAGATTTGGCTAAATCTGTAATGTGGGTTGATTTTGATAATGATGGAGATAAAGATTTTTTCACCACAAGTTTAAATGGAATCAATCGATTTTATGAGAATACCGGTAATATGATATTTACTGATATTACTAATACTTGTGGAATATTCACAAACGATCTTTTAACTTATGGAGCTTCCTTTGGTGATATAGATAACGATGGTGATTTAGATCTTTTTATTTCTAATAGAGGTCAAGATGCAGCGAATAGAAATTACTTGTATAGAAATGATAATGGAACTTTTGTAGATATTTCTTCAGCAGCTGGTATTGTTTCTAGTGGAGAACTTTCTTTCTGTTCTTCATTTTTTGATTACAACAATGATGGCTTTCAAGATATTTATGTAGCTAATGATAAAGCAGACATGAATAGATTGTATAAGAATGATGGTGATGGTACTTTTACAGACGTTTCTGTTTCTAGTGGAGCTGGTATTACTATAGATGCCATGTCTACAACTATCGGAGACTATAACAATGATGGTCATTTTGATATCTATATAACTAATACCGACGCTGGAAATTATTTATTGAAGAATAATGGTGACGGAACTTTTACCAATACAGCACCTTCAACAGGAACAGAATTCCTTAGTATTGCTTGGGGAGCTGTATTTTTAGATGCAGATAATGATTCTAACTTAGATTTATATGTAAGTGGAATGTTAGACGGTTCTGACCCTAACAGGTTGCCTTCTGCTTTTTATCACAACAACGGTGCTGAAATCTTTTCGATTCCGAATAATATAGGTCTTTCTAATGATGTAGGTCAAAGCTATGGAAATGCAATTGGTGATTATGACAATAATGGTAGACCAGAGATTGTAGTTATGAACGATACGGATAACTATTATCTGTGGAGTGATAATTCTGTAAACACCAATAATTGGCTTAAAATCAAATTAGAAGGAGTTAGTAGTAATAAAGATGGTGTTGGAAATAGAATTGAAATTTCCGCAGGTGGTAAAATTCAATATAGGTATACTGTAAGTGGAGAAGGATATTTAGGCCAAAATTCTTCTTACGAATTTGTAGGTGTAGGAACAGCTACTAATATTGATTATGTAAAAGTTACGTGGAATAAAACGGGGCAAGTAGAAACTATCAATAATATCACTCCAAATCAAGCAATTCTTATCCAAGAAGGAAACGGAATCGTTTTAAGTGTTGAGAGTCAGGAGCTAAATACTTTTAGTATTTATCCAAATCCAAGTGCAGAAGGTTTATACAAATTTAATACAGGAGAAGAAAACACGTGTTTTATTGAAGTTTTTGATCTTTCAGGTAGAGTAGTGGTTGCGAAAAAAGAAATTAATAACTCTCAAGAAATCGATTTAATAAACGTTGCAAAAGGTGTTTATTTAGCAAAAGTATCAACTTCTGACAACAAGAGTAAAACGATAAAATTAGTTCGTAACTAATCTTCTTCGTTCGCTCTTTCTAGAATATTTTCTGGAAGGGCTTTTTTAGCTTTTGCGCCCATTTTTTTAAGTTTTTCTACGCTAGTTATAAGGTTTCCTTTTCCTTCAACCAATTTATTCATAGCGGCATTGTAATCGGATTTTGAAGCATCTATCTTTTTCCCAATACCAATTAAATCTGTTAGCAAACCATTAAACTTATCATACAAAGCACCAGCTTGTCTAGCAATTTCAATGGCATTACGTTGTTGTTTTTCATTATTCCACATAGTGTCTATTGTACGTAACGTAGCCAATAGAGTAGCAGGAGTAACAATAACTATATTCTTTTCAAAAGCTTGATTGTATATATTACCATCTAATTTTAAAGCCATAGCAAAAGCAGGTTCAATAGGAACAAAAAGAAGGACAAAATCCGGCGATTCAATATCATAGATGTCTTCATATTTTTTTTCACTTAATTGAATTATATGACGTTTTAAAGAACTTACATGTTCTTTTAAGTTAGATTCTCTTTCTGATTCATCATCAGAATTTACATATTGTTCATAAGCGGTAAGCGATACTTTAGAATCCACAATCATCTTTTTATTGTCAGGCAAATGAATCACCACATCAGGCATTACTCTTTTTCCTTCATCATTGGTGTAAGCTTGTTGTACAAAGTATTCCCTATCTTTTTCTAATCCTGATTTTTCCAAGACTCGTTCTAAAACTAATTCACCCCAGTTTCCTTGCGCTTTGCTATCACCCTTTAAAGCTTTGGTAAGATTTATGGCTTCTTTGCTCATTTGAAGGTTTAATTCTTTTAATCCAAGAATCTGTTGGCGAAGAGCCGCATGGTAATCAATACTTTCTTTGTGAGTCTTTTCTACCTTATCCTCAAACAGTTTTATCTTCTCTTGAAGAGGGTTTAAGATATTCTCAATATTCTGCTTGTTTTGCTCCGTGAACTTATTTGATTTTTCATCTAAGATTTTATTAGCAAGATTTTCAAATTCCTTAGTGAATTTCTCTTGTAGCTTTTCTATATCTTTTTGATTCTCTTCTAATTTTGATTGTAAACCTTTTAATTCTGAGTCTTGACGAGCATTTACTGTGAGTAATTGCTCTTTTTCAGATTGTAACTTTCTTAAATCTTCGCTCAGTTTATTGCTAGTATTTGTAAGCATCTCTTTCTCATTATCAAGAGAGCCATATTTGGCTTTAGTTTGTAATCGTCCTATAAACAAGCCTAAAGCTATTCCTAAAACACTGACAAGTAGGTAAATAAATAAATCTGACATCATTTAAAAAATAAGTCCTTAAATTTAGTTTTTATTTCATCATAATGAAAGGATTCTCTAGGTTTATCTTTATGAATATTTTGGGTTGGAAGATTGTTGGCGATTTTCCCAAGGATATTAAAAAGTATGTAATTATTGCTGCACCACATACAAGTTGGCAAGATTTTCCTATAGGAATTTTAGCAAAATATGCTTCAGGAGAAAAGATCAATTATATTGGTAAAGATTCTCTTTTTAAACCTCCGTTTGGATTTCTCTTCAAAGCACTTGGCGGTGCTCCTGTTGATAGAAGTAAAAGTAACAATCTGGTTGATGCTATTGTAGATGTTTTTAATTCTAGAGATGAATTTCGATTGGCATTATCTCCAGAAGGAACAAGAAAAAAGGTGGAGAAATGGAAAACAGGATTTTATTACATAGCAAAAGGAGCTAATGTTCCTATCATTATGGGGACTCTAGATTTTGGAAAGAAGCAAATTAAAATTTCTAAGCCTTATTATCCTACAAATGATAAGGAGAAAGATTTCGAAGTATTTCATGCTTACTATAAAGGAGTAAAAGGTAAGAATCCTGAGTTATTTTAAAGCGTCTCGTATTGCTTTCATAGAAGAAAAAGAAGGTACATTCTCTTTTTCAAAAACTTCTTTTTTGTGTTTGTTTGTAAAAGCAAAAACATCAAAACCACCTGATTTAGCTGCTTTAATACCGGAGATACTATCTTCAATTACTAAGCAGTCTTTAGGCTGAAATCCCATTGTTTTAGCTGCGTATAGAAAAAGGGTTGGATCTGGTTTCCATTTTTTAATTTCATAAGCACTAAACAAATTGCCTTTGAAATAATGAAGAAGTCCCGTAAGCTCTAAGTTCAACTTCATTTTATTTAAAGGACCATTTGAAGCAACACAAAAAGGAATTGTTAGTTCATCCAACAATTCTGTAATTCCTTGAATAGGTTGTATGTCTTGTTGAAATCGTTCAAAAGAAATCCTTCTATAGTCTTTTTCAAAATTATCAGGTAAATCTTGTTGAATAAGCTCTTCTATGTGGGATTTTACATAACTTAAAGATGTTCCTGCAAAGTGTTGTATGGCATATTCTAATGTAATATTAGCTCCATAAGAGTTGGCTAAATCTACAACCACTTGGTTAGAGATTGTCTCGCTATCAACTAAAACACCGTCGCAATCAAAAATGATGCATTTATAATTCATCAAAATTAATTCTTAAACCTTTCTGCTACTTTTTGAGCAATTCCTACAATAACTTCTGTTGCCTTTATGATAGATTCTACAGGAACATATTCATAACGTCCATGGAAATTGTGACCGCCAGCAAAAATATTAGGACAAGGCAACCCCATATATGACAGTTGAGAACCATCGGTTCCACCACGGATAGGCTTGATAAGCGGAGTAATGTCTAGACTTTTCATTACTTCTTCAGCAATATCTACAATATGCATTACAGGAACTACCTTTTCTTTCATATTATAATACTGATCTTTTACTTCTAATGAAATTAAATCACTTCCCATTTCCTTATTCATATCATCAGCAATTTTTTGAATCAGTTCTTTTCTTTCTTCAAAAATTGTTTTGTCGTGATCTCTAATGATATATAGAAGTTCTGTCTGCTCTACTTTCCCTTCTAATGAATACAAATGAAAAAAACCTTCATAACCTTCTGTCTTTTCAGGAACTTCATTCGCTGGAAGTCTATTGATGAAATCACTAGCAATGGTCATAGAATTGATCATTTTTCCTTTGGCATACCCAGGATGAACAATTTTTCCTTTTATAGTGACTTTAGCTCCGGCAGCATTAAAATTCTCATATTCAAGCTCTCCAACTTGACTTCCATCCATTGTGTAAGCCCAATCAGCTCCAAATTTTTTAACATCAAACTTGTGAGCGCCTTTTCCAACTTCTTCATCTGGAGTAAAACAAATTCGAATTGTACCATGTTTGATTTCAGGATTATTTATCAAATACTCCATTGCAGAAACTATTTCTGTAACTCCAGCTTTGTCATCGGCACCCAACAATGTAGTTCCATCTGTAGTGATAATAGTTTGTCCTTTGTATTGCAAAAGATCTTCAAAATAGGAGGGACTTAATACAATATTTTGTTCTTTGTTTAGAATGATATCTTTTCCATCATAATTTTCATGAATTTGAGGGTTTACATTTGCTCCAGTAAAATCTGGACTTGTATCTATATGTGAAACAAAACCAATGGTAGGAACTTCATAATCTAAATTGCTTGGTAATGTTGCCATCACATAGCAGTTTTCATCTAAAGTTACATTATGCATCCCTATTTGGATTAACTCTTTTTCTAAAAGTCGGGCTAAATCCCATTGTTTTTCTGTGCTAGGGAAGTCTGGATTATTAGGGTCAGATTCTGTATCTATAGTTACATAACTAATAAACCTGTTGATGATATGTTTCGAATTCATTCTAATATTTTATTTTTTCTATTAAACTTATGGCATTACATATTCTTTCATTCACCAAAGAATCGCCATAAACTTCAGCTTTTGCATGGATATAATTACCACTATTAACCTTGATAAATAAGTTACAAACTTGATAAGAAAATCGGCCTCTTTTCCCTAAGGCTCTGGAATAATACGATTCTTTTCCTTGAAACTTTAATTCATAGGAAGTAGCTTCAACCAATTGATTCTGAGTTAAACTAGTTTTAAACTTTTGAATAAACGTATCATCTAACTTCAGTTCGTTATAAATGTATGTAATATCTATGGTGTAAGTATTGGTAAGTTGCTTTGTTGTGTCTGCAGAAAAAATAGATGTTTGATTTTTATCGAAATAAAGATTAGTTTTCCAATGATCAGGAAGTTTAACTTTGAACTTTTTATCTACATCTTCAACAAGCTCTAGGTTTTTATATGTCTCTGGATTACAGTCTAAATCTTTGGATATTTGTGAACCAGAGTTACAGGATGCAATTGTTACAAGTAGTAACAAAAGAAATACACTTCTTTTCATTTATTGCAGTGTTAATTTTCCAATTTTTTGATTTCCAGCTAGCCAAGCAGTGTTTCTATCTACAAATTGAATCACATAATACCCTTCTTTACTCACTTCTTTCCAAGTATATCCACCATCATTTGAATACGAAACACCTGTTTTTCCTACAGCAAAAATCTCTTTTCCGTCTGTATCTGGTACATATTGCACACAACTTTTGTAGTTTGGATATTGACCATTAGCAACTAAAGACCATGTTTTGCCACCATCTATTGTTACTGCTTTATTAGCTGTGTTTTCTTCTTCTTTCGAATAATTTCCACCAAATATAATTCCATTGTTTTCATCAATAAAATCCACAGAATAAATACCTTGTGGTCCATCGCCTTGTACGATAGGTGTGTCAAATACACTCCATGTTTTCCCTAAATCGGTGGTCTTAAACAATCTTGCTTTCGTTCCTCCAGTAACTATCCAAGCAGTTTCCCCTAAAACTGCAATATTTGTATTACTCGCGGCAAAAGCAGCTTCACCATCGTCAGTTTTGGGAAGTTTATCACAAGGAATTTTACGCCATGTCTTTCCACCATCACTTGTAAGAATAATAGACAAGCAATCTTCTGTAGGATCACCCATGGCAATTCCATTGAGTTCATCAAAGAACTTCATAGAATCATAAAATACTTTTTCATGTTCTTCTTTGTACACAATTTTTGGGTTTCCAGAATTAACTTGATATAGTAATGCTGGGTTTCCAATGCTTAAAGCGTATAAAATAGAACCATTAGAAGCCATACTTCTAAAATGAGGAACAATCGAATCTTGATAAGTGACAAACTGCTTGTTCCATGTTTTTCCTCCATCGGTAGTTTTACCTATATCTCCCTTAGATCCAACATAGTATAAACTGTTTGAATCTGCAGCATAAATCGCTCGAATACTCGTGCTATCTATAGTATACTTTTGAAGTGAAATTGCATCAATTGTTCTGGGTTGGTATTCTTTTTGACAAGAGAAAAAGAAAACGAATGTAAAAATGAGTAAGAAGAAACGCTTCATTATTGCTATTTTTGATACCACGAAAATACATAAATTATGAAGTTTGGAAAGGTAGACAATCCTGAAATTATTGATTTTACTATTCCACCTACACATCCAGATACAGTTCGTGTATTAAATGAACAAAATAGTAACGATAATTTGTCTATTTATATTGGATGTGCAAAATGGAATAGAGCCGATTTAAAAGGGTTTTACCCGAGAGGAACAAAAGATGAATTAGAGTATTATTCGAGACAGTTTAATTGTATTGAGTTAAATGCTACATTTTATCGGAATTTTCCTGCTCTGCAGTTTGAAAAGTGGTATGATAAAACTCCTGATAATTTTAAGTTCTTTCCAAAACTAGGTCAAGAGATTAGCCATTGGAAACGTTTAAATGGAGTAGAAGATGTTGTCAATTCATATATTGATAATTTTAGTAATCTGAGAGAAAAATTAGGAACAATTTTTTTACAACTACATGCTAATTTTGGACCGAAAAATTTTGCCATACTCGAAAATTTTGTCAAAAGTTGGCCAAAAGGCTTGCCATTAGCTGTTGAGTGTAGGCATACAGATTGGTTTACTGATGAAACTATTTCAAAAAAATTCTTTCAGCTCTTAGAAGATTATAATATTGCCAATGTATTGGTTGATACAGCTGGTAGAAGAGATATGATGCATATGCGATTGACCAATAACGAAGCTTTTATTAGATATGTAGGAGCAAATCATCCTTCAGATTACGATCGTTTAGATGACTGGGTAGTTCGATTGAAAGAATGGAAAGAATTAGGGCTAAAAAAAATCCATTTTTTTGTACATCAAAACCTAGAAAAAGAATCGCCATTGTTAACAGCACACTTTATTAGAAACATCAATGCAGAATTTGGACTTCAATTGAAAATTCCAAACGAAGAGAATACTGCACAAACGAATTTGTTTTAAACGATTACTTAAAGTTAGTATACATATTGTTAGAAGCTGGGTTTGCCATCTTCGAATTACTGATTTCTTGATGCTCTATCATTGACTTTTTTGTAGAAAAATTACCTTTAGCTCCCGTTAAAATATACACGATAGTTCTGTCTAACAATGGATCTGACCTTTCTCCTAAGATTCCTAAGTTCTCATAATCTTCTGGTAAATTAATGTCAGGTACAATTCCACTTGGGTGATTTTGATTGTCTCTGTTTTGAATTTCTAAAACCAAAGGTTGCATAGCCCAAGTATGGTTTGGGTTTAAGTTTGCGCCCTCTCTGGTAAAATTATCTGAATCATACAAAGTAACAGAACCATGTACTTTACCAATGGTTGTGGTTCCAACAGATTTTACATCTATATATGGAGACAAACTATTCATTACCAATTCAGAAGCTGATGCAGAACTACGTGTAGTAATGAAATACACTCTAGTTAAATTAAGATTGTTGATTGGTTCTTGCAATATAATATTGCCATCTCTATCTCTATTGAGAATTTCATTTGTGAAATTATTGATGAAATTACTAGGATCAACTGCATTCTGAACTTTTGAGTTCCAAATTTGTCTAGAATACAATTGTCCATCAAACTGTCCTGTTACCATTCCACCAAGATAAGTTGCTGTTCTTACAGATCCTCCTCCGTTGTAACGAAGATCTATAATAAGATCAGTAATGTTATCTGCTTTTAACTGAGCAATCGCTGCATTTAACTCACCATCATAAGATGATGCAAATTGATTATACATGATGTAACCAATTCTAGCCGATCCATCAATAATAGTCTTAGCAATAGCTACCGGATTTTCTTGCAATTGCGATTTTGTCAAGGAAATTGAATTCCCATTTGCAGAAGGATTACCACTATTATAATCTGCTAAACTAATAGTGTAATTATCTTGTCCTAATAAAGAGCTAAAATTTGTTTCGGTTAATTGAGTTCCATCTACTTGATTGAAAAGCATTCCTCTTGTCACATTCTTCGCTTCGGCATCAGAATTAGGAACTACATAACGAACATATCCAAATACATTCTGAGGGTTATTATCATATCTTACTAAACCATATTCCATTCCATTACTTTGATTGATTCCTTGAAACGAGTTCTCTAAAGCAATATAATCATCAACAATCCAAGAAAAACGGTCAATAACTCCTGGTTGGTAACGCAATGATTGAAATACATCAGCAGGCGAAGAAAAATCAGAATAATGGCTATATACTTGTCCAACATTATCAAAACGATTATCGTCTAAATCAGCAACATTTTGTTGCCATAAATAATAATTATTCATCCCTCTCCAAATAAAAAGGTGAATCTCATCATTTCCAGTAGCTGTAAAACGTTCGCTTTTTTCACAAGACGAAATAAGAGCAATAAATAGTATTGCTGCAATTTTTATAGTTGTGTTTACTCTTCTCATTATCTTCCTAGATTTGGTAAATGTTGCTCAATAAAAACTCCTCTATCTGGCAGTATTTGCTGATTAATAGAGTTGTATAGTATTTCAAAATCAAATGGATTACAAGCTGGTGCAACTATTGTTCCATTCGTAATATAATTCAGTACACTATTTAATAAAGGGTCTGAAGTTTGTCCTAATTCGCCCAAGTCCATTGGGTTTTCAACAGGACAAATAGTCATTGTGGGTAAAATTCCTGTGCTATAAGTTTCATCATTCACATTAGAAAAAGTTAGCACTGTAGGTTGTAAAGCAAAAGTGTGATTTGCATTAACTCCTGTAGCACTAAAATTGTAGTCAATAGAATCATACAATGTAATTGACCCTAAATTATCTCCTATAGTATTGTTACCAATTACATGAACATTGATATAAGGTCTCAAGCTATTAACTAATAATTCTAACGCAGAGGACCCTCTAAATCCTCTACCGTTTAAAATGATATAAACATCTGTAAGATTTAAACTATTAATTGCTGTTCCATTACTTAAACTTGTTGGAAATCTAGTAATTAAAGAATCAGGTTGATTAACTTCAAACCAAGGTTGTGCTTTTATATTCCACGTTTCCTTAATTAAAGGCTGATTGTCAAACTGTCTTGTAATCATTGATGCTAATTCAGCTACAGTGCTTGCAAAAGAACCACTGCCAATATTGTAACGTAGGTCAATAATCAATTGGCTAACATTATTGTTTTGAAAATCTAACATCGTAGCATTCAAATCTTGAATGTAATTTCCTGAAAAATCATTATTATACATCAAATAGCCGATTCTATTGGGAGCTACATCAATTATTCTTCTGAAATGAATAGGAGGGTGTTGATATTGTTCTCGAACTAAATCTACTTGTTTCCCATTAGGTGTTAATGTTGTGCCATCAAAATCGGCAGTTAAAATAGATAAATCCAACTGTTGAGCATTAGTCAATTGCTCTGTATAATTGTCTTCCGTTAATTGAATTGTGTTGTTATTTGAATCTACTACAGCATAAAAGAACTCACCTCTAGAAATATTTTGATTGGACGCATTAGAATTTGGAAGAATATCCAATACATATCCAATTACATTATTTGGATTGTTTGGATCTCTCATAACACCAAACTCAAGTCCGGTTGTAAATGAACTCCTTAAAGGAGTATCTTGACTTAATAAATTATAATCATCAACAAGTACTGAACGAGTATCGTTAGAAACTACTAGTGCATTAAAAATATCGGTTGCAGAACCAAAACCACTTAAATAACTCATTAACTGCTGATCGTTATTAAAACGTCTGTCGGATAAATCATCAACCTGATCTTGATATAAGTAATAGGCATTAAACCCTTTCCATACAAAATCCTGTGCCTGAATGTCTACAGGAAATGTATCATCTTTTTCACAAGAAGAATAAGTAATAATAATGAGTAAAAAGTAAAAAATTCTTCTTAGGGATGTGCGAAACATGAACAATATTTTATAATACAGATAACGCAATTTAAGGATAATTAGTATTTTTTTATATATCTATGTAACAAATTATTGACCCCATCGTCGTAATGATGTAAAACTGATAAAAAATAAATAAAACATCAGAGTTTACAACTAATTACAAGTAACTAATGAACCAATCAGACTTTTTAAAAGTTGTTTTACCGTTTAAAGATAAAGTCTTCAGATTAGCAAAAAGACTTTTAGTATCTACGGAAGAAGCAGAAGATGCTACTCAAGAGCTATTCTTTAAATTATGGAGAAACAAAGAAAAGTTATCTGATTATAAGAATGTAGAGGCTTTTGCCATGACCATGACTAAGAATTATTGTTATGACAGATTAAAGTCGAAACAAGCCAGCAATCTAACATTAGTTCACAGTAATTACAAAGAAAAAGATACCAGCTTAGATAAAAAAGTTGAGTACAGAGATACAGTAAACCAAGTACATAAGCTCATTGAAAATCTGCCAGAACAACAAAAACTGATTATTCAGTTAAGAGATGTAGAACAATACGACTTTGATGAAATATGCAAAATGTTAGATATGAAACCTACAGCTGTTCGTGTAGCATTATCAAGAGCGAGAAAAACAATAAGACAAGAACTAATAAAACAACATAACTATGGAGTTAGCTAGCATAGAAAAATTAGTTGTAAAGTACGAAAACGCAGAGACTACTTTAAAAGAAGAAGCAATCTTAAAAGATTATTTCCAATCAAACGATGTAGCACCTCATTTACAAGAATATCAAATGATGTTTGCGTACTTTCAAACAAGTAAAGACGAAACCTACAACAAAACCCTAGAGTTTAACACGAAGAAAAAGAGAAACTACAAATGGTTATCTGTTGCAGCATCATTCGCTTTATTATTCAGTGTATTTATAGGATATGGTAAGATCACAGATAGCAAGAAAGATTTACCTTCTCTTAGTGAACTATCAGTAGAGCAGAGATTTCATTATGAACAAGCTGAAAAAGCTTTAAAAATGTTATCTGGAACTCTAAATAAAGGAAGTCAAGCTTTTGACAATCTTTATGCCTATGAGAATTCAGTGAACAAAATATTTAAAACCAAGTAAATTTTTATAAAAGAACCAAGTAAACCTTAGAAAGATGAAAAAAGTAATTTTATTAATAGCGTTAGTAGCAGCGCCAATGTTAAGCTACGGTCAGTCAATCTTTGACAAACTAGAAGACATGGATGGAGTATCTTCTGTAATTGTAAGTAAAGACGCCTTTGAAATCCTTTCAAAATTTAATGCAGAGAGTTTACAAGACAATGATGCAATGGAAGTCTTCAAAATGATTCAAGATTTAAATGAATTAAAGGTGTTTTCTACAGATAAAGCAAGTGTTGCTACAAAGATGGAAAGCATGGTAAAGTCTGCTGTAAAAAGTCAGAAGTTAACAGAATTAATGCGTCTAAAAGAAGATAAATCTAGAGTTTGGATCTACGTAAAAGCTGGAAAAAACAAAGATTTTGTAAGCGAAGTATTAATGTTTGTAAAAGGAATAGATGAGAAAACGAATGGAATTGCAGAATCTGTTGTAGTTTCTTTAACGGGTAACATCGATATTAATAAGCTTTCTAAATTGGCGGATACATTTACTAAAAGTGCCAATGTAAAAGTAAGTAGAGACTAATAAAAAATAATACTGCTCTGGATTAGATGATTCAGAGTAGTCTTTAAAAAATCAACCCATGAAAAAAATAACAACCGTTTTAGCATTATTTGTATTGGCTATTTTTGCTACATCATGTAACAATGAGTCAACAATACAAGAATACCTAGTTAAAAGCCAGGAAAAAGAAGGTTTTATGACCATAGATATTCCTGTGAATTTTATCAAACCGAAATCTTTAGACGTTCCTACTGATGTTCAGGAAACAATCAATAGTATTAGAAAAGTAAACCTTGTGGCTTTACCTTATCAAGGAAATGAAGACACATATCAATCTGAAAAAGATAAATTGACTAAAATTCTAAAAAGCGATAAGTACAAAAGTTTGATGCGTATGAATGCCCAAGGAATCAAGATGAGCATCTATTATACAGGATCGTCAGATGCAATTGATGAAGTAATTGCTTTTGGATATGCAAAAGATAAAGGAGTAGGAGTGGCTAGAATTTTAGGAAACGATATGGACCCAAGTAAAATCATTACGATGATGAACAACATCACTCTTGATTCAGGTCAATTAAACCTTAAAAAATTCAACTTAGCATTTTAATAGTCAAATCAACCATAATCAAACTCCAAAGCCGTTATCTCTTTTGAAATAACGGTTTTTTTGTTTTAACTAGCTGTTAACAACTCACTTCTTTATATTTAGTATTTTTGAATTTCTATTTACAACCCTATGAAGTTTCAAAAAGTACTGATTCTATTTTTTCTGTTTGTATTTTCTTTTTTAAATGCACAACAAGATCCTTTATCTATATACAGAGGAGAACGTGAAAGAATTAACAATTTAGTTCATACTAAACTAAAAGTTGACTTCGATTTTAAAAACAGACAACTTAATGGAGAAGAGTGGGTGACTCTAACACCTCATTTTTATCCAACTAGCAAAGTAACTCTTGATGCCAAAGCTATGTTAATTCATTCCATTGAACTTGGAGGGCGAAAATTAGACTATCATTATGATGATTACCAAATCATTATAGACTTACCGAGAGAGTATAAAAAAGGAGAAGAGTATACACTTTATATTAAGTATACTGCAAGACCAGAAAAAGTAAAACAAAAAGGAAGTTCTGCTATTACTAGTGCCAAAGGTTTGTATTTTATCAATCCGTTAGGTTTAGAAGAAGATAAGCCTATTCAAGTATGGACACAAGGAGAAACAGAGGCTAGTAGTTGTTGGTTTCCAACCATTGACGCTCCTAATCAAAAAACTTCACAAGAACTCTATATTACTGTTCCAGATAAGTTTGTAACCTTATCTAACGGAGAATTAGTCAATCAAGAAAAAACAGGGAGCAATAGAACAGATTATTGGAAATTAGATCAAAAACATGCACCTTATCTTTTCTTTATGGGTGTTGGCGAATATGAAATCATTAAAGACACCTACAAAAATATTCCAGTAAATTATTATGTAGAAAAGAAATATGCACCTTATGCAAAGGATATTTTTGGGCATACTCCGGAAATGATTGGTTTTTTTGCTGAAAAACTTGGTGTAGAATATCCTTGGAATAAATACAGTCAGATAGTTGCAAGAGATTATGTAAGTGGGGCTATGGAAAACACAACTGCTGTTATTCATGGCGAACAAGCAAATCAAATGAAGGGTCAACTCATTGATGAGAACAAACAAGAAAATACAATTGCTCATGAAGTGTTTCATCATTGGTTTGGAAATCTAGTAACTACAGAAAGTTGGAGCAATCTAACGCTGAATGAATCTTTTGCCAATTACAGTGAATATTTATGGAGAGAATATAAATATGGAAAAGATGATGCTGATGCACATTTATTTGAAGATGTAAAAGCATATAAAGATGGTCAGAATTTTGACAAAGATTTAGTACGCTTTTACTATGCAGATAAAGAAGATATGTTTGATGCTGTAAGCTACAACAAAGGCGGAGCAATCTTGCATATGTTAAGAAGATATTTAGGAGATGAAGCTTTTTTTACTGGATTAAAAAAGTATTTAAATGATTACAAATATAAAGCTGCAGAAGCACATCAATTACGATTAACTCTAGAAGAAGTTAGCGGTAAAGACCTAAATTGGTTCTTCAATCAATGGTATTTTGGATCTGGACATCCTAAGATTCAAGTTTCTTATGACTATAATACTTTAGAGAAAACAGTAACTGTAAACTTTATTCAGTCACAGCAAAACGAATTTAAGTTTCCAATTGCTATAGATATCTTTGAAAATGGCTCTAGAACTAGATACAATGTTTTTGTAGATGGTAGAGACGCTTCCTATAAATTTTCTTTCTCTAGTAAGTCTCCAGATTTGATACAAGTAAATGCTGATGGAGTTTTATTGGCTGATTTTATTGAAAATAAAGTCTTAAGCGATTATATCTTTCAATTAAAAAATGCTGTTAGTTATGAACATCGAAGAGAAGCTTTGTTGGAAGTAGTTAAAAAGCAAGATGATAAAAAGGCCTTCAACGCTGTTGTTTCAGCTTTGGACGACTCTTTTTACAAGATTAGAATACTGGCCTTAGAAAATATTGATCTCATCAATAAATGGTCTAAAAAGAATGTTATTGATAAGATTCAAAGAATTGCTAGTAATGATAAGAAAACATTAGTAAGGGCGGCAGCTATTGAAACATTAGGAAAATTAACAGACCCTGAATTAAGACCTGTTTTTGAAAAAGCATTACAAAGCGAATCTTATAATGTATTAGGAAAGGCTTTAGTAGGCATGTACTATATAGACAAAGACTATGCAATTAAAAAGTCTAAAGAACTTCCTTTAGAGGTTAAAAATATTATTGCGACTCCATTAACTAGAATTTATATCGAAGAAAAAGATGAATCTGAAATGGTCTTTATTGCCAATAATGTTCTTTCAGGAATGTTTTTAAACAATAACCCGAAGATACAGGCCATATACCAAAAAGCTTACGAACAAATAGCAACTAGTAATAACACTGAGGCGATTCGTAATTTAGTAAAAGACGTTGTGGCGAAAGGAAATCAATACAAACAGTTCAATTTTGATAAAGTAGGGATTAATTTACTCCGTCAGATGGTTCAAAAGCAAAACAAAGCAAATAAACCTAACAAATTCAAGAATATTGAGGTAATCAAAACAGGAATTGCACAGTTAGTTCAATAAAAAGCTTTAATCTTTCTTGTATTCATCAAAAGTACCATCGTTATAGAAAACGACGATTCTACTAATTTTTTTACCATTACCAACAGCTTTTTGTGTCTGAGGTTGAAAAATATCTCCTTGAGATAGAGTAGGAGTTGTTTTATTTTCTTTAGGAAAACTTCCTTTACCATTCAACAACCAATAGATGTCTACTTCAGTAAAAGTATTAGTCACTTTTAAAATAAAATCTAAACTCGGTTTATTCCTTCCTGATAGAATATGAGAGATACTAGAACGTTGCACACCAATCTTATCGGCAAATATAGATGCTGATAATTCGTAGTGCGTAAGAATTTTTTTTAGTCTTGCTGTAAACTCAGTGCTGTTTACCATTGTAAACTTAATTAGTTATTACAAATGTAAAACTAGTCCATTATCTTTACAAACGATTCTTAAACTTTAACAAAAAATAAAATCAAACATTAAACTAAAACTTCATATAAACTTTATAAATATTTGATAAACATGTGTTTAATTAACTTATTTTATAATTAATAAAGAAATCTTATATATAAGTTATTACAGAAGTAAAGCACTCTTAAAGGTGTTTACAAAACACAATGAATAGCGAAAATTATTAATTAACAATTGTAAATCTTATTAAAACATTTGTTTGAATTTATCATCCATCTATTTCTAGCTTTGTGTTATTTTTGCCAGAGACAATTTGTTGTATGCGAACATTAGAATCATCATATATCCTATCAATCTATAATCAGGTAAAAGAAACTTCCATTTCTGGGAGATGGATTACATTGAATCATTTGAAGAGAGTTTTTTCTAAATACGATTCTAATGAAGTAATTGCATACAATGAAATCGGAAAATCTGAAGAAAATAGACCTATTCATCAGTTTAGTTTTGGGAATGGTAAGAGAAAAATACTTATCTGGACCCAAATGCATGGCAACGAAAGTACAGGTACTAAAGCAGTTTTTGATCTTTTAAACTATATGACTATAGCTAAAGATGAGTTTTCAACTTCAATATTCAATAATTGTACAATCAAAATTATTCCAATTGTAAATCCAGATGGAGCAGAATATTATACAAGGGTGAATGCAAACTCTATAGATCTTAATAGAGATGCTGTAGATAGAAGTGCAAAAGAGAGTCAGTTATTAAGAGCACAGTTAGATGAATTTCAACCTGATTTCTGTTTTAACTTACATGATCAAAGAACTATTTTTGGAGTAGAAGGTACTTTAAACCCAGCTACACTATCATTTTTAGCACCTTCTGAAGAAATTACCAGAAAACTTACTGAAGGAAGAAAAAGAACTATGAATGTTATTGTAGCCATGAATAAATTGATGCAGACTATAATTCCTAATCATATAGGCAGATATACAGATGAGTTCTATCCTACCGCCACAGGAGATAACTTTCAAAAGCTTGGTTATCCAACTGTTTTAATAGAATCTGGCCATTATCCTGAAGATTATGAAAGAGAAGAAAGTCGTTTTTTTACTTTTTCAGCCTTAATACAAGGTATTGCGCATATAGCTAGCGCAGAAAATTTTGATGAATTTGAAGAGTATTTTACCATTCCAGATAATTCAAAAAACTTCAGAGATTTACTTCATAAATATTCAAATAGGCAAAATGAAGCTTTTCAGTATGAAGAAATTTTAGAGAATAATAAGATTAATTTTATCCCAAAAAAAGTAACAGATGACATTTCTGCACTTTTTTTTCACAAAGAAATCGTTTTCGAAGACTAATTTTGTTGAATTTTATTCACTTTTTTAAGTAAAAAAATATATTTAATCTATATTTTTGTATTATTGTTTGAATAATTAATAATAATATGAAAAAATTCATGCTAGATGAAATCGATCACCAGATATTAGACATCTTGATCGAAAATGCGCGAACTCCTTTTACAGATATAGCCAAAAAGTTGCTGGTTTCTGCAGGAACAATTCACGTTAGAGTAAAGAAAATGGAGGACGAAGGAATCATTCAAGGATCAACACTTACCTTGAATTACGAAAAAATGGGCTATTCCTTTATTGCTCATGTTGGAGTTTTCCTAGAAAAAACTTCAATGACCCAAAGTGTAATTTCTAACCTTCGTTTAATTCCTAATGTTACTGTAGCATATGTAACTGCTGGTAAATACAATATATTTTGTAAAGTCAGAGCCAGAGGAACAAACGATGCAAAAGATATTATCTATAAAATAGATGAGGTTCCTGGTGTTAGTAGAACAGAAACCATGATTGCTCTAGAAGAGAGCATCAATGATAAGAAACGAATGATGCACGCTATTTTTAAAGAGCTATAAATTTATTACTTTCAAATACAAAGAGCCACGCTATTAGCGTGGTTTTTTATATCTTCCAATGATGAATTTGACTTCTAAACTTCCTAATGTAGGAACTACAATATTTACTGTCATGAGCAGCTTAGCTAGACAGCACAATGCAATTAATTTATCTCAAGGATTTCCCAACTTTCAAACAGATGCTAAACTATCTGAACTTGTTTCAAAAGCTATGAATCAAGGACATAATCAATATGCTCCTATGATGGGAAACCCATCATTAAGAGAGGCCATTGCAAATAAATTTCAAGCTATATATAAGAGCTCATACAATCCAAACAATGAAATAGTAGTTACTGCTGGAGCTACTCAGGCTATTTTTACAGCCATTTCTGCTTTTATTGGAAAAGGAGATGAAGTAATTTTATTTAAGCCTGCATATGATTGTTATGAACCTGCCATAGAACTTCATGAAGGAAAAGTAATTCCCATACAACTAAAACATCCTAATTATCAAGTAGATTGGAAAGAGGTTGAAGAAAAAATTAATTCAAGAACAAAAATGATTGTGGTAAATACTCCACAAAACCCTTGTGCGACTATTTTCTCTAAAGGAGACATGTTAGAACTTCAAAGAATTACCAATAATACCAATATTATTGTGTTAAGTGATGAAGTATATGAACACATTATATTTGATGGAAAAGAGCATCAAAGCGCTTGTCTTTTTCCAGAATTGAAAAAACGATCGTTTATTACAGCATCTTTTGGAAAAACCTTCCATACAACTGGCTGGAAAGTTGGGTACTGTTGTGGTCCAAAAGAATTAATGGATGAGTTTGTGAAAGTACATCAATTCAATGTTTTCTCTGTTAATCATCCTGTGCAGATTGCCTTAGCAACATATTTAAAAGAAGAAGAGAATTATTTACAACTTCCTTCTTTCTTTCAACAAAAAAGAGATGTGTTTTTAGAGGCTATTTCAGGATCTCGATTCACATTCATTCCTAGTCAAGCCACCTATTTTCAGGTGCTTAACTATTCTGAAATTTCAGAAGAAAACGATATTGACTTTGCAAAAAGATTAACCAAAGAGTTTCAAATAGCTTCAATTCCTTTGTCGGTATTTAATCAGGATCAATTAGATTTTAAATCCTTAAGATTCTGTTTCGCTAAAGAAGAAAAAACACTTTTACAAGCTGCAGAGATTTTAAATAAAATATAAATTGTTTTTGTGATGAAACTCGTACTTTAGTCAACCAATAATTTAGCAACTCTATGAACGTATCTATAGAATATAACTTATCAGATGTAGAAAAAGATACTCTTATTCACCTTTATAAAAGCATGTTAAAACCTCGATTGATAGAGGAAAAGATGCTGGTTTTGTTGCGTCAAGGAAAAATATCTAAATGGTTTTCTGGAATTGGTCAAGAGGCTATTGCTGTTGGTGTTACTTCTGTTTTAGATAAAGAAGAATACATCTTGCCAATGCACAGAAATCTAGGAGTTTTTACAACTAGAGAAATTCCTTTACACAGATTATTCTCTCAGTGGCAAGGTAAAATGAATGGATTTACAAAAGGAAGAGATCGAAGCTTTCATTTTGGAACGCAAGAGTTCAATATCGTAGGAATGATTTCTCATTTGGGACCTCAATTAGGAGTTGCAGATGGAATTGCCTTAGCTAATAAACTCAAGAAGAATCATCAAGTTTGTGCTGTATTTACAGGTGAAGGAGGAACTAGTGAAGGAGATTTTCACGAAGCTCTGAATGTAGCTTCTGTATGGAGTTTACCAGTTCTTTTTTGTGTAGAGAATAATGGATACGGATTATCTACTCCAACTTCTGAGCAATACAATTGTGAAAACATTGCCGATAGAGGTCTTGGATATGGAATGGAGAGCCACATTATTGATGGAAATAATATTGTTGAAGTTTACACAAAAGTAAAGGCATTAGCAGAAAGTGTTCGTAAGAATCCTAGACCAGTACTTATAGAGTTCAAAACATTTAGAATGCGCGGTCATGAAGAGGCTAGTGGTACCAAATATGTTCCTAAAGAGTTGATGGATTTCTGGGCTCAGAAAGACCCTGTTGCAAATTTTGAAAATTATCTACTATCTGAAGGGATCATCACTGAAACTATAATTGAAGCTTCAAAAAATGAAATCAAAGATGAGATCAATCAACATTTACAAATGGCGTTTGATGAAGAAGCTATTGTTCCAGATTTAGATTCAGAACTAAATGATGTCTACAGAGAATACCATCCTGAAATTATTCATCCTTCTGAAAGCAAAGAAAATATCCGTTTTGTAGATGCTGTTTCAAAAGGATTGCAACAATCTATGGAAAGACATGATGATCTTGTGATTATGGGACAAGACGTTGCCGAATATGGTGGTGTATTTAAGATTACTGAAGGATTTACAGAACAATTTGGTAGAGAACGTGTAAGAAATACTCCTATATGTGAATCTGCAATTGTTTCTGCAGCTTATGGATTGTCTGTAAACGGAATGAAAGCTGTTATGGAAATGCAGTTTGCCGATTTTGTGAGCTCTGGATTTAACCCCATTGTTAATTTGTTAGCAAAATCTCATTACCGTTGGAATCAGAATGCTGATGTTGTTGTAAGAATGCCCTGTGGAGCAGGAGTAGGAGCTGGTCCTTTTCATAGTCAAACCAATGAAGCTTGGTTTACCAAAACACCTGGACTAAAAGTAATCTATCCTGCGTTTCCACAAGATGCAAAAGGATTACTTTGTTCAGCTATTAATGATCCAAATCCTATACTTTTCTTTGAACATAAAGCGCTTTATCGTTCTGTTTATCAAGATGTTTCTAATGAATACTTTACTCTAGAAATTGGAAAAGCTAATATGTTAAAAGAAGGAAAAGACCTCACAGTTATAAGTTACGGTCTTGGAGTACATTGGGCTTTAGAAGCTTTAGAAAACAATCCAGAAATTGAAGCTGACTTTATTGATTTACGTTGCCTGCAACCTTTAGATACAGAAACAATTTTTACTTCTGTTCAGAAAACAGGTAAAGTAATTATTCTTCAAGAAGATTCATTGTTTGGAGGTATTGCTAGTGATCTGTCTGCGATGATTACTGAGAATTGTTTTGAATACTTAGATGCTCCTGTTAAGAGAGTGGCTAGTTTAGAGACTCCTATTCCTTTTCAATCAGCTTTAGAAAAACAGTATTTACCCAAAGAACGTTTTCAAGAAGAACTTCTTAAAATTTATAAATTTTAACTCTTATTTAGATTAATTCTAAATATATTTGTGCTTCAAAATTTACCCATGAAGATTACAAATAGAAGTTTACATAGAGATTTTGCCTATTTCTATGTAGGATTAATTATTGCTTTTTCCTTTTCTGGAATTATTTTAAACCACAGACAAGATTGGTATCCAATGGATTACACCTTTGAAGCCAAAGAAGTAGCACTTAGCTTACCAAAAGAAGCCAATGCCATTACCAAAGAGTTCTTAGTAAATGCCACCAAAGAGTTTGATGTAGAATACAATAGTCATAGGGTGAGAGATGGAAAACTTCGTGTGTATTTTAAAAATAATGCAATTTTAGATGCCGATATGGAAACTGGAAAAGGAGAATTAGAATTTAAGAGAAAAACTCCTTTTATTGGTCATACGATGTATTTACATAAAACCACCAATAACTTTTGGATTTGGTATTCTGATATTTTTGGTGCAGCAATGTTACTCATAGCCATTACAGGAATTTTAATTCCTGCAGGAAAAAATGGTTTTAAGAAAAGAGGATGGAAACTTGCTGTGGCTGGAATGTTATTTCCTTTATTATTTTTAATTCTATTTCCTTAGAATTGATTGAAAATTAGCTGTTAAAAATTAGTTAATTGACCTTGATGAATTTCTGCTTGGACTCATAAAACAGTAATTTTATCAAAAACCAACTATAATGAAAAAACTAATTTACACTCTCAGTCTACTTTTTGTTGGCTTAATTACTATTGCCGCAATTAGTAAGGATAAAGATTCATTAACCAAAGATTTTATTAGTGGAAACCCAGGAATTGCTTCCATAAACAGCTTGAGTTTTGGTCCAGAAGGGATCTTATTTATTGGAGATTCTGATAATGCTGCTATTTATGCAATTGACACAAAAGATCATCAGTTAAAAGAAAAAGCTGAACAAATTGCAGTTGAAGATTTTGATGTAAAAGTTGCTGCGGCTTTAGGTACTACTCCAAAGAATATTCGTATTACAGATATGGCAGTGAATCCTGCTTCAAAAACAGCTTATTTTTCCGTCCATACTAGAGAAGGAAAGCCTGTATTGTTAAAACTCATCAATGGTAAATTAGAAAATGTTTCATTAACAGACGTAAGTTATTCTGAAACTTCTTTAAACAATGCTGTAGCTAAAGATGCAAAAGATAGGAGAGGAAGAGCTTTGAGAAGATGGGCTATCTCAGATATGAAGTATCACAAAGGAAAAATAATGGTTTCAGGTTTATCAAATAAAGAATTTAGTTCTTCATTTAGAAGTATTCCTTTTCCGTTTACTGCCAAAGAAGATTTTGCTACACTAGAAATTTATCATGCCGCTCATGGTCGTTATGAAACTTATGCACCCATTAAAACTTTTGATGTAGTAAGTATCAATAAAAAAGATTATTTATTGGCCAGTTATACTTGTACGCCTTTGGTATTGTTTCCAATTAGTCAATTAACAGGAGGGAAGCATTTAAAAGGAAGAACAATTGCTGAATTAGGTTCTGGAAATTCACCATTAGATATCATCAGTTTTCAAAAAGGGAAAGAAGTGAAATTTTATATGTCTAATAACAATCGTCCAGTGATGAGAATGAACTTATCAGATATTTCTAAGTTTGAAGGCTCACTTACAGAACCAGTTAAAGAATTCGGAAAAGATGTAGGTCTTACCTATGACAATCTTCCTTTTGTGAATGTGCAGCAATTGGACAACTTAGACAATGATAATGTGCTAATTTTAAGAAGAAGAAACGACGGAAATTTGTACTTGCACAGTCGTAATAAAAAATGGATGTAGAAGAGAAAAAATCAGGAAAAAACAGAAATCTGTTTCAGATTCTGTTTTTCTTTTTGATTATTAGTGTTTGGATTTTCGAGTGGTATAATAAACCAGAACCTTATCTGTATAGATTGTCTCCTGATTCCATTCAAATTCTTATTGATAATAAGAATGATGAATATAAAGTTATTATCGAAGGAGAAAACAATCAGCATCCGGTATTAGGCGAGTATAAAAAAAGTGGAGATTATATAGAGTTTATACCTACGTTTCCATTTACAGCAGAACAAGTATATGAAGTTACTAAGAATGGAGAAGACTATTTTAGTTTTCTTCCTATGCAATCTACACAAACTGTTGATTATAAGTCTACTGAATTACTAAAGATATATCCAGAGGTAGATACAGTTCCTGAAAACCTACTCAAAATGTATTTTACATTTTCCCATTCTATTGATGCATCACAAAACATTCTAGATCATATTGTTGTATATGATACGGAAACCAAAGAAACTAGGGATATTTTCTTACGATTAGAGAATGAATTATGGAATAAAGATCGTACAGAAGTTACCTTGTGGTTAGATCCAGGACGCATTAAAAAAGATTTGATTCCCAATAAAGAACATGGAAGCCCTCTTATCAAATGGAGAACGTACGAGATTGTTGTTGTAGAAAATTTGCGTGACATCAATGGAAAGCGCATTATTGGTAAGCGTAAAGAATTTACTGTAGGAAATAGAGATGAAAGCAAACCTAATATCCAAAAATGGGAGATCACTAAACCCGCTAGAGACACAAAAGAGTCTATAGGCTTTATGTTTCATGAATCGTTAGATATGAAGTTATTCATAGAAACGGTAAGAGTTTATGATTCTAATAGCAAAGTAATAAAAGGCGAATTTTTTCTTAGCAAGAATGCTAAAAGTGCTTTATTTATCCCAGAAAATTTCTGGGCTGAAGGAAAATACACCATTGAAGTTGAAAGTAGATTAGAAGATCTAGCTGGAAATAATCTAAATCGTTTGTTTGATACTGACTTGCAAAGTGGGGAAGTGGTTGATTATTCTAAAACCAAAAAGATTTCATTTACGATTCAATAGGGTTTTTCCAATCAAATTTGTCAAATAGTTCTTTCCAATCTTTAGGGAAATCAGCATTTAGACTCAATTGTTCATTGGTAAACGGATGCGCGAATTCTAATTTACCAGCATGTAAAAACATGTTTTTCCAACCTAAGTTTTCTGCATACATGAGATCGTGATTTTTATCGCCATATTTTGCATCATTGATCAAAGGATGAGAAATCTTATTCATATGAATGCGTAACTGGTGTAAACGTCCAGTTTTAGGTTTGAGTTCAACCAAGCTATATCTAGAAGAATCATAAGGTTTTACAGGAATGTTGAGTGTAGTTTTCTCCAAACAAGTCAATTCCGTTTCAGCATCTTTATACACATCGGCATCGCGTCCCTTTACGGGCGAATCGATGATTAAAGAAGCAGGAGCAAAGCCACGTACAATACCATAGTAGATTTTACTAATTTCCTGATTTTCAAAGAGTTTTTGAAATGCAGAAACATACTTCGTTTCTGTTGCTAAAAGTAGAATACCAGAAGTTTTTCGATCCAAACGATGAATAGGATATAGCTTATTACTTAACTGATTTTCAAGTAATTGCAATAAAGAGAGTTCATCTGATTTATTACGAGAATGATGGGCGTGATGTACCAAAACATTGTTGGGTTTGTTAACCACAACACAAAATTTGTCTTGATGTACAATTTCCAGCATTTTACTGATTTTTGCCACAAAAGTAACGTTAAAATGGTGTTTTTGCTGGGAGTTTTAAGATTTTAGCACGATATTTGATGTATCTGATTGATTATTAATGGACTAAATTCATTCCCTATGAGAAAATTACTATACATCGCTATGGCTGTCTTATTATTAGGATGCAATAGCACTCAGACTGCGGTTAAAAATGCTGAAAACAGCAAAGCATTGAGCAAATGGGTAGAAAATAAAACCATCAAAGTAGTATTGAATTCAGCGTCACCATTGGCCGCAAATGAATTTGCGAGTTTACGATTGTTACCACAAGGAAGTTCTGCCAATAGAATTTTACTAAATGGCAACGATTACTTTACGATGAAAGGCGATCATGTGAATGTAGATTTCCCATATTATGGTACGCAGCAACAATCTACAGCATTTAGTTTTAGTGAAAGTGGAGTAAAATTTGAAGGAATCCCAGACAGTTATAAAGTTGAGTATAACGAAAAGAAAAAGATTTATACCATGCAAATGGATTTGACCAATGGTAATGAGACTTTTGAAATGACAGTAAAATTATTTCCTAGTTTAAAAGCGGTTGTACATATCAATACCAATCGTAGAACTTCAATTACCTATCAAGGAGTTGCCAGTGAGCTAGAAGCGAGTACAGAATAAATTTTATTTTTTAAATCTATAGACAACTAAGAATAGTGGAGACAAAACAATCTCTGCTTTCTTTTTAAATATTCTATTTAACATAATATAAATTATAGTACAAACGTCAATATTTGTTGTTTAAGTGTTTTGCCATTCGTAAGCTATAATTCTATATTATGTAAAATATCCCACAACGTGCAGAACTAATAAAGAAACATCCTGCTTGGGCAATGAAACTTTTTTAATCGGTACGCTGCGCTACGTTAATGCATTTGTATCTATAATTAGACGTTATGTAAAATTGCCGCGCGCAAACGCTTATTGTTTAAATAAAATCAAATTGTTTTCACAATTTATTTTATACACAATTCCCAGCCACTTTGCCCACGCCAAAAAAAGCAAATACTTTTAGCTTCGTATTAAGCATTCGTCCAGAATTGAATATTCTGCAATAAAAAATCTCATTAACATTTATGCAAGCTTTACGCAAGAGTATAAAATTACTCTGCGAGATAATTTCTATACACTTGCTCACATTCTGCTTCAAATTAAACTTTTAAAACTCTACTCCTTAATATTATGTAAAATAGAAATTAAACTCTGGAGTTGTTAATTTCTATCTTTTGCCTTGATGCAAAAGAAACAAAAAATCAAGGCTGCATATAATTTTGGAAACAATCTACGCCTCGTTTCTCTATATTTTAGAAAACATTAGAACGCTTTAGATTATGTAGAACTCCAATTAAAAAGCGAGAACTCAACAAAATTAAGTTCTCGCCCTCTAAAATGTGACCGCTCTACTCGCCTATTGTTTTAGCCAAAATTTTATGAGGCCAACTAACTTACGAACCAAATAACTATAACATCAATTATTAATATTAAACCTAAAATAAGTAGCCAAGTTTTCGAGCTTAATTTCAATGGCTTTGCAATTTCATGTTCTACCCACGACCAAAGTGCTATATATCCAATCCAAATCCAAGTATTTTCAATTTTGTTGGCTAATAGATATACCATTCCTGATAAAAAAATCAGCATTACAATTGTAAATAATATCCAAATTTTTCGATTCTTATTTAATTGTTTAGTCATCAAGCTTGGTCTTTTCATAGCTATCTAATTTTAACTCGAATGATCCCTCGGTAGCAGTAGCCTTTTCATAAATTAGAAACCAACCTAATTCATCTTTTGCCAACCAAACTTCTCCATGTAAATGACCATAATCTATATATATGACATGACAATCGAAAGTATGTTTTCCTAATGTAAACGTATCCATACGTAGAAACTTTTCTTTTAGCTTCATGGTTCGCGCAAAAGAAACATCTAGCATCTTTCTTTTATATTCCTTACCTGGTTCCATTTCTCTGTTGGTTGGATTAATATAAATTGTTGCTGTATGATAATCTTTCCCACGCTCAAATGATTGTTTATAAGGCTTTGAACTATTAGGTGTTTTAGATTCAAAATTAAGTATATTACCTTCTAGCTTAAATTTATTATTTGTTATTTCTCCAGTTTTTACATTGGTAAATTCACCATAATACTCTTGGATTCCTTTGGAACCAAGCCAAAATACTTCTTCAACTTTAGTGTCATTAAGTTCATTAAAACTAAGTAAACTACTTGCGATATCTTTTATTAATAATGTACTTTTTGATGTATCTACTTTTCTAACCGCTTCCATTTTTCCGGTCTTATAGCCATCAGCTGACATAGCATAGGTTCTCTTAATTTCAATGTTTGTTGGCGGATTAAAATTGACATCTTCTTTTAGCTCTTCCTTTTCCTGCCCACATGCTGTAAAAAAAATCATCATACAGAGGTTTAAAAAATTAGTGTTTTTCATTTTATATATTTTTAAATTGATTTATTATTAATTACAGTAACAAAATTACCATTGAGGAGTTTAATTAAATTATCCTTTTTGGACAACTGTCACTTATCAATTAGTTGTTCTCGTATAACTATCCATTACTAACTCGAATGCCCCTTCTGGTGCGGTAGGGTCTTGAGTTGCTGTAGCATCTTCATAAACAAGAAACCAGCCTAATTCATCTTTAGCTACCCAAATTTCTCCAATGACATGTCCATAATCAATTTCCATGACATGACATTCAAATGTATAACCATCAACAGTATAGTTTTCCATCCTTAAAAACTTTTCTGTTAAATTCATTGTTCTAGCAAAAGACACATCTAATACTTTCCTATCATTATAGGTTACTCCTTGTTCAAGTTCTCTATTTGTTGGATCAATGTATATTGTACTCCAATGATAGTCAACACCTTTAAATAACTCTAAATGATATGGTGAAGAATCATATGATGTTTGATAATAATAATCTAAAAAATTATCATTTCTTAATTGGAATGAAATATTGGTAATAGTATCATTATTTGTTTGTACAAATTCACCTTGGTATTTCTCGGCTCCTCTTGCTCCTATCCAAAGTGTTTCGGTATTATTAACCTCTACTCCATCTGCTATACCAATCACACCATAAATTTCATCTTTTATTAAAAGAGTGTTTTGTGTTTGATCAACTTGACGAGTAGATTGGATTCCCCCTATATCTGCTCCAGCAGTTCTCATTTTATAAGTCCTTTGAACACGCAGATTAGTTGGTGGATTAAAATTTTTTTCAGCAGTTGAAGAATTATCATCGTTACTACAGGCACTACTAAATATAATAATACAAATTATTATTACTAACTGTATTCTATTGTACAGATTGTTTTTTTTCATAATTACTCCATTTTATCATTTATTATTATGACAAAATTAGATATGAATATCTATAAGAAATTATCCTTTTAGGACAATCTACTGAACGGGAATATAAATTTCTATAACTTGTTGCTCTTCAGGAATGGCTTTAAAGAAGCTTGGATACTTTTCGATTGAAGGTTTGTCCGCAAATTCTAATTGTACGTCTGTAAGCCAATACCCATAGATTTTATTATAGGTTTCATGACTTTTTTCATAAGCTCCAATATGTTTAAACTTGGCATATTTCTGCCTTTTGTGCTTTTTAACTTTAAATAAACCTTTAGGTTCAATCTCATTTGGCCTATCGAGATTTATTGCACAATTATACCGAAAATGAATACTATCACAAATTTCGTTATCATCTAAAAGTTCAGCTAAAAAAATCGTGTTAGAAGATATTAGGTTTTCTTTTTCGCAATAATGCAAAAGTTCTTCCCAAGTTTTCTCCACAGCAATGTTATCACTGAAAATTCCACGATATTCTAAATATAAGAAATCAAAATCTCGTAGGAATTCTATACTAAACTCTAAAGGTTTCGCATTTATATCAAAAGCCGTTTTAATTATATTTCGATTAGCTTCAGCACTATTCCGAAAATCTTTGGGTGTACAATTAAATTTACTTTTAAAGGCTTTGTTAAATGCTGGTGCATTTTCAAAACCAACTTGAAAAGCAATGTCTGCAATTTTTGAATTGGAGAATTTTAAATACTGGGCTGCTTTCTCAAGACGTATGCGTTTTATATATTTTCCAATCGTTTCGTTATGTAATGCCAAAAAGATACGATTGATATTTCGGTACGAATAATGACATATTTCTTCTATCTTCTTTATATCTATATCTTCCTTGAAGTATTTATCTATATAAGAAGTTAGTTTTTTATAACGTTCAAGTTGAGTCTCATTCTTCATCCCGACAAAATAACACAAAATGATTAAATAACCATTTCACACACATTATACTTCCCTCCTACGTCGTCGTATAAAGAGTGTTCCATTAACTTTTATGAAAGAAGCTTCTAGAAGAGATTTTTTTCGAAGAAAATTACGTTAACATTCTTTGCTTTTCCAAAGCAAAGTAACATAACGCAGAACATTATAGTGCAATTGCATAGTAATTTCTGTATAGCCGTACAACGAGCTATTTATACATAATTGTAGATATAGCGCCTTTAGGTCTATATCGTTAGACAATTATGTTGAAAGAAATTACGGCTTAATAATCTAGATTTCAGTTGTAGTTATAATTCTATACTATGTTAAATTTCCCAAAGACTGTGTAGATTCTTAACGATATTTAAGGACTTTTGGCATTGAAATCGAGTTTACGAGATTCATGAATTCCTTTGAAAACAATAAGAATGAAATGAATAAAAGTTTATGAGGTCGTTATCATTTATTTTTTATGTGATATTTCATAAATTGCATACTCTCCAGGAATATTCTTAATATCATCAATCACACCTACTTGATTAGTAGAGAATTCGCTTTGAACTCTTGCTTGAGTAGTACTAGATATTAAAATTTGACCTTTATTTGACCTAGATTCCACCCTAGCAGCAAGGTTTACACTAGGACCCAGAGCCGTGAAATCATCACGAATTTCAGTATTGATATTACCGACAATAGCTTGACCTGTATGAATTCCACAACCAAGTCCTATATCAATTTTTTCGGGTGAATAAAGAGTCCATTTCTCCATCCATTTTTCATGTACTTTCACAAATTCATCTCTCATTTTCAAAGCTGCATTTGATGCATTAATCGCGTGCTCAGCATCCTTATTACTTTCTGTTTCTAAAGCACCAAATAAAGCCATAACTCCATCACCTATGAATTTATCAAGAACTCCATTTTGTTCAAAAATACATTTAGCGGCTAACTCACAGTACTCTTTCAAAAAGCCAGCGATTAAATCTGGATGAGCCTTTAATGTTTCACTTAGTTTAGAAAAGCCTCGAATATCCCAGAAAACTATTGAAACAATTTTATTAGATGGAATTAATATTTCCGGATTTGAATCTATAATTTGAAATATATTTGGATCAAAGTATCTTTTTAATGCATTTAATTTTCTTTCCTTTTTAATTTGCTTAAGCGCCGTATTCCTAAAATTCAATGCTGTTCGGCATTTTGCAATAATCTCATCAGAAGATTTAATACCTGGAGCACTCTTCGATATACAATCAAATGCTCCTTTATCGAAAGCTTCGTAACGTTGTAACTTTTTATCATTGGCTGTAATAACTAATACCATACACCAAGGATCTTTTTCTTTTGCCAATTTTAAAACCTTTATACCATCATCATCATCGTCCATTATCATATCAGTCAGGATAATATCATAATTATTTTCTTTTATTAAATTAGCCGCTTCTTTTTGATTACCAGCAAGATGAATGTTATGAAATAAACCACTATCTTCTATGGTTAATTTATATGCTTTTCTATTTGTTTCTTGATCATCTACAATTAGGATAGTATTTTTCATTATTAATTTTTTTAGTTTGAAATTGGTAAATAAATCTGGAATTGAGCGCCTTCTAAATGAATACCAGTTTCAAAAATTATTCCTCCATGCTTTTCAATTATACTTTGAACAAGAGAAAGGCCTAAACCAGTTCCATGAGTAGATTTACTTATAAAAGGAGAAAACATTTTTTCCTTAAATCCATAAGGAACGCCTTTACCATTATCACTGAATGTAATCTTCAAATAGGAAGAATTTTTATTTAACTTATCTGGAAGTGTTGCTTTAGTAGGTCGTATTACTTTAATATTAACCTTTTTCTCACCTTTATTTTCATCAAACCATTTTGAGGAATTTGCAAAAAGTTCTTGAAAGCATTCAGTCAACCTTTCTTGATCTGCAATTAATTTAGGGCACTTTTTCCTTACAGATATTTCAACTTTAATTCCCTTTTCTTTATAAGGCATTGAAGCATGAGTTATAATAGGTTCTATATCAACAGGAGATAGCTTTATGTTTAATACTTTTGTAAGAGATTTAAATTGATCAATAACAAGTTTAGCGTCTTCCACAGATGTATCTATTTCATTAGCAATATTCAATGCACCTTTGCAATCGTCATTAATCCTTTTTTTTAGGCTTTGCAAAAAAGTGTCAATAGCATCAATCGGGTTACCTAGCTTGTGAGCTGCTTTAAACGCAACATCTTTCCAAGCTGCATCTCTTTCTGCAATGAATCTTAATTTTTTTTCTTTCTCTAAATCATCTTTTGCTTTTTGTAATTCATCCGTTATTGTAATATTTTCTTTGTAGAGTTCTTCAAAGTTTTTACGATATTTTGATCCTTCATATGCATCTTCCGAAAAATATTTAGTAACAATATTTGGATATTCGTGCAACAGTTGAACTATTCTATGTAAAGTCCAATGCCTAAATCTGATATTAAAATTATTACGCTTAGAAAAAAGAGGTCTATGGGACAAACTATTTCCATACCTTCTAATAAAATTTTCTACGTACCTAGATTTACTTTTGGTTATGAACAAAAGTGTTACATGATCTGTTCCTCGATCTCTTGCTTTCCTGTTTTTTCTCAACAAACGATCCATCATATATGCAGGATCTTCCATAAGCATATCGAACTCTTTGTTTCTATGAAACCCATCAGCAATGGAAATAAACCACTGTTCTCCATATTCAAATCCATCTGGATCACTCTTAGGATAAGTAGCTAACATGTCAACAAATTCGTTAGATTTTTCCCATTCTACCTGTCTATAACCCATCTGGACTATCAACTCATAGCACATGTTTTCAAATGTTCTCATGTCTAAGTTTTCTAAATCAATTACATGAGGCTGTCTAAATACTGTTTTTGGAAAAACTTCTACAGTTGATTTTTTATTTGGTATTTTTATCAGCTTTAATAATAACTTTTTTATTCTCTCTCCTAATCCACGAAAATCTGAACGATTTGGATCATAAGGCAAGGCTGAATAAGCTCTAAGGTTATCAGGTATATTTACAAAAGATTCTTCAATTAAATAAATTATCTGTTTTCCATTTGCTTGAGCTATTCCAAGTTCGTAAAATAAGTTCGGGCTTAAAAGAGTTGCATCTACAATAATAATATCATTTTGCTGTATATTTTCAACTCCATTATTGTTATTTAAATTCTTTCTTCTTTGAAAGTAAATGGATTGATAATTTAAACCTAAGCTATTCACTACATCTGCTATTAAGGTATTTAAGCTTTTACTAACTCTATTTTTTTGTAGAATTGAAATACATCTTAGTCTATTTCTATTTTGCTTAGCCATTTTTTAAGTTTATGCTATAGCAATTTAAGCTTTTTTTGAATTTTATAAGAACAATATGTAACTTAATTATTGGAAAAAATAGTGTTTGGAAGAAATTGTAAATCATATTAAAATGAGATAGAGTTCCATTCCACACACCTGTCTGCAAAACAGGCAGGCATTAAAGCTTCCCTCCTACGTCGGCAACTCCAAAGAGTGTTTAGCTCGCAACATTCTTATCAAGAAAAAATTGTTTTTCAAGCGTGAATAATAAAAAGTAAGGTTTTCCCTTACTTTTTTTATGGAGAAAATTTCTTTGAGAATTAATAGTAATTATAACTTTATAAAAATCGTAATAAGCTAATATTTAACCTATTAAAACAAAAAAATTATGACAACTTTAAATTATTTAAGAAAACCTAAATAACAAATGACTAACCAAAATAAAAAAATAGAATATTTGATTTATATACCTATTGTGCTTATTTTTTCACTCCAAATTTTTGACAAAAATGATGATTTTATAATCGCCCAATATGTTTTATTAGGAATAATGGTAATTGCTTTATTGGTAAAACTTTTCAGGAGATAATGATTAATTTGATTTAATGTTTTATCAATATAGTATTTCCACCTTACACTAATTATGCTTCCCTCCTGTTCTACTATTTGATTTATAGAACGTCGGTAACTCAAGGAGTGTTTCTTTGAATACAGATAATATCTAATATTAAAATTGTTCTATATTGAAACCTTATTAAAAGAGATTTAAAAACGTATGTTATTTTTTTATTACCTAGTTTTCTTAATTCTTTTTGCAGTAATATTAAGACCGTTTTCAACTTTAATTCATGAATTAGGACATGGTATTCCTGCTCTATTACTCACTGACAAAAAAGTGACATTATATTTAGGTTCTTATGGAAACCCAAAGGAAAGTTTCAAAGTAGTGATTGGAAGATTAGAACTTTTTTTTAACAAAAAACCTTTTAATTGGAAGATTGGACTTTGTTTATTTGAGCAACAAAAACTATCAATAAGTAATCAAATATTTATTAATTTAATGGGGCCTTTGGCATCGTTAATCTTATCTATAATTCTAAGCTATTTGGTTTTCTTTAGTAATTTAAATGATCATGTTAAAGCTATTTTATTTTTTTTCAATGTTTCAACCTATTATGACTTTTATATAAACATTGTTCCTAGTAAAGAACCTATAGAATTACATGGCGGTACTATAGTTTTCAATGATGGTAAACAAATATTAGATTTATTGAAGCATAGAAATATACCTAATGAATATTATGTTGGAATTGAATACTATAACAATCAAGAATATAATCTAGCAGTTATAGAATTGGAAAAAGTTTACAATGAAGGTTATCAAGAAGGAATAATTTATCAATTGTTAATTAGCGCCTATTTGCAAATAAAAGATTATCAAAATGCAATGAGAGTTAATAACTTATATGATAATAAATTCAAAAAACAATTTGATTCTAATGATTATACAAATTCAGGATTAATAAAATCCTTTTCTGGTTTGTATAATGAGGCACTAAAAGATTATAATAAAGCTATTGAACTGAACTCAAAAAATAGTATTGCTTTCAATAATCGAGGATATACCTATAATGTAATGAAAGATTATGAAAATGCTATCAAGGATTTCGAAAAAGCAATATTGTTAGATGAGAGTTTTGCTTATGCATTAAATAATAGAGGTTTTGCAAAGATTAAGCTTGGCTTCAAAGAGGAAGGTTTCAAAGACCTTCAAGAATCAATGATTTTAGACGGGACTAATTCCTATTGTTATTTAAATTTCGGCATCTATTATCATGATAATGGTGAATATCAAAAAGCTTTAGAATATTACAATAAAGCAAAAGAAATTGATGAAAAAACTTATTTACTTGACGAATACATAGAAGAAGTAAAAAAGAAGTTAAGTTTATGATTTCATTCCACACACCTGTCTGCCGGACAGGCAGGCATTGCAGCTTCCCTCCTCTTTTCTATTGTAATAGGATCTAAAACGGATAAAACTCAAAATGAGTTAGGGACAGGCATCACGCGATAAGATTAGTCAGGACAGATTCAATTGTTGGAAAGTTAAAAGTAATTGGTGGTAGCTGTAAGAAAAATGGTTTGAGGGGCACTACCAATTCTTACAAGTTATATGAATATAGCTTTAAGCTAAACACCAAATATAAATTCACAAACTACTCACTTACTACGGTATATAAAGACGGATTGGCTTTTAAGCCTTCTGTTGGCGGAACTCCTAATTCTTTAGCCATTTTTTGGCTAGCTTCTGTGAATGCTTTTGCACTCTCCCATACCGCAACATTGATCAACTCAAATTTTGTATTGCTTTTTAAAGATTGATGTAGTTTTGTTGAAATATACCCTGGCTCTTTCTTTAAAAAGTCTCTACAAGCTTCCCAATATTGTATAGATTCTTCTAATTTTCCTTCTGGCACTTCAAACGGATTGATAAGAATTACATGTGTTGAATTGTTGGCTTCCATATTGGTTTTGTTTTTAGAATTATCTTCATTATTACAAGAAGAGATATAAATTAACAATAATGAAACTAAAAGTATTCTTGAAATTTTGATTACGCTGTTTTTAACTTGTTTTATGGTATTCATACTATAATTATTAAGATATTCTTTTTAAAGTGTTCTCTTTTGTTATTAGGTAATGCTTAGCTACACCTATTACATGTAGTACCAATAATAGTATCATTATTGTTGCTAGTAAGCCGTGAGCCTTTAAAGGCATTAATTCTTCTTTAGATTGTATCAAATCTGCAGCTCCTGTTTGTAAAGCATCAACATATCCCCCAACCATCATAGTCACTATACCGGCAATTGAAATCCCAATCAGTAGAAAGTAAAAAGCATGATGAATCCAAACAGCAAGTTTGTCATTAATCTTAGAACCTGTTTTTATACCTTCTGGTCTACTTGATTTAAAGAACAAATAACTTCTGATAAGTGTTAACACAAACACGATGCTTCCTAATATGACGTGAATCTTTATCAAATCCATTTTTTCGGAAGCTGAAATTCCAGACATATATTTTCCCAAAGGAAATAAAGCTATTATCAATACCGCTGTTAACCAGTGAATTAGAATTGTAGCTTTGCTATACTTCTGTGAGAGATCATTTTTAATTTTAGACTTATTCATAATTATAATTGACTTGCTACAACAATATTTGTCATATCAAATATAATTATAAAAAATTATTTAGATAGATTTTCTAATATTTTTTTTGAAGTATTATTAAATTCTTGAACATCATTATCACTTAATCCATTGGTAGCTTTCTTCAAAACTTCTATGGCTAAAGGTTCAACCAAATCACGGATTTCTATTCCTTTTTTAGTGATTGAAATTTTCCAAGCTCTTCTATCATCAGAATCAGCTTTTCTGACAGCCAATCCTTTAGCTTCTAGCTTATCAACTATTCGTGTAATATTGGCATTGTCTTTAAATGTAAGCTTAGCAACTTCTTTTTGGGTTAATCCAGAATTCTCTTTTAATCTATTTAATATAGCCCATTGCTCAGGCGTAATGTCAATCTTATTATTCTTTATCGCTGTATTTAATTCTCTTTTTAACAAGAGAGCCGACATATTAATTAAGTAACCTGCTGATTGGTCTAAAAAAGATTCCATTTTATTATTTGTTATGTAATTAGATAACGTGACAAATATAAAATATAACTTTGATAATCTAATAGAAAGTTGATCATCATTTCTATGACTTCTCTCCTATTTTAAAAGCTAATTTACTCTTTCAAATATTTTTTTGGAATGGGATACTGATCGCTTTCCATCATCCAAAACATTGAGAGAATCCAATAACGCTTGCCGTCCCAAAAATACTGATAGCTGGTAAACCCTTTTCCTTCAGCGGTTTTGTCTTCCATCCAAAACTTGTAAGTGCTTATAGATTGGGTGATAGAACCATAGGTTTCAGACGAAACATAGAGTTCCTTTTCATAAAATCCTTTCTTATCTAAATAATCTAGTTTTCCGATATAGCCCTCAATATCCATATGCATGAGCTTATTCTTTTTCTCTTCTTTTGAATAATAGCTATAGGTTAAAGTGGCTTTTGGGTGAAAAAGGTTTCGTAATCGGTTAAAATCTCTTTTTTCTCCAATAGGACCTGATACTATTTCGTAATACGCTTTACCAATATTCTCAATAGATGTAACATCATTTTCATACTGAGCTTCAGAATTAAATGCTACAAAAAACAATAGGCATACAACTGCTAATTTTTTCATGGATTGTGTGTAATAAATTTGGTTGTCAATGATTTAATAACCACAAATTACAAATCTCATATAGGAACAATAACTAATTTTTTCTTAAAAATTGATTTATAGAGTCTTTAACTCAATGCTATCAATACTAAATTGTTCTGAAATACTACGCTTTGGAATAAATTCGATTTTCAAAAAACTTTGAGAGTTTAAAACTTTTTCAATAGCAATATGAAGTGATTTTTCTATCTCAATAATTTCAGTAATTCCCTTTACTTTTTCTCCTTGTTCCCCTTTAGATGCAGTATGAAGTCCATACAAGGCTAAAGAACCTAACATTGGTTTTTCTATTGATTTATGATCTGATGCGTCTAAAAAAATTTGAATTCCAGGAAACATAGCTTTTCCTTTTATATGATTCAAATGCAAACGAAAACGGGTATTTGATGAGGTTGTTTTCCATTGTTGCACAGCAGCATTGTTGATTTCTAAGACAATAGATCTTACATTCTTTTCTTTAAAAGAAATTTGAACCTGAGATGTTTGGGCAAGTACTATTGACATATAATTCTAAAACTCTAAAATACAATTCTTTCTAGAATAAAAGTGATGTTAGCTCTACTCCTATCAACAAAACTCCTAAGCACATCCAAGCATAACCAGGTAACTTATTTTCATGTGCCACAAAATAGCGCTCAATCAACACAATACTACTTACAACAAACATTAAAGCAAAATGATGTCTAGCTAACATTAAAGCTGTCATTACCAGCCAACACATTCCCAGACAAGCCCAACCAATTCTAAAACCATAAACTAATGTATCTCTGTAAAAAAGCCATCCATAAATTCGGATAGGCATGGTAAATTCACACTTCATCATAATCACTCTTCGAGAAGGTTTCCAACTCAATACAGCAGCAATGATAAAAAGTATTCCTATAAGAAGTGATAAGAATGTTTTATTTGGCAGGAACCATTCTAGAAATAGTGGCAATAGTAAAAATACAAACCCTATAAGAGTCCAAAGAAATAAATAGCCTATTAAAAAGAAGAAAATTCCTATGTCACGTTGAGTTCTTCTTACTGAGATTCCCACATGACGAATGGATTTTTCTAATAAAGGAAACATCATCGCTACGATCATTATAATCCAAGAGATAATGTTTCCTTTGATAGTAACATATAGTATTTCAAGCTTATTAGTGAAAGTTCCTGTAGAAGTTATATCTGTTACTTCTATTACACTATTTATAGAATAGCATAATTGAAAAGCTGTAGAAGAATTCTCAGAATATATAGAGTTAGAAATACTCTGAATACAAAGTAAAACCCAGACAGTTCCGCTTAACAAAAACACCCACCATTCTGGATTCAATGCTTTTGAGATACGGATTCTTTCTGCATACTTATGATATGCAACTTGAAATTTAGATGTATCAGCTAAAAAACTCATTCACTATACAAACTAATCTTACCTACAGAAACCGATGATTCGTTTGGCATAGGACGATTAGATTGAATTAACACATCTAATTTATCAGCGTTAAACTTTCCAGAATCTTGTAAAGAATTAACAAGCTCTGTGATGTCTAAATGCTCACTCAAACCACTTCCAGAATGATGTTCATCAGCAGTTGAGGCTCTTTCTAAACCAAATAGAGCTAGTGAACCAGCTAAATAAGCTTGTGGTATTCCATCTTCACCAGGAATCTCTAGATACACAGATTGAACTGGCACCAAACCTGTTCCTTTGATATTTTCAAAACGTAACATCATTCGCTTCCCTCCTTCTTGTTTACTTACAGTTTTCGCCGACTTTCTTGAAGCCTTTTTTGCTGATAAGGAAAGTGAAACCCTTGAAGGCTGTGCAGTTAAAGCTTGTGCTTTTTGCGTAGCATCTACAATTTCCAAGGGCATTACAGCCATTTTTCTTCCTGCAACGGCTCCTTTTGCTGCCTTAGTTACAGCTCCAGGTGCACTTGGTGCAACTCCTTCATATGTATAACCGGAAAGTACTTTTCTTGTATCTTCTACTTCTTTAGGTGTTAGAGTTACAGCTTGTTTATCTTTATCATGGAAGTTAAACTTGAAGTTCAACCAATTTTTCTCATCAGGATTTGATCTTCCTTCTCCTTCATTGAGCCAAACTTGCCATAATCTATCAATATTTGCGTGATGCAGCCAGAAAATTGGATCTAATCCTGCTGTATCAGGATTACCCATTGCTCCACCAATATCAACGTGCACATGATTATGAGGATAGCTTTCTAAAGCTCCGTTTGAACCACCACTGTGATTGAACTTTGTTTCTGGTCCACCATATCCTGTTTCTTGAGGTGATGTTGTATAGATTTTTTTCTTTAAAGCTTTTAAGGTAACACTAGATCTATCAACCTGATTATGCCTGTTAGGCATCCATAGATTATTGCTAGAATCTGCAGGAGTAGTAAATGCTTCTGGAATATCTAAAGCTAAAGGGTTTTCTGTATCACAATAGTTCCAAAATGGAAGTGCCCAATCATCTGGCCCACCTAATTCAACAATAGCTTGAGCTACAATTTGTTCGAAATACGCTAAATACATTCTATGCCATGGTAAAAAATACCAAGATTGATGCTGACAACGTTCCCAGAAACCATCTGTTTCTGTTTTTGGGGGAAAAGGAGCATATTGACTCCAATAATAATTCCATTGAGGGTTTGGACTAATTCCGTGAATAGCTCCTAGATAAGCCCAACTTGTGGGATCACTTGTATCACGTGTTTTCATCAAGGCCACTGCCTTTTCATACCATTCTAAGGTTGTATCACCTTTTGGTAATCCGTACACATCTTTTCTTACTTTCATTTGAGATTTATTTTATGTTGATTTATAATTTATTTGTAATCAGTATCTTACGGAATAAAGAAAGAAGTTTGCTTGGAGAAATAAAAGCGTAGAAATACCTGTATTTAGGCTTCAAATCAATTATTTTTTCAATTCATCCACCAACCACATAGGTTTGTCATTAAAAGCAGTCCAGTCTGATTGTAAACCATCATATAGTTTATCTATCTCAGTAAAATCAGTAATTCCAGAATCTTTATCAGCTTTTAACTTAATGATATAGTTCATCAGCTCATAACAAATGGTAAACTGACCGCAAGCAATGAGTGTATCCATTCTCTTTTTCTTAATATCTTCATCATCCCACCATAAAGTAGTTGGAGTTTGAGATGCTGTTAATGCTACCTTCTGTAGAGATTTACTAGGTGCTGGTTGAATCTGCTCGTTATAATCTAAGTTTTTCGTAGAATAAGGTGTTTCCAATCCATTTAGACGATATACTGTAGCTGTAATACGTCTGTGTTTTAAACTATCCTTGTAGTAAAAGAACTGGTAATTGATGCGTCGTATTTGCTTTAAAAAGACATCACTAATCATTTTCATAGAAGAAGTTGCTCTTTCAACCAACATTCTTTTTACTAATGAAATATCCAGTTTCTTAAACAAGAGAATTTGCTTTGATAAATCTTTTGGAACTTTCTTCTTAAACAAGGCTTTCAATTTCTTAGAAGCAAAATTTACAATAGATGAAATCCCTAAGCTAACAATACTGAATAATAAACCAACTGTAAGTAACAAACTACCTACAATTTTCAATACAATATTCCATGTATTCCCTATTTCAAAAAATAAATTGTATAATATTAAAAATAGACCTAGAAGAATAGTGATCCAATAAATAGGACGGAATGCCACAGATTTCATAAACCTTCCTAATAACTTTTGAATGCTGGAAGAATCTTTTACTTCTGCTTTTTCTGGTTCCCAAGGATCCATTTTATAACTACTTACATCACAAACGATAATTAAATCTAATTTGAGTTCTCTGTTAATATTGAGCATGCTTCCAATACCCTGATTATCTGTAATTCCTCCATCCATAATACCTACTCCGTCAACAAAATCATCAAGTTTCTTTAGATTTTGATATTCAACTGATTGATGATCTTCAAAATAATCATCAGGAAAAACCAATGGCTCAAACCCAACAGGAAAACAAGAGGAAGAAGCAATAACATCTCCAAACTTCACAAGAGGCCTCAATACATTAATCTCTTTTTGATTACTTCTATACAAAGGATTGTTGCCAAAATAACCTACATTTTGAAAGCGATAAGTCAATCCAAAAGAAAAATCTGTTGCATTAAAACTTACTTTTTTTAGTTGTTTGATATTGTCTTTTTGTATCGAACTAAAATCTCCTTTAAATACATCTAAATCTTGATAAGCTAAAGCAAATGCATTGATTAAAGAACGTTTCTTATACGGATGATCTTTCCACACTTGATCATCAATAAGTTTAGCTACAGCTGTATGTAACAACTTATCATTTTCCGGTGTAAATGTGTTATAAAATGTTTTAAAGAATTTGTAAAAATTATAGTTTTCTTCCTGTAATGCCTTTGTATATCCTACACCGGTTAACGTCCCTCCACTTACTGTACTTAGCGCTCTTACGGAAGACAAAAGAGGATTGTCTTTATACTTTGCTTGTTGCAAATAGGAAATGACTCCAAATGCAAAAAAAGTCGCACGATATCCACCACCACTAAAACAAAGTCCAATTGTTTCAAATGGTTGTAATGATTGTTTTTCAATAGTGTTTTCAGACATTTTTTATGTTTTTAAATTTGTAGGTATATGCTTAGTTTAAGATGTAAACATCTTGTAATGAGGACAATTCTAAATTTAGGAATCTATGCCCTCAAGAACAATAGGTATATATACCCATTTTAAAATGATGACTGCAAATTATTTCACATCAGAGATATCCAATATCCCTAGCTATAGGTAATTTGGAATAAACCTTCTTTTAAAAATAGGTATTTATGATATGGAGCTTAATTGACATCTTTAAAATGTTAAAATAATTTTAACATTGTGTTTTCTTAACAATAACACCGACTTATTTCTTAGCTTAGAGCCAAAATTTTTAACCCATGAAACAACTAATTCTTACTTTCTTGTTGGGTACATTTGCTTTAAGTGCTCAAGAGAATCCCAAATGGATGCGACATGCAGCTATTTCTCCAGACGGAACAGAAATTGTATTTACCTATAAAGGAGATTTGTATAAGGTGTCATCTAGTGGCGGAGATGCTACACAATTAACCTATCACAAAGCTCACGATTATAAAGCTATTTGGAGTAAAGATGGTTCTAAAATTGCTTTTGCATCTGACAGATATGGAAATTTTGACATCTATGTAATGGATGCCAAAGGTGGTGAAGCAAATAGACTTACCTTCCACTCTAACGATGAGCATCCTTACACATTTGCTTCCAATGACAAAGAGATCATTTTTGGAGCATTAAGACAAGATGATGTAAAACACAGACAATATCCTCATAGATCTCAATCTGAATTGTATAGCGTTCCTGTAAAATCTGGAAAAGTAAATCAACTATTTACTATTCCTGTTGAATATGTTCAGGTTTCAAAAAATGGAAATATAATGGTGTATCATGACAAGAAAGGTGGAGAAAATGAATGGAGAAAACATCATAAATCTTCCATTACACGTGATATCTGGACTTACAATAAGAAAACTGATACACATAAAATGATTACCTCATTCGCTGGTGAAGACAGACAGCCTGTTTTTACTACCGATGAAAAAAGTATTTACTATTTGAGTGAAAAAAGTGGAAGCTTTAATGTACATAAACTTAATCTTTCCAATCCGAACCAAGATCAACAACTTACAAAGTTTAAATTACACCCTGTGCGTTTTTTAAGTATGGGGAACGGAACTTTATGTTTTGGTTATGATGGAGAAATATATACCATGAAAGATGGTAGAAGCCCTAAAAAAGTTAAAATCACCGTAAGAACGCAAGACAAAGACAATTCAGACAAGTTTGTTTCTGTAAATGGTGGTATTCGCGAAATGGCTGTTTCTCCGAACGGAAAAGAGATTGCTTTTATAGCTCGTGGTGAAGTTTTTGTGACTTCAGTAGATAAATCATTCACAAAAAGACTCACTAATACGCCTCAACAAGAACGTTTTGTTACTTGGGGGCCTGAAGGAAAGTCTGTAGTATATAGCAGTGAAAGAAACGGAAAATGGAGTATTTATAAAACAGAAAAAGTGCGCAAAGAAGAACCTTTCTTTTATGCTGCAACCCTTCTTAAAGAAGAAACTGTTATTGAAAATAAATATGACAATTACTTACCTAAATATTCTCCAGATGGAAAAAAACTTGCTTTTATAGAAGGAAGAAGAACACTAAAAGTAAAAGATGTAAAGAGCAATAAAGACATTACCTTACTCACTCCTAAAGATTTGTTTCATATGAGAGACGGAGACAAATATTATACATGGAGTCCAGATAGTAAATGGTTGTTAGTAGATTGGGCTAAAACGCTAAGCAATAGTGAAGTCTTACTAATGGCCGCTGACGGTTCGAAAAGAGTTAATCTTAATGAAAGTGGTTACTATGATTCTTATCCTAAATGGGTAAATGGAGGAAAACAAATGATTTGGTTTAGTAATAAAAATGGGTTAAAATCCTATGCCACTAGTGGTCGTTCTCAAAGTGATGTATACAGTATGTTCTTTACTCAAGGAGCTTGGGATGAATTCAACTTAAGTGATGAAGATTATAAATTAGCTCAAGCTATTAAAGAAGAAGAGAAGAAAGCAAAAGAGAAAGCTAAGAAAGATAAAAAGGACGACAAGAAGAAAACTTCTAAAAAGAAGGATGATAAGAAAAAGAAAGAAACGAAGTTAACTTTTGATTGGGATCACATGAAAGATAGAACTCGTAGATTAACTATTCACTCATCTAATTTGGGAGATGCTGTGCTTTCTAAAAAAGGAGATGTTCTTTATTACTTAGCAAGCTTTGAAGGAAGACAAAATCTTTGGAGTACAAATCTACGTACCAGAGAAACCAAAATGGTTATGAAGTTAAATGCTGGAGGTGGAAGTTTACAATGGGATAAACAAATGAAAAACCTTTACTTGTTAAGCGGAGGAAGAATAGCAAGTATCAATCCTGCATCAAAAAAGAGAAAAAGTGTTGCTATTAGAGGTGAGATGAAGTTAGATGCAGATGCAGAAAGAAGAGCTATGTTCAACCATGTGTGGATTCGTACTAATGCAATTTTTTATCACCCTGATTTCCATGGTGTAAATTGGAAAAAAATGAAAACAGAGTATGAAAAATACCTTCCTTATATAGGAAACTCTTATGAGTTTTCTGAAATGCTTTCTGAAATGTTAGGAGAATTAAATGTTTCTCATGCTGGTGCCGGATATAACACTAGTATTCCAAATGCAGATGCAACAGCTTCATTAGGAATATTTATGAGCTATAAACACAAAGGTGATGGAATTTTAATTGATGAAATCATCAAAGGCGGACCTCTTGACAAAGCCAAGTTTAATGTAACTGCAGGGATGATTATTGAAAAGATAGATGGTGAAACTGTAGATAAGAATCAAGATGTTGCAAAGTACCTGAATAGAAAATCTGGAAAATTTGTGTTACTAGATATCCTTGATCCAACAACAAAGAAAAAACAAACCATTACTGTAAAACCTATTTCTTTAGGAGCTGAAAACCGTTTGTTATACAATCGTTGGGTAAAAATTAATGAGAAAGAAGTAGAGAAATTAAGTAACGGTCAATTAGGATATGTTCATATTCCTGGAATGAGTGATGGCCCTTATCGTAGTATATATCAAGACATGATGGGTAAATATGCTGATAGAAAAGGAGTAATTATAGACACACGTTTCAATGGTGGTGGAGATTTAGTTGCCGACTTAGCTATGTTTTTCACAGGAGTTCCATTTATTACTTATGCTACTGAAGCTAAAGTTGTAGGTGGAGAACCTACATCACGTTGGACAAAACCAACATTATCCATTTTTAATGAAAGTATGTATTCAGATGGGCATTGTTATGCGCAAGGATATACCGACCTGAAAATTGGTAAAACTGTTGGAATGCCAGTACCTGGTACTTGTAGTTTTGCAGGTTGGGAAGGCTTACCAAATGGTTCTTATTGGGGAGTTGTTCCTGTAAGTGCTAAAAACATCGATGGAAAATGGATGGAAAATTTACAAACAGAACCAACTATTAAAGTTAAAAATATGCCCGGAGTTATAGACAAAGGGCGAGATCAACAACTAGAAAGATCAGTTGCTGAAATGCTAAAAGATGTAAAATAAATTAAAAACTCCTCGACATAAATTCGAGGAGTTTTTTTTTGACAACTTTTAATATTCTATGTCTCAATAATTTCTTCATGAACATCTTTATAATCCCAGATTTTGAAAAATTCATTTTGATCAAGATCTGCTAATATCCATGCCTTAGCTACATGTTCAACTCCAAAAATATCTGACCAGAAATCAAGATCGTCAATTGCTTCAAACTCAACGTCAATAAAGCTTGATTCACCAGGTCTTAACGCTGTGTCAGATAAATTATGCCACCCGTTTCCTCCAACAGGTCTAGCAAATTCTGTTCCTTGAACATACACTCTTGTATTGTTAAATATAATATTAGGTTTACCCACTAGGTTTGTAGCGTAAGCACTGTTGCTTCCAGTAAACCTAATCGTAAAACGTTCTCCAACATTAATGTTGTCTCCTTCTCTTGAAGTTATTCTAGAAGCTAATCTAAGATAACTTTGAATGTTGTCATACAATGATTCTGCACTCATGATTTTAAATTTTAATGATTAATAACATCACAAAGTTGCATTGAAACAACAACAGACACCTTCTGTAATACCCTGTTTCTTTATAGGGAAAAATAGACTTTATTACGGGTTTTCTCTAATAAAGATATGTACGTGATTTTCTTATTCAACTCAAGGAAAACAACCTAGGATTCCTTCTGTCTAATTTCAATAGAAATCAATGTAGTTAGTGCACAATGGAAAAATTTCATAAAGCTATAGAAGGATATACAAGAGCAACAATTCATGTAATGAATTTTGAAGACTAAATTTCAAGAAGCATCCCTCCCAAACAATGTCCCCTTGTGGTTTGGGAAACGGATACCCCCTAAGGTTAAATTCTACCTTAACTTTTTCTTTATCATGTAATACTCAATCTGTTTTGAAAACAGATAGTTTAAAACTTTAGATAAAATTAATAGCAATCAATAGAATTATCTACAGGGTTTTTCCCCTTTTTATTTCAACTATATCTAATACACATTTCTACCAAAGTTTTCAGTAGAATTTAATATTTGTTTAAGATATTTTTTAAGTTTGCTGAAATTAGAGACTTGATGATCAACCCAATGAGAATTTTGTTAGTGTTTTTTACACTAACACTCACTACTATTGATGCTCAGCATTCTGTTGCTAGAGATTGGAACGAAGAGCTTTTAGAAGCAATTCGTAATGATTATGCTAGACCAACAGTGCATGCAAGAAACCTGTTTCATAGTTCAATTATTATGTATGATGCTTGGGCTATTTTTGATGATACGGCAGAAACTATTTTCTTAGGAAAGACATTTGGAGGATATACTTGTAATTTTGATGGAATAGCAACTCCTACAGACAAAGAATATGCTACACATCAAATAATGAGCTATGCAATGTATCGTTTGTTAACTCACAGATTTGCTAACTCGCCTGGTGCAACAGCTTCTTTAGATGCTTTTACAACATTGTTTCAATCTTATGGTTATGGTCCAAATTTTACGACAACAGATTATTCTAACAATTCTTATGCTGCATTAGGAAATTATTTAGCTGAACAAATGATTGCATTCGGAATGCAAGATGGGGCCAACGAAATTAACGGATATGATAATCAGCACTATCTACCTGAAAATTCACCACTCATTTTAGAGTTATATGAAGATAATTTATTAAATGACCCAAATGCTTGGCAGCCTCTGGCTTTTGATGTTTTTGTAGATCAGAGTGGAAACCCTTTTCCTTTGAATACTCCCGAGTTTTTGAGTCCCGAATGGGGAGAAGTGACTCCTTTTTCTTTACGTCCTGAAGATTTAGAGATTCTTAATAATGGATTTGATTGCTATGTGTACAACGATCCTGGACCTCCTGTATACATCCAAAATTCAACTATGAATGGAATAGAAGATCCTTATAAATGGCATTTTGCTTTAGTTATTGCTTGGTCCGCTCATTTAGATCCTGCTGATAACACTATGATTGATATTTCTCCAAGCTCTATAGGAAATGTAGACATCTCTTCTTTCCCTACAACTTTTGAAGAGTATAAGAATTTTTATGATTTCACAAACGGTGGTGATATTGGAACAGGACATGCTATCAACCCAACCACAAATGCTCCTTATACAACTCAAATGGTCAAAAGGGCAGATTACGCTAGAGTATTAGCAGAATTTTGGGCAGATGGTCCAGATTCAGAAACTCCTCCTGGTCATTGGTTTACATTACTTAATTATGTGAGTGATCATCCTCAAACTGTCAAAAAATTTAAAGGAGAAGGCGCTGTGTTAAGCAATTTAGAATGGGATGTGAAAAGTTATTTGATACTTGGTGGTGCCATGCATGATTCGGCTGTAAATACTTGGGGAGTAAAAGGTTATTATGATTATATCAGACCTATTTCTGCGATACGATATATGGCAGCAAAAGGACAAAGCACCAATCCTAATTTAAGTAATTTTGACCCTCATGGATTACCCTTAGTTTCTGGATTGATAGAATTGATAAAAATGGGAGATCCACTTGTTGGAGCTAATAATGAAAACCTAGGGAAAATTAAAATTAAATCTTGGAAAGGTCCAGATTATATTAATGATCCTGACACAGACGTTGCGGGGGTAGATTGGATTTTAGGAACACATTGGTGGCCTTATCAAAGGCCTACATTTGTTACTCCTCCTTTTGCAGGATATGTTTCAGGACACTCTACTTTTTCAAGAGCAGCTTCTGAGGCTTTAACCCTACTAACAGGAGATGCTTTCTTTCCTGGAGGAATGGGAACTTTTGATGTAATACAAAATGAATTCTTAGTTTTTGAAGAAGGACCTTCTGAAAGTTTTACGCTTCAATGGGCTACATATAGAGATGCTTCTGACCAAACAAGTTTATCAAGAATTTGGGGAGGTATCCACCCTCCTATTGATGATATTAGAGGAAGAGTTATTGGAGATAAAATTGGAAGAGAATCTTTCGCCTTAGCTGAACAATACTTTAATGGTACTTTAAGTGTTGATGACTTTCAACAAGAAAATGTCAAACCTGCTGTTTACCCAATTCCGTTTGAAAATCAGATTACAATTTCTAACAATTACAGCGGTGAATTAACGTTACAATTATTTGACATTCGAGGAAAAATGGTGTTTTCTCAAAAGAAAAACTTAAATGAATCTAGAACTGTTGATTTACCTAAACTATCTAATGGTGTTTATATTTTGAAAGGAATTTCATTGGATAGCAAACTAGTCATTCAAAAGAAATTAATCAAATAGAAAAGTACGCTCTTTCAAAAGAGCGTACTGATGAGTAAGATTTTAAGCGAAGATTATTTAGATCTCAAGCTTTTCCAGTTTTTATTGGCAGTTTTAATAAGCTTAGGTTCTTTTTCTGAAATCCATAATTGTTTAGCATCTACTTCTAAATCATTTAAGAACAAATAGTATTTACCATTACTGATAACAAACTTGTTTGGATCAACTCTAAATTTAGCTCCTACGTATACTCCAAAAGCGCAGAAACCTCCATATTGTGGTAAATATTTAGTTGGATTTTTATCAAATTTCTCCTTTTGCTCAGCTGATGTAAAATAATAAGCTATCTTGTTATGAATAGTCTTAAATTGTTTTGTTCCTCTTTGTGCTAATCCCATATCTAAGTAGGAAACTGCACTATATCCTTGTAATGCAATATTACTGTCGTCAATATTATTTTCTTTCTTGTTTTGCGAAAAACCTAATGCACTTGTAAGTATAAAAATGATTGCAAGTACTAATGATTTAATTGTTGTTTTCATTTTAAAATTCTTTTAAATTTTTATTAATTTGATTACTAGTTTGCGTTGAAGTATTCTTCCTGAATTACTTCACCTTTTGCATTCCAAAGACGTCTTATTATCTCGTGCCAATAGATTTTAGAATCATCTTTCATGGTAAAATCAAAGGTGAATTCAGATGCAGAAACGTTTCCATCAACTATTGTATAATGATGGGTAATTCCGTTAACAGTAGCAATTGAACCAGCAAAGCCTTCCATTTTTTCTACCATTTGTTGTTTATTAGATGTAACTGCTCCATTATAATCTGAAGTAGTTGCGTTTTCAGCAAAAAACTGTTGTACAGCTTCTACAATTGCGCCTTTAGACACTATTGCATCCATTTGAGATGCTTGCTCTTTAATGTTCATCTTAATTATTTTTTTATTAAACTCTCTTGTTTTGCAATTCTACAATTACACTACAAAAGTCTAAATGAAGGCTAAAAGAAAGCGTATAAAAAACAGGATAAAAGTTGTACTTATTTTGCGTAACTAGAAGGAGAAATGCCTACGTATTTAGAAAAGAATGAAGAAAAATTATTGGGTTCTTCAAAGCCTAAAGTATAAGCCACTTCTTTAACCGTGACTTTTTCTGAAAGCATTTTTTTTGCAGAGTTAATAAGCTCATACCTAATCATTTGCCCTAAAGAAAGGTTCATCTTAAACTTTACTTTTTTTGACAATGTATTAACACTCATATTCATTCGATCTGCATAAAAGCCTAGTGAGTGTTGTTCTTTATGAAATAATTGAATAAGTTCTAATAGGTTTTGAGAAAATTGATCTCTACGTTGGTAATCAAAATTATCTCGAAATTCTTTAGGAGTTTGCCCCACTTTCTTCTTAAAAAAACGATTGAAATAAGCAGGGTCTTTATAACCTTGCTCATAAGCAATTTCTTTTATGCTTTTATCTGTAAAAGCCAGTTCTTTCTTATTCTCATCAATATGTTTTTTTCGTATCAAATTACTAATAGTAATTCCAACTCTGTTCTTCATCAAATGCTTTACATTGTACTTAGAATTGGTAAAATAATCTGACAGTTTTTTTACATTGATTTGTTCTGAATATTCTTTATCAATAATATCTTTAATATCAAAAATAATTTGATATTCATCTTTTGTAGCTCCAAAAGGATTTTGCCAAAACCATTGTTCTGTTGAAACATCTATCAAGCTATGCATATTATCATTAAAAGTTGTAGATGATAAGAATTGTTTACAATCTTTACAGTCATTAAAATTTATGTATCCTAATGAAACTAAGTGTTTAAAGAGTACACGAACATCTTTTGAATTGAACATGACTTCATCAGAAAATTCAATAAATCGGACGATAAAATTATCTGACATGAACTTTATATATTGCCCTTTATTAAGATAGATTATCTTGTCTTCCCAATCACTGTAATTCTTAAAATCTACCTGAATATTACCTGATCCTTCTAAGATGTGTACTAGTGTATATTGATTGATAAAATATACCTTATTGATTTCTGCCGTGAACTTACTGACCAATGTAGTTTAGTTTGATGCCTACTAAGTCGTTAAAAATGATTATTGCTAACAATCATTGTTATACTTCAATTCTATAGCATAAAACTAAAAGCTATTTTAGCATCATAATGTTGTTATAGTTTACTAACTCGTTGTAGTTTTATAACATACTATTGTAGTATCTTTATTGTGAGAAAATTTTCTATTATGGATGATGTAAAACTTCAAATTGTACTTATAGTAGCCGCTTTTTTAGTGTTAATTTCATTGATGGCAATTACCAAAAGGATTACAAAAAAAGTGACATTGGTAAAAAATTTAGAGCCTAATCGTAAAAAGGTAGTTGAAAACACCTTTTATTTTGCTTACTACGTGGTCTTTTTTGTCGCTGTAATTCTAATTCTTGGAATTAAACTTGAAGACCTTTCTATTTTCTTTTCATCTTTACTAGCCATTATTGGTATTGCTTTTTTCGCGCAATGGTCTTTGCTCTCAAATTTAACTGCTAGTGTAATTATTTTCTTTTATCATCCACTAAAAATTGGAGATCGAGTAAAAGTACTTGATAAAGAGTTTGACTTTTCAGGTACTGTTAAAAATATGACTGGTTTTTATGTTTTGATAGAAACTGATGAAGGCAGAGAGGTTACTGTTCCTAACTCTATTATACTTCAAAAAGGAACAGAGTTTTTGAATAATTCTTAAAAATCAACTACAATTCCAATACTAGGGATTGGAATTCCAGAATCTTGTTCTACTTCAGTAAGACTAATAGGGTTTATGATAGTTCCTTGATCGTCTCTATTTAAACCATACTCTGGTGGTAATGGAATATCTTGCGCTAAAATATTCTGAACTTCTAAAAAGATATTCAAAGACCACTTAGAGTAATTCCATTTCTTGTCTACACGAATATCTAATTGACTAAATGTATTCAGCTTCTCTTCTCCTAGTCTACTATAATCTAAAGTGATTTCTGGATATGTTAGCAACGTTTGACTCAAATCAGTAGGTACATATGGCGTTTTCCCAGCAAAGCGATAACGAGAGCTAATCTCCCAATTTTTGTTCAATTTATATCCACCTACGAAAGAAATCAAATGTCTACTATCCCATACCGATGGAATATATTTTGAAGTGTCAAACCCAGTAAATTCACTAAAGAAATAAGTGTATGAAAAGATTCCGTAAAAATTATTTGTGAGTTTTTGTTGATACTGGAATTCTAAACCATAACTTCTTCCCTTACCTACTGTTTCTATGTCTTCATTACCTAAGACTTCAAAATCTGCACCTTTGTTAGCCAACGAAACTTGATCTAAAACAGAAACAGGATAATTATCATATTTCTTATAAAATCCTTCTAGAGAAACTATAGTTGATGGAGATGGTATGTATTGAAACCCTAATACATAATGATCACTGCTTGTATACTTAGCATTTTGATTTATAAGATTAGATATATTATTCCTGAATCCTAAAATCGTATATGGAGGCAATTTATAATATCTTCCAACAGTTGCGCTTATTCTCCAATCTTGAATAAACTCATATGACAAAGATAATCTTGGAGAAAATGTAGAGAGAAGATTGGTATTTGTAAAACCATCACTATCCAAACGAAAACCAGCAGATATATCCAATCGATCATTGAAAAATGATCTAGCAGAATTAATAAACACTCCATATTTCATGAAATCAATTTCAGTATCAAAAAATATGTTATCAGTATTATTAACAGTATTGTTGGTATAGTAAGAATATTGTGCGTTAAATCCGGCAGTAACCTTCCAATCATTAGCAAACTTAGTAAACAGATATCTTAATTTTGTTTCCGATTCTATAGCATCATTTTTAAAAATCACTCCGCTTTCATTCTCAGGATCTTGATAGGTTGTAAAAATATTCTTTAATCTATTGTTACTTAAGGTTGTTTGCATAAATCCGCTACCATCTTGAAATCTTTTTCTCCAAGTAATACCAATTGAATTGGTTCTTTGTTCGATAAAAGGAGCTTGATCTAAAACAAGTTGCGCTTCTTCATCGAATTCATCCGGAGCTTCTACCGTAAAATCATCTATAGAGCCTAATCCTAGTATATACAAATTGTTGTATTCATCAATTTCATGTGATATTTTATATTGGTAATCCCAATAGTTAGGTCTAATGGGTAATCCTATCAGTTTAAAAAGTGCTTGTAGATAACTTCTTCTTACAGAAAACAAGAAACTTGTTTTACTTTCTTTTTCTTCTCTTTTGAATAAAGGTCCTTCTAGCGTAAAAGCTGCATCTGTAGCACTTACTCGAACATTTGTGTTGAAATTTTCTTTATTTCCATCTCGTTGTTTAAACTGCAATACACCTGATAATGGATTATCATATTGCGCTCCAAAAGAAGAAGTAGACAATGTTACATCATTAATAAAGGATACATTGAGTAAACCTACCGGACCTCCTGCACTTCCTTGAGTAGCAAAATGGTTTATGTTTGGAATCTCCATTCCATCTAAATAATACACAGTCTCATTGGGTGCTCCACCACGAATAATAAGATCGTTACGAAAACCTCCTACTGAAGGGGAAACTCCTGGAAATGTCTGGGCCACACGTACAACATCATTATTACCACCTGGGTAAGTTGCAATCTCAACAGCAGATAAAGACTGAGTGGATAAAGGGGTTTCTTTAGGCCTACTAATTTTATTCTGATTGGTAAGTACAACTTCTTCTAGCTCTTCATTAGATTCAATAAGAACAAAATCAAATGATGGGTTTCCTTTTGATTTTATGATGATATTAAATTTCGTTTGAGATTTATACCCTAAAAAACTTACTGTAATATTATATGAATCAGGTGTTACATTTGCTATTCTATAGGTTCCTTTTTCATCTGTTATACTACCTTGATTGTTATTTAAAAATACGGTTGCCCCAAAAATAGGTGCTCCTTTTTCATCCAAAACTTTACCTTTAATAGTTGTTTTAATTTGCGAGTAAGCAACTGAAGTTATTAAAAGAAAAACCAGAAATAGTATATGTTTGCTAAGGGTGCTATTCATATCATAGTAATGAACTACAAAAATAAGCTTTCCATTTTACTCAATGTTTTCATAGAGTGTTAAGTTTGTGTAACTTTCTCATATTGTGAGCGTCTTAGAATTATCATGTTGTTAAAAAAGGAAGTCAAATCATTTTTAAAAGTATATCTATTTACTTGGATTACAACTTTCTTACTGTTTCTTTTAAATCTATTAAATCCAAGAATTAGTTTTATTGATTTATTAGAAAGTTACTGGCAGATTATTTCTTCTGCTTCTGGGCAACTTTTTCTCCATAGTATTGTCCTTGTTTTTTATTGCCTTTATTTATTGATTCGTTATTTCATTCGGGTCTATAGGAATAAAGGATTCAAAACTTTTATTGCACGTTTAACACTTCAATTCATGGTTCCCATATTCCTAATTTATTATGGAATAACTTCTGTTGTAGAAAGTAATAGCAAGGAAGACTTTTCTTACTCATGGGATTATAGTATAGAGAATAAAACAGATACTGTCCAAAATCTTTATTCAATTGATCAGAAACATCGCGGGATGACTGTTTATGCTTTAGGTAGAAACAATCGTACAAATATTCAAGAGATTATTAGAAATAATATTGAGTGGGTTGTGGTCCTGCCCTATTTCTATCAGGAAAATGAACAAACCAATTCTATTAGAAACCCTAAAGAAATAGGAAAATGGTCTCAACGAGATTCTATGTTTATTAAAAGTATAGAACAGCTTCATCAAAACAATATTCGTGTTCATTTAAAACCTCATTTATGGATGTCTTCTGGATGGAGATCAAACATCAATTTCAAGAATCAAGAAGACTGGAATAATTGGTTTGAATCGTATCGAAAGACCATTTTACATTATGCAGCAATGGCTGAAAAAACAAAAACCGAATTGTTTTGTATTGGTACTGAGTTAAGAAGTTCTATTAGAAATCAACCTGATTTATGGATGCAGTTAATTAAAGAAATCAAAACTATCTACTCCGGTAAACTCACCTATGCAGCTAATTGGGATGATCAATTTGACGTCATTCCTTTTTGGCATGAGTTAGATTATATAGGAGTTCAAGCTTACTTTCCTCTTACTCAAAATAGCAATCCGAATTTGAATGAAATAAAGGAAGGATGGGATAAACATATTGCAGTTTTACAAAAGCTATCTAATAAATACAACAAACAAATCTTATTTACTGAAGTTGGTTATAGGCCAGATAGAACAGCTACGAAAAAACCATGGGAATGGGGATCATTCTTCTCTCCTCTTTTTAAGAGAAAGTCTACTAAAACTCAATATTTAGCCTTTGAAGCTCTATATCAAAAACTATGGATTCAAGAGTGGTTTGCAGGAACTTATATATGGCAATGGGACAATAGTGATTTTGAGATAAAAGATGCGCCAGCACAGAATTGTATTGCTAAATGGTATTCTGTTTCTGATTAAAACAATGTTTTTACTATATATAAAGCCAAGACTATAACAACTAAAATTAATTTAATCATCATCTTCTAATTCAAAAAATTCATTTACAGAAACTTCAAAAACAGCAGACAACTTTAACGCTAGTAGCGTAGAAGGCACATAACGCCCTTTTTCAATAGAATTAATGGTTTGCCTTGAAACACCTACTTTCTGAGCCAATTGGTCTTGTGTAAGATCTTTAATAGCTCTTTGTACTTTAATTGTGTTTTTCATCTTATCTATTGTATCTTTTTAATTGATAAAAAACAGCAATTTGTACGACAAGCATAAACACTAATACTTGAAAATAGCTAAAACCGTTAGTTGCATCATCTCCATCAATAAGATAATCAACTGCGTATTCTATTTGTGGTTGAACAATTGCATATACTACACCTAATATAAAGGCTATACGATACGATTGTGATCGTAAAGAATCTATAAATTCATCTTCAATTTTATCTTTTGCTAAGGAAACAAGTAATAACCCTAGAACAAAAATGTTTCTTAAAACAGGTTTCACCCAAATAGGTTCATCTACAAATTTCTTAGCAATCATTAGTAGAAATGCAATTAAGACAACATATCCTCCTATTTTTTTGAATTTATGTGATAGCTGAAATCTATTCATCTTTTCTAAATGACTTCTTTCTTGTTCACATATTGACTTATTTTTCATGATTTATATTTTACAAATTGACAAATTAACTTATTATAATGACAAATATACTTTACATTTTGTAAAAAACAAAATAGAATTAAAAATATTTATCTAATTTTAGAAATCAATCAATTAAACTTTTTATTTATGTCAGAAAATTCAAATAAACCTAATGTTCTGTTTTGGATCATAGGTATTGTGGCTCTGCTATGGAATGCTATGGGTGTGAAAGCTTATTTAGATCAAGCTTATCAAACAGATGCTTTTAAAGAAATGTATAAAGATTCTCCAGAACTTTTAGAGATTGTAAATAATTTACCAAGTTGGTATACGGCATTATTTGCTATTGCTGTTTTTGGATCTACATTAGCATGTATTCTTTTACTGTTAAGAAAGAACTTAGCAAAGTTGCTATTTTTCCTATCACTAATAGCAGTAATTGTTCAAACAGGATATAATTTGTTTATGAATGATGGTAAAGAGCATTACGATGCTTTTCAATACAGTATGTTAATTTTAATTCCTGTTATTGCTGTCTTTTTATACTTATACTCTAAAAGCGCTAGTAGAAAAGGTTGGTTGTCTTAAAAAAAGAAGATTACAATCAAATATAAAGCAAAGCATCTCTATTAGAGGTGCTTTTTTATTCAAACATCATTCCTAAAAATTCGGCAATACAAGCGGGTTTTTCAAACCCATCAATTACAACAATACAAGAAAAAGTAACCTTTACACCTTGTCCTTGATCTTCAATATCTTTAATTGATGCATGTATTTGAAGTTTACTATTTACAGGAACTGGGTGTGGAAATCGTACATAGTTTAGGCCATAATTTAATCCCATTTTTAAACTATCAATTACAATTAAGTCTTCTAACATTTTTGATAGCAAAGCTAAAGACATAAAACCATGTGCGATTGTACTTTTGAATGGCGATTCTTTTTTGGCTCTTTCAACATCTACATGTACCCATTGTTTGTCTAGTGTTGCATTTGCAAAGTCATTAATCATTTCTTGAGTTACAGTAATCCAATCAGATTTAGGCAACTCTTTTCCAACCATAGACTTAAAATCCGATAAGTTTTTGAATCTTAACTTTTCCATATCTGGGTTCTTTATTTACCGAAGATATCACTTTTAATTTTGGGCAATTCAAGGTGATAACGAACTACAATTAAGCGAGTGATAATAATAACTGAAGCTCCAATGATAAAACTTATATGATCTGGTACAGATAATTTAATAGCTACTAAATATGATACTCCTCCTAACAAACATGCTGATGCATAGATTTCTTTCTTAAAAATTAAAGGCACTTGATTAGTTAATACATCACGAATAACTCCTCCGAAAACTGCAGAAACCATTCCCATTAACAAAGAAACAAATACTGGTAACCCAAAACTAAGTCCTTTTTGTAAGCCAAGAAGTGTAAAAACTCCAATTCCAACTGTATCAAATAAAAAGAAAGTTTTGCGTAAAGGAGCTATTTTACTTCTGAATAGGAAAGTAAAAAATACAGCAGTAAGTATCGTCCATATATAATTTAAATCCCCTATCCAGTTAATTGGATGTGCATTGATTAAAACATCTCTTAACATCCCTCCTCCTACAGCAGTTACAAAAGCGATGATTCCTACACCAAATAAATCGAAATCATTTCGCATAGCTACCAAAGCACCACTAATAGCAAAAGCAAATGTTCCGATAATATCTAAAGCATAAATGATATCCATTTCAATTAAATTGAAGTTTCTGTAAATGAAATATTAAGTTCTTTTTGTATTTCATGAATTCGTTGTATTTCATTCGGTAATACAAAGGCCATAGATATACCTGTTTTTCCGGCTCTGGCTGTTCTTCCACTTCTATGTGTGTAATATTCTAATTTTTCTGGTAACTGATGATGAATTACAAATGATAATCCACTCACGTCTATTCCTCTTGCTGACACATCAGTAGAAACCAAATATTGCAAGCTTTCATTTTTAAATGCTCGCATAGCCTTATCACGTTCTCTTTGTTGCATATCTCCTTCCAAAGCTCCAACAGAAAACCCTTCATCTATAAGTTGTTTGGTAAGATTTTGAGTTCCTGCTTTTGTTCTACAAAAAATAATTCCTCTTTCTTCTGGCCTTCGCTCTAAAAAAGTAATGATTGCTTCTGTTTTTTCTTTGATAGAAGTTCTCACAAAGCGATGACTAATATTCGCATTTACCAGAGCATTTCTATTGATTTCAACTCGAGACGAATTCGGATCCATATAGGTTTTGATAATTCTCTGTATTTCTTCTGGCATTGTTGCAGAGAATAACCAAGTATTCCTTTCTCCTGAAGTATATTTTAAAATTCTATTCAAATCTTGTTTAAAACCCATACTTAGCATTTCATCAGCTTCATCTAAGACTAAAGTTTTAATTTCCTTTAAATCTATACTTCCTCTTTCAATAAGATCTATCAAACGACCTGGTGTGGCAACAACAACATGTGTTGTTCTCTTTAGATTGTGAATTTGTCTGTCTATTTTTTCACCTCCATAAACTCCTTCAACAAAAATCTTATGATTGTTATACTTTGTAAACTTAAAGAGCTGTTTTTTTATTTGCTGAACTAACTCTCTTGTTGGCGATAAAATAAGCGCTTGGATAGTAGCATTATTAGGGTCTATTTGTTGTACAATAGGCAAACCAAAAGCAGCCGTTTTTCCTGTTCCTGTTTGTGCCAAACCAACAAAATCGGTTTTTTTGTCTATTAGTATAGGAATTGTTTTCTCTTGAATTTCTGTAGGTGTAGAAATTCCTAGTTCTTTAATAGATTTCACAAACTCCTTCTTAATTCCTAAAGCGGCAAATGTGCTCATAATTCATGTTTAATTCTACCGCAAAGGTACAGTTATTTGGGAGCTAATGTATCTAAAATCTCATTTGTTATTCGTGTTGGTTTAAATGTCTTTGCATCCAATAAACAATAAGTTGTTTGGGCTTTCACAAGAAGTTTCTCATCTTTAAAAAATTCTACATGCCTCAAAGATTTAATTCCCCCTGTTTTTCCTACCCAAGTTCTTACTTTTAATCTATCGCCAATTGTAGCTTGAGCTAAATAATCTATTTCGTGACGTAGAACAACCCAAACATAATTAGAAGTATTGTGTCCTTTTTTAAGTTCATTCCAATGCAAATTAGCAATGTTTTGCACCCAATGTAAATAGACAACATTATTCACATGATTTAATTCGTCAATATCTTCTTTTAAAACAGTAATTTGAATTTCAAAAACACTCATAAAACAAACATAATTTAAATACACTGGATATGTTAATTTATCCCTAAATATTTTCATTCGTAGAAAATTACATTTTTATAATTGTGATATTTGTAGTCCTTATATGACAGATTTAGCTAACGAACTTGGTACCCAAAAAATAAGCAAACTCCTTATTAAACAAGCTGTCCCAGCATCTATAGGTATTTTGGTGATGTCTTTAAACATGATTGTTGATACAATTTTTGTTGGACAATGGATTGGATCCTTAGCAATTGCTGCAATTACTGTAGTCTTACCGATTGTATTTTTGATTTCTTCAATAGGAATGGGAATTGGAATTGGTGGAAGTTCAATTATTTCAAGAGCTTTAGGAGCTAAGAATTTTTCCAAAGCATTTTTAACCTTCGGAAATCAAATTACATTAACGCTTTGTCTTTCAGTATTCTTTGTTGTTATTGGTACATTTTTTTGTTCTTCTCTCCTATTGCTTTTTGGAGCTAACGGAGATATTTTGGTTCCAGCAACAGAATACTTCCATGTAGTTTTATATGGTGTTCCTCTTTTGGCTTTTGCTATGATGGGAAACCCTGTAATTCGTGCAGAAGGAAAACCAAAATTTGCGATGTATGCTATGATTATTCCTGCAATCACAAATATTGTACTGGATATTATCTTTATCAAGATACTAGATATGGGAATGTTTGGTGCTGGTTTAGCAACTTCGCTATCTTATCTTGCTTGTGGTTTGTTTATACTTGGTTTTTTTCTTTCAAAAAAAAGCGAACTATCCATCAATCTAAAGGACTTAATCCTAAGTTTTCCAATTGTAAAGGAAATCATCCAATTAGGAGGTATTACAGTAATTAGACAAGGAACCATAAGTTTACTAATGATTGTCTTGAATGCAACTTTATTTAAGTATGGTGGCGAATCTGCTATTGCTGTTTATGGTATTATCAATCGTGTTATGATGTTTGCACTATTTCCAGTACTAGGTGTTACTCAAGGATTTCTTCCTATTGCAGGATATAATTATGGTGCTAAAGATTCAAAGAGAGTTAAAGAAACCATTAAAACAGCCATTCTTTATGGAACCGGTGTTGCTACAATTGTCTTTATCGGAATTATCGTTTTTCCAGAAACAATAGCTAGTATGTTTTCTAACGATGCTAATCTGATTTCTGAAACTCCAAATGCTTTACTATTAAGCTTTTTAGCTACTCCTGTAATTACAACTCAATTGGTTGGGTCTGCATATTTTCAAGCAGCAGGAAAAGCATTGCCAGCATTAATACTAACACTATTAAAACAAGGTATATTTTTAATTCCTCTGGTCTATATTTTACCAAAATTTTTTGGATTAAATGGTGTTTGGTTTTCTTTTCCAATTGCTGATATCCTAGCTACTTTAATTACTGTGCTTGTTTTAAGAAAAGAAGTTAAAAAGAACTTGACATAACTTATTTTTCATCTTGAAGAGAATATGAGTAACTTGTGATCAAAATATATTGATCATGAAAAATATTGTTCTCATTTTCGCATTAATTTTTACTACAAGTATTTGTTTAGCTCAAAAGACAAATCCAAATTACGATGCTGACTTAGCTAAAAAAGTTAATGCGGATGATTATGGAATGAAATCCTACATTTTTGTAATTCTAAAAACAGGTAGTAATACTTCTCAAGACAAAGAATTAAAAAATAAGGCTTTTGCAGGCCATATGGATAATATCAATCGTTTGGTAAAAAATAAAAAAATGATTGTAGCAGGTCCTATGCAAAAAAATGATAAATCCTATCGCGGAATTTTCATTCTAGATGTATCTACTATTGAAGAGGCAGAAAAACTATTGCTAACTGATCCAGCTATTAAAGAAAAGTATTTAGAACCTGATTTATATGTCTGGTATGGTTCTGCTGCCCTAGTAACCTATTTAGAATCTGCCGATAAAGTTTGGAAAAAAGGATTTTGATATTTGATTCGCTATGAAAAAAATTATACCATTTTTATTTATTAGTGTACTAGTTATTAGTTGTTTTTCTGTTGAAACTAAGAACCCTAAAAAAGCATTTGAATATTGGGCAGGTTTTTCACCAGGAGATTCTATTCAGATTTTAAATGGTCAATATTATCAATCCCCTCATTTCACTTTAGAATATGAAGCATTTTTAAAAATTAAGCCCACAATATATTGGTGGAAAGCACTAGTTAATCAAAAAAAGTTAGTTAGAGATACAAGTGAATGGAATAGGTTTACCAATAATGATATTCCTAAATGGTTCTCTCTAAATAAAGAATATTACATGTACAAACCTAAAGATGTACATAATAGATCACGTTTCTTTATTCATAAGGAAACTCGAATTGTCCTTATTTATGATACCATTGGAATGTAAAATCATAGTACAATGAGTTCTTTAGATGAATTTTATTTAAGCAAAGAAGAGCCTAGCAAAAGCTGTCTGTTAGTACTGCGAAAGTTGATCCTTGAACAAGATAAAAGCATCAACGAAACTAAGAAGTACGGTATGCCTTGTTTTTGTTATGGAAAAAAAATGTTTTGTTACTTGTGGACAGACAAGAAAACCAATGAACCTTATATTTTATTTGTAGAAGGAAAACATCTAAATCATTATCAACTAGAATCAGGATCACGAAAACGCATGAAAATTTTCAGAGTCAATCCAGATCAAGATATTCCTATAGATACAATTACATTACTAATACAGAATGCTATTAATGTCTATAAAAACGGAACTGTTTCTTAATTTAAATTATACTCTCTCCATTTAGATTGGTAGTAAGCACATCACTCATATAATTGAAGAAAGGGCGTAATGCTTTAAATGTACGATCTACTTCGTTGATAAAATCAGGGTCTAAAACTTCAGCATCAGTAAAATTCCTAACAGCTATATAACCTTTTTTACGAATCAAATCAATATCTGGATGCTCTTTATCAAAACCTTTGGGTGCTGTTTTTAATTCATCCCCATCAAATTTTCCTCCAAAATATTTCTGATAATTTTTATCGTCAAGAATTGCACGCATTTCTGATGCATCAATTTCTATTTCTTTTCTAATACGGAATAAATCTTCTTTATTTGGCTCCCAAAAACCACCTGCTAAAAAGCTCTCTCCTGGTCGAATACGTAAAAAATAACCGCCTCGTAAGTGTTTTCCTAATCTAGAAAAAGAACCAGCAAAATGAGGTTTGTAGGGAGTTTTATCTTTTGAAAAACGAACATCTCTATAAATTCTAAAAAGTTTGAATTTTTCTATTTCGTCATGCTCTTCTAAATTCTTGCGAATAGATGCGTATAAGGCTTTCGCATTGTCTTGCGCTTCTATAAATCTTGGTTTTTGTTCTGCAAACCAATCGCGGTTATTATTCTTTTTAAGATCTTTTAGGAATTGAAAGCTTGATTTGTTGAATTGCATGCTGGTTGTTTTTTTGGAAAGGTCAATTTACAAAAAACAAAAAACTGCGTCAAAGAGCGCTTGTTAAAGTTTCTTATAAAAATTTCGATTAATTGATTATCTATGCATCATGAATCTAACTCAACAACGTTTCTATGGCTTTCAAAACACTCCGTTCTTATGGAACGGATTTCTTTCTGAACTAGAGCAATTCGAATCTTCTACTGAGTTGTTGAGTATTAGAGAGAAAGTTCCAAACCTAACTCATGACAAAAGCGCTATTCGACTAGGGAATTATGTTGAGCGATTGGTTTCTTACGCACTACATCAAAATTGCGATATTCAAATTCTTAAAGAAAATGTTCAAATTATTTCCAATAAGGTAACATTAGGAGAGATTGATTGTCTGTTATTACATAGTAATCAACCAGTTCATTTAGAGATTGCTTATAAATTTTACTTGTATGATTCTTCAGTAGGATCAACTTTTTTAGAACATTGGATAGGTCCAAACCGAAGAGATAGTTTGGTTCTAAAAATCAATAAGGTGAAAAACAAGCAGTTTCCTCTTCTTTATTCAAAAGAATGTGAATCGTTACTTTCAGAATTACAACTAACTATTGATGACATTCAACAAAAAACCTATTTCAAAGGACAGTTATATCTTCCTTACGGTAAAGAAATAGAGATAGAGCTATTAAATCCTGATTGCGTTTGCGGATTTTATATAAATACAAATCTGCTACAAAAATTTTCTGACTGTAAATTTCACATTCCAAAAAAACTTGATTGGTTAATTGAGCCTCATGTAGATGTAGATTGGTTGAATTTTGAACAACTACAACAACAAATTGAAATGTTCCATCAAAAAGAATCAGCTCCATTATGCTGGTTAAAACAACCTAATGGAGAAATAACCAAAATATTTGTGGTTTGGTGGGAAATTCAAACTAGATAAGTATTTGTATTTTTATTCACAATGAGTTTATTTAAACATCCTTATCCTTTTGATCCTACCTTTAAGCACCATGCAATTATTGCATTAGGTTTATTTATATGGATTTTTTGTTTCCTATATCTCACAGAACCCCTTGATGTGAATGAATTTGGAGATCGAGAAAAACTTATTTATTTACCTGGTTATGGATTGGTTGGTGGTGTGATGTATTTGTTTTTTCTACCATTACAATACCTTCTCTATAAGAGAAATCAGGACCGTTGGTTTATTTTACAGGAAGTGTTATTTATTCTTTTATTTGTTGGTATTTCTATTTTCATTGTTCGTGGTTTTTATTTGTATGTGGTAATGCTTGGAGAAAGTAATCCTTACAGTTTTAATTATCAGTTGACTTCTATAACATTACCAGCAATTGCAACTATTTTACCCATTGTATTGATTGGTCGTTTTGCTTTTGGTAAATACAAGGAAAAGAAACTTGAAGAATCAAAAATTGAAATTAAAGGAGAAGGAACATATGATGGTCTACGATTGTTATTAAATGATTTGATTTGTGTTCAATCTTCAGATAATTATATTGAGGTTTTTTACTACTCTGGAAAGGAAGTCAAAAAAGCATTGATTCGAAATAAGCTTTCTGTCATTGCAGAAGATTTTCCTGAGTTGCTTCGTGTCCATCGCTCCTATATTATCAATCCTTATCATTTTCAGCAGTGGAAAACGGAAAACGGAAAGTTATTTGCGGAGCTCTCTTCTTCTATTTTCACCCCTATATCTAACACTTACAAAAACAAGGTTAAATCGTTTTTAAATTCTACCACAAATAACCAGTAATTCACCCCAATAGCTTGTCTTTGTTAAGTTTTTAACACTTCTTGATTGTAATTTTGAATCAGAAAGTTTCACCTAAAAATTATAATCATGACAACAAAAATCTATACTACTGTAGCTATTGTATTTATTTCTTTAGCCTCTTTCTGTCAAGAAAAACAACAAGAAGTTCTATTAATGGGAACCATGCATACAGTTCCAAAAATTGTAAAGAATAGCTATAAACCTATGTTACGATATGCAACTAAATACAATCCACAAGCTATTTATGTTGAAAATCCAATGGCACAAGATTCTATCAGCTGGGAATACCTAAAGAATGGTTGGTCTAAAGGATATAAAAAGTTTTATTATCTATCAGATTCCTTAAAAAAATCATTTGACTTTAATGAAAAAACATTCAATAGAATCTTATCGAAGAATCATAAGGATATGACTCAAGATGATTTATCATATCTAATAAATAGCTTTGGATATAAGAGAGATGTTGGAAATTTTGAGTTCTATAATTATTTAAAGACTCATGGAATAAAGGGATCTAAAAAACCAACAAGAAATGAAAATGGAGATCTCACTTACAAGCTTGCAATAAAACTGGGACACAAAATGGTTTTTAACATGGATGACCAACAAACGAATAAAGAATACCATGAAGAATGGAGAAAATGTGCTAAAGAAGGGGTAAGAAATGGAAACAATAAAATATCAAAGAAGTTAAATAAGAAAGATTACAATAGTGCTATCATTCCAGCAATTTTCAGAGGTTTAGGTAGACATACAAACAAAAGAAAAAGTTTACTCAGATTGCATACAATGAGTTCTTTTAAGTATGTTATTGAGGACACCTCAGGTTGTATAGAAGGAAGACGTTATTTTCATGAGCGTGATGCAAGAATGGCAAAAAATATTGCAACTCAAATACTAAGATCAGGTAATGAGAGAAATATTGTTATTGTAGGAGCTGCTCATATCATAGGTTTGGAAAAAGAATTGAAAAAGAATTATCCAAATCTTAAGGTGAAACTTGCGTATGAGTAGTTTTAAAGCGACCTCTTTCTAAGGGGTCGCTTTACTATTCTCTAGACTTCAAAACTTCTACAACATCTTCTAATCGGTATCCTTTAGCTTGTAAAAGCATTAGATAGTGAAATAATAAATCTGCACTTTCATTCAAAAATAATTCATCATTATTGTCTTTAGCTTCAATTACTACTTCTACGGCTTCTTCACCTACTTTTTGAGCCACTTTATTGATTCCTTTTTGAAATAGGCTAGCTACATACGATTTTTTTGTATCTGCTTTTTCAATACGTTCTGAGATTACACTTTCTAATTTCGAAAGAAAACCATAGGAAGTTGTGTTTTTCTCACTCCAGCAAGTATCTGAACCTTTGTGACAAGTTGGGCCAACTGGTTTTACTTGAATCAGCAATGTATCATTATCACAATCTAATTTCATGTCAATTAGGTTTAGATAATTCCCACTTTCCTCTCCTTTAGTCCATAAACGTTTTTTCGTCCTACTATAAAAAGTAACTTTTCTTGTTGTTTGTGTTTGATCAAAAGCTTCCTTATTCATATAACCTAACATCAAAACATTCTTCGTTGATGCATCTTGAATAATAGCGGGTACTAAACCATCTGTATTCTTAGTGAAGTCTATTTTCATAATCGTACTTCTATATTGTTGTTTTTTAATTCTTGTTTTAATTCCGGAATGGGTATTTCTCCAAAGTGAAATACACTGGCTGCTAAAGCAGCATCCGATTTTCCTTCTTTGAACGTGTCTATAAAGTGATCTACCCTACCTGCTCCTCCTGAAGCAATGATAGGAATGTTTACTAATTGAGAAAGTTTAGCCAAAGCTTTATTGGCAAAACCTGTTTTAGTTCCATCGTTATCCATAGAAGTGAATAATATCTCGCCTGCTCCACGTTGTTCTACTTCTTTTGCCCATCCAAATAAATCTAATTCTGTGGGAATAGTCCCCCCAGCCAAGTGAACTTTCCATTTTCCATCAACTTGTTTTGCATCAATAGCGACTACCACACATTGACTCCCAAATTTCTGAGACAACTCATTAATTAATTCTGGCCTTTTGACTACTGATGAGTTGACAGAAATCTTATCTGCTCCGCTTTTCAACAATATATCTACATCTTCTACGGAAGAAATTCCTCCACCAACTGTAAAGGGAATATTGACTTGTTCTGCCACTTTTAAAACCATTTCTCTCATTGTTTTTCTACCTTCTTGTGTAGCAGAAATATCTAGAAACACCAATTCGTCTGCTCCTACTTCAGCATAGGTCTTTGCTAGGGCTACAGGATCTCCAGCGTCGATTAAATTGACAAAATTGACTCCTTTAACTGTTCGTCCGTTTTTAATATCCAAACAAGGAATAATTCTTTTTGTTAACATACTTTTATTATGTCACCTTGAGCGCAGTCGAAAGGTCTTTCTCTAATTGAGATTCCTCCACTACAGTTCTGAATGACAAGCTTAATTTTTAATTATATATTTTTCTAATTGTTGTAAACTGATTCTATTTTCGTAAATAGCTTTTCCAATAATAACTCCTTCACATCCTAATTCTTGTAATCTTGGCAATTCATCAAAAGTTGAAATCCCTCCAGAAGCAATTAAATTAATTTTAGGCACATCATTTAAAACTCGTTGGTATAATTCAAAAGAAGGTCCTTTAAGCATTCCGTCTTTTGAAATATCTGTGCATATTGCATATGATACTCCTTTCTTTTGATAGTTTTGTATAAACGGAATTACCGTTAAATCACTCTCTTCTTGCCATCCACTTACAGCAATCTTTTTATCTTTACAATCGGCTCCTAGTATAATTCGATTGCTACCATATTTTTTGATCCAACTTTCAAATACTTCAGGTTTTTTAACAGCAATGCTTCCACCGGTTATTTGATCTGCTCCAGACTCGAAAGCAATTCGCAAATCTTCATCAGACTTTAATCCTCCGCCAAAATCAATTTTTAAATTCGTTTTAGTAGCTATCGCTTCTAAAGTTTTGTAATTAATTATATGACTTGCTTTCGCACCATCCAAATCCACCACATGTAAGTATTGTATTCCATATTCTTCAAATTCTTTGGCAACTTCTACTGGGTTTTCATTGTATATTTTTTTCGTATTGTAATCTCCTTTTGTTAAGCGCACACACTTCCCTTCTATTATATCTATTGCAGGTATGATTCTCATATCAAATATTTAAAAAGTTTTGTAAAATTTTCTCTCCCGATGACCCGCTCTTTTCTGGGTGAAACTGCACTCCATAAAAATTATCTTTCTGTAATGCAGAAGCGTATTCTACATCATACGTTGTGTTAGCAATGTTCAACTCAGAATTATCAGCATAATAGCTATGTACCAGATACATATAATCATTCTCTTTAATTCCTTCAAACAGTGGTGAACTCAAGTTTGAGATAGTATTCCACCCCATTTGTGGGACTTTCACATTCTTAGAGAACTGTTTTACCGCTACGTTAAAAATTCCTAACCCTTTTGTAAATCCTTCTTCGGTAGTATTACACATTAATTGCATACCTAAACAAATTCCTAATACAGGTTGTTTTAATGTTGGAATCAGCTTTTCTAGTCCAGATTCTTTCAATTTATTCATTGCTGAACTTGCCTCTCCTACACCTGGAAAGATGACTTTATCTGCAGTTTTAATTTCTTCCCAATCACTTGAGAGTATAGCATCAACTCCCAATCTTTTAAAAGCAAACTGAATGCTTTTGATGTTTCCAGCACCATAATTTATGATAACCAATTTCATTATAGTACCCCTTTAGTTGATGGTAAAATCATTTTTTCTACATCTCTCTTTACCGCCATTTTAATGGCTTTTGCAAAGGATTTAAAAATAGCTTCTATCTTGTGGTGTTCGTTTGTTCCTTCTGCTTTAATATTCAAATTACATTTGGAACCATCCGTGAAAGATTTAAAAAAGTGCATAAACATTTCAGTAGGCATTTTTCCTATCATTTCTCGTTTGAACTCTGCTTCCCAAACTAGCCAATTTCTTCCTCCAAAGTCAATAGCAACTTGTGCTAGGCAATCATCCATTGGTAAACAAAACCCGTAACGTTCTATCCCTAGTTTATTTCCTAAAGTTTGTGCAAATACTTCGCCTAAAGCAATAGCCGTGTCTTCAATTGTGTGATGCTCATCCACTTCTAAATCCCCCTTTACTTTGATGTTTAAGTCCAATTGTCCGTGACGAGCAATTTGATCTAGCATGTGGTCAAAAAAGGCAATTCCAGTATCAATATTACTTTTTCCAGTTCCGTCTAAGTTCAAATCAATCTGAATTTGAGTTTCATTAGTGTTTCTTTCTATACTTCCAGTTCTATCTTGTACTTTTAAGAATTGATAGATTTCAGACCAAGCATTGGTTTCTAGAGCAATAGAATTGTTTAATTCCTCTCTTTTAACGCTAATCTCTTCTGCTCCAACTTCTGGATGATCATTTATAAATATTCCTTTTGCACCAAGGTTTTTGGCAAGCTCAACGTCTGTTAAACGATCTCCAATAACATATGAGTTCTCTAAATCATATTCTTTAGAAAAATACCGAGTTAGTAAACCTGTATTTGGTTTTCTTGTTGCTGCATTATCTTTTGCAAAAGTTCTATCAATGAATTGTTCTTGAAAAGAGATTCCTTCCAATTCAAAAGATTTCATTACAAAATTGTGTACTGGCCAAAAAGTATCTTCTGGAAAACTTTCAGTTCCTAAACCATCTTGATTGGTTACCATTACAAGTTCGTAATCTAATTCCTTGGCAATTTTACTTAAGTACTGAAATACTTTTGGGTAAAATTCTAATTTTTCAAAACTATCTAATTGATAATCTATTGGAGGTTCTATAACCAGTGTTCCGTCTCTATCTATAAATAAAATTTTTTTCATTGTAGTTGCATTAAAACCAATATTAATTCTTCATTTTCTATATAATTACCTACAGTTATACGTAAACAATTTTCACACAAAAGTTGTTTACTTCTATTTCTTACCACAATCCCTTTTTCTACCAATTGCTGATATCTTTGATTGGCATCATCTACTTTTACCAATAAAAAGTTAGCATCAGAGGGAAATACTCTTTCAACAAAACTGATGGTTTTCAATTCTAAAGTCAGTTGTTTTCTATCTGCAATTATTTTTCTTATATCTCTTTTGACTCTATCAATATTTGATAAAGCTTCTGCTGCTGTATCTTGTGTGAGTTGATTTACGTTATAAGGTGGTTTGATTTTATTCAAAACAGTAATAATTTCTTTTGAAGCATAGCAGATTCCTAAACGTATTCCAGCCAATCCGTAGGCTTTTGATAAGGTCTGAGTAACTATTAAATTTGGGAACTCACTTAATCGGCTTAGCCAACTTTCTTCTTTAGAAAAATCGATATATGCCTCATCAATTACAACAATACCTTCAAAACCTTTGATAAGCTCTTCTACTTTTTTACTATTGAAACTATTAGCTGTAGGATTATTAGGTGAGCATAAAAACAAAATCTTTGTCTGCTTATTCTGAGTTGCTAAAATTTCCTCAACATTGGGTTGAAAATTTTTGTCCAATGGAATATTAATCAATTCTACATCATTAGTATTTGCTAATACTTCATACATTCCATAAGTTGGCGGTAAAGCAATTACAGTATCTTTTTGAGGTTCACAAAACACACGAAAGATTAGGTCCAACACTTCATCACTTCCATTTCCTAATAAAATTTGATTTGGATTCACTCCTTTCATTTCAGATAACATCTGCTTTACTTTTCCTTGTTGAGGATCAGGATAGCGATTCAAACCAGTATCAAAAGGACTTTCATTAGCATCAATAAAAATCATATCCTGAGATGCTTCTTTAAACTCATCTCTTGCCGATGAATAAGGCATCATCTTTTTGATATTCTCTCGAATGTAACTTTCAATTCTCATTATAAACATCTTTTAATCTTAATGACACTGCGTTTTTGTGTGCTTGTAACCCTTCTGCTTCGGCCATTAATTCAATACTGCGGCCAATATTTTTGATTCCTTGTTTCGAAATTTTTTGAAACGTAATACTCTTGGTATAACTATCTAAATTCACACCAGAATAAGCTTTAGAAAAACCATTGGTTGGCAAAGTGTGATTAGTTCCTGACGCATAATCTCCTGCACTTTCTGGGGTATAATTACCAATAAATACAGAACCTGCATTGCTAATATTATCAACAAAGAATTCGTCATTTTCTGTACAAATAATAAAGTGTTCTGGGCCGTATTCATTGATTAACTCTAATGCTTCTTCTTTACTATCTACCAAAATCAATCTTGAGTTTTCAATTGCTTTAGCTGCTATCTCTATTCTAGGAAGTTCATTTAACTGCTTGCTAATTTCTTCTGAAACAGCTTCTATCAATTTATTGGATGTAGAAACTAAGATTACTTGACTATCTGTTCCGTGTTCAGCCTGACTTAATAAATCAGATGCAACATAAGATGGTATCGCTGAGTTATCTGCTACTATCAACAATTCACTAGGTCCAGCAGGCATATCAATCGCAACTCCATATTTGGTAGCTAGTTGTTTAGCGACTGTGACAAACTGATTTCCTGGTCCAAAAATCTTATACACAGAAGGAATTGAATTTGTTCCAAATGTTAATCCAGCTATGGCTTGAATCCCTCCTACTTTGCAAATTTTAGTTACTCCACATAATTGAGCAGCATATAAGATTTCATTAGCAACTTTTCCTTTAGAATTTGGAGGCGTGCATAATACAATCTCTTTGCATCCTGCTATTTGAGCGGGAACTGTTAACATTAAAACAGTTGAAAACAAAGGAGCTGTTCCTCCAGGAATGTATAATCCAATTTTCTCAATAGGTCTTTTTTCTTGCCAACATTCTACTCCAGACATTGTTTCTTTATACACAATATCTGTTTTTTGAGCAACATGAAATTTCTCAATATTAGATTTTGCTAGTTCGATAGCATTTTTGAGTTCTTTTGAAACTGAATTAACAGCTTCCTTTATTTCTTCTTCACTCACGTTAATACTAGCTAATTCAATACCGTCAAAAAGTGAGGTGTATTTTTGAATTGCCATGTCTCCGTTTCTCTGAACATCATCAAAGATTTGATTGACAGTTATCTCTATATCGTCAACTGTTTTTGTAGGTCTTTTTAAAATATCAGACCATTCTTCTTTAGATGGATATTTTACTGTTTTCATTTACATTACCATTTTTTCAATTGGACAAACCAGAATTCCTTCTGCGCCTTTTGCTTTTAGTTCATCAATAATGTTCCAAAACTCATTTTTACTAATCACAGAGTGTACAGAGCTCCATCCATCTTCAGCTAATGGTAATACTGTTGGGCTTCTCATTCCTGGCAATACGTTAATAATCTCATCTAGTTTATCATTAGGAGCATTTAATAAAACATATTTTGAATTCCTTCCTTTTAGCACAGATTTGATTCTGAATTGTAGTTTATCGAGAATAGCTTGAGCTTCTTCTGATATCTTTGGAGAAACAGCTAAAACAGCTTCTGATGTTAGAAGTACTTCTACTTCTTTCAAATTGTTTTTAAACAAGGTACTTCCTGATGATACTATATCACAGATTCCGTCTGCTAATCCAATATTAGGAGCTATTTCAACGGATCCGTTGATTAAGTGGATTTCTGTATTAATCCCTTTGTTATTTAAGTACTTCTTTACTGTATTTGGATATGAAGTGGCTATCTTTTTGTTGTTAAAAAACTCCATTCCTTCATAGGTTTCTCTTTTTGAAACAGCTAATGAAACTTTACATTTAGAAAAGCCTAATCGTTCTACAAAACGAATATCTTCTCCTTTTTCTACAAGTACATTCTCTCCAATGATGGCAATATCTACTACACCATCTCTTAGGTATTGAGGAATATCACCATTGCGTAGATAAAATACTTCTAAAGGAAAATTTCTGGCAGATGCTTTTAATTGGTCTTTACCATTGTCGATTGAAATGCCACATTCTTTAATAATCTTTAAAGAATCTTCATTCAATCTTCCTGATTTTTGAATCGCTATTCTTAGTTTACTCATTTTTATGTCCTCTTTCTTGAGTTTTGTTTGTGTTTGAGTAAACCTTTTGGGAAGTTTCTAGGTATTTGCTAGAAAAGAAAAACCCGCTTGATTTACTCAAACGGGTTTCAATATGTTGATTTTATTCAATACACTTTCACTTCGCTTGAGCCGAAATATGAAAATGATGATGATGGTTTTGAATAAAATTCATGTCTTATTTTGTTTGAACAAATTTTGCAAATAAAATTTTAATTACACAACTCTTTTTTATAAAAAAAACGAAAAGCTTTTCTTGGGTTTAAATTTTAACATTTTATCTCTATTGATATGTTTACATTTGAAGTACATAAAACCCTTATATCCTATGAGAACAAAAATACTAGCACTCTTTATTACTGCTTTGTTAGCTGTAAATATTCAAACTGAGGCTCAAGAAAGCACAACTGTTTTATTAGACAAAGCAAAAGTTAAAGCTAAAAAAGAAGGCAAAGCAATTTTTATAAAATTTGAGGCTTCATGGTGTGGTTGGTGTCATCGTATGACTAAAAACATGAAAGCTGAAAGTACTAAAAAGTTCTTTGAAGATAATTTTGTATCTGTTCCTGTTGTTGTCTTTGAATCCCCAAAAAATAAAAAATTGGAAAATCCAGGTTCAGAAGATTTAGTAAAGAAATACAAAGGAGAAAAAGCAGGATTACCATTCTGGGTAATCTTAGACAGTGATTTAAATTTGATTACTGATTCTTTTGATTCAAGAGGTCAAAATTTAGGTTGCCCAGCTAGTAAGGAAGAAGTAAAAGCTTTTATTAAAAAATTAAAGAAAGTTGTTCCTGAATTTACTAAAGATGATGCAACCATGATCTCGAAACAATTTATTTTGAAGAAGTAGTTTTCAGATAACGTTAAACAAAAAAGCTCAAGAGTATTCTTGAGCTTTTTTGTTTATGAACGACCCTTCGACTTTGTCAAGGGCAATAACTATTTACTTTACAAAGTTAATCTTACGCATTCGTAAGCTTTCTGGCGTTACTTCTAAGTATTCATCTTCTTTGATGTACTCCATACATTCTTCTAATGAGAAATCGATTTTTGGAGCAATCTTCACTCCGTCATCAGATCCTGAAGCACGTACATTAGTTAACTTTTTCCCTTTGATTAGGTTTACAGCTAAATCGTCTTGTTTTGCATTTTCTCCAACTACTTGCCCCTTGTAGATCTCTTGATTTGGATCGATAAAGAACTTTCCTCGGTCTTGTAAGCGATCAATTGCATAGGCAGTAGCTTTTCCTGCTTCTGAAGAAACAATAGCTCCGTTAACAACATCTGCAAATTCTCCTTTATAGACATCATAACCACGTAATCTGTGATTGATAATGGCTTCTCCTTGCGTAGCTGTTAATAACTTATTTCTTAAACCTATTAAACCTCTTGAAGGAATATCAAATTCTAAATGTTGTAAATCTCCTTTGGGTTCCATCACCAATAAGTCTCCTTTACGCATGGTGACCAAGTTAATTGCCTTACTAGCCAATTCTTCTGGTACATCAATCACCAAGGTTTCATAAGGCTCACATTTCTTTCCGTCAACTTCTTTTAAGATTACTTGTGGTCTTCCAACCTGTAACTCATACCCTTCTCTACGCATGGTTTCAATCAATACCGATAAGTGAAGAATTCCACGACCAAAGACATTGAATTTGTCTTCTGAATCTGTTTCATCTACTCTTAAAGCCAAGTTCTTTTCCATCTCTTTAAAAAGACGATCACGCAAGTGACGAGAAGTCACAAACTTTCCTTCCTTTCCAAAGAATGGTGAGTTGTTAATGGTAAATAGCATACTCATGGTAGGCTTATCTACTTCAATTCTTGGTAGTGCTTCTGGGGCTTCTAAGTCGGCAATCGTATCACCAATTTCAAAACCTTCTATTCCAGTAATAGCGCAAATATCTCCACTTCTTACTTTAGAAACCTTTGCTTTCCCCATTCCTTCAAACACATGCAATTCTTTGATACGGACTTTTTTCGTAGTTCCATCAGCTTTACAAAGCATATAATCTTTGTTTTCTTCTAAATCACCTCTAAATACACGTCCGATGGCAATTCTTCCTGTAAATGAGGAGAAATCTAAAGATGTGATTTGCATTTGTGGAGTTCCTGTTCTGTATGGAGCTTCTGGAATTGTATCGATAACAGCATCTAACAATGGAACAATATCTGTAGTTGGCTCTTGCCAATCTGTACTCATCCATCCATTTTTAGCTGAACCGTATATCGTTGTAAAATCTAATTGATCTTCTGTAGCATCTAAAGCAAACATTAAATCAAATACTTTTTCATGCACTAAATCAGGAGTACAATTTTCTTTGTCCACTTTGTTTACTACAACAATTGGGGTTAATCCTAACTCTAAAGCTTTTCCTAAAACAAAACGAGTTTGAGGCATTGGCCCTTCAAAAGCATCTACCAACAACAAAACGCCATCTGCCATCTTTAATACACGCTCTACTTCTCCTCCAAAATCGGCGTGACCAGGAGTATCAATTACATTGATTTTTACTCCTTTATAGTTTACAGATACGTTTTTAGATAGGATTGTAATTCCACGTTCTCTTTCTAAATCATTATTGTCCAATAATAAATCTGTACGTTCTTTACGATCATCCAAGATTTTTGCTTGATCAATAATCTTATCTACCAAGGTTGTTTTTCCGTGGTCTACGTGAGCTATAATGGCAATATTTCTAATAGATTGCATACTTCTGATTTTTGAAGTTGCAAAAGTAGTCTTTTCTAAATGATTAATTATGAATTATGAAGGATGAATTTTTAAATTATTCAAAAACGGTAATCGAATCATTCATTTACAGTTTCTTCATCATCTTCTCTAAAGGCGCTAGGCAGAATATCAGGAATCAATTTAATTAACAAAGGAAGTAGTAGCGCTCCTCCTGGAAGCATAAAGACAGTAAAAGCTGGGATGGCTTTACAAATGTCTAGCATTTGAACTTTAACTTTTTCTTTTTCTTCTTCTGTAAGTGAGGAATAGGTAGATTTTTTAATCAAAGACATTGCTTCTTTACTTTGTTGAAGCTCTTTATTTAATCGTTTCTTGTTCTTCTGAAGTAATTCTTTTATTTCCTCAACTGATGTCACTATAGTTTTCTTCTTTTACGTTCCTCTTTGATCAAATTTAACTCTCTGCTAGTTTGACCTGCAACTGATGTATTTTCTTCTGCTCTTCTTATTAAATAAGGCATCACATCTCTTACAGGACCAAAAGGTACATATTTTGCTGTATTATAACCTTCTTTAGATAAATTAAAACTGATATGGTCGCTCATTCCATATAATTGACCAAACCATAAACGTTTATCTTCGGGTTTTATATTGTGTTGTTTTGCAAGATCAATCAACATGTAAGAGCTTTCTTCATTATGAGTTCCTGCGAATAGAGCCATCTTTTTATGATCCATCATATAATTAATAGCTTCATTATAATTATCATCTGTAGCTTGTTTATCTACACAAATTGGTGATGGATAACCTTTTTCCTTAGCACGGTCTCTCTCCTTTTCCATATAAGCTCCTCTTACAATTTTTAATCCAATATGATAATCGTTTTGATAAGCTCTTTGATGCATTTGTCTTAAATAATCCATACGATCATGTCTATACATTTGCAACGTATTAAAAACAATTGCTTTTTCTTTATTGAATTTCTCCATCAATTCTTCAACCAAATTATCTGCAGCATCTTGCATCCAACTTTCTTCTGCATCAATTAGAATAGGAATGTCATATTTCTTAGCTTTTTCACATATAGTATAGTAACGATTGACTACTCTTAACCATTCGCTTTTTTCATCATCTGTAAGCTCTTCTTTTTCAGTCAATTTCTGATACAATGCAAATCTTCCAACTCCTGTAGGTTTGAACACTACAAAAGGAATTGACTCTTTTTCTTTAGCAAAGTCTAAACTTTTTAAAGTTTTCTCCATAGCAAAGTCAAACTGCTCTTCAGTTTCCTTTCCTTCTACTGAATAATCTAATACAGAATACACTCCGCTTTTAAACATATTATCTATGTTCACCATACAATCCTCTTCTGTAACTCCACCACAGAAATGATCAAATACTGTTGAACGAATTAACCCTTCTACTGGTAAGTGTGCTTTTAGAGCAAAGTTGGTTACAGCTGTACCTATTCTAACCATGGGTTGACTTTGAATTAATTTGAACAGAAAATACGCACGTTCTAATTCAGAATCAGATTTTAAAGAGAATGCAATCTCGGTATTGTCGAAGATTTTCATATAAGTTTTGTTTGGTTGAACAAAGATAGTCAGCGAGGCCAAATTATTCAATATTTTGTTCTTAATTTGCAGCGTAATTTTTGAAGCATGGAATCTATCAAAGCCAGTACTTATTTTGTTCACTTTAAAGAAAAGGGATACAGCGAGTTAAATCAATTAATCGCTAACAAAAAGTATTCTAGCATCTTCATTTTGGTTGATGAGAACTCTATGGATTACTGCTATTCAAGGTTTATTTCTAATCTAGAAACTTCTTTAACGATTGAAGTCATTGAAATAGAATCTGGAGAAATTCACAAAAACCTTGAAACTTGTTCTGGGGTATGGCAAGCTATGACTGAACTTGGAGCTGACAGAAAGAGTTTGCTAATTACTTTAGGAGGTGGTGTTATTACAGATTTAGGTGGTTTTGTTGCTTCTACTTACAAAAGAGGAATTGATTTTGTAAACATCCCAACTACTTTATTAAGTATGGTGGATGCCTCTGTTGGAGGAAAAACAGGTGTAGATTTAGGTGTTTTAAAAAATCAAATTGGACTATTTGCTAATCCAGAAATAGTTCTTGTAGATATTGACTTTTTAGATACTTTAAATGATAGAGAGTTACGATCTGGAATGGCTGAAATTATAAAATATGGCGCTACATACGACATTAAACTTTTACATAATATAAAATACTATAATCATTTAAAAAACAACGATTTAATACATCGTTCTATAGAAATTAAAAACGAAGTTGTTTTACAAGATCCAAAAGAAAATGGCTTACGTAAAATTTTAAACTTTGGTCATACTTTAGGTCATGCTGTTGAGTCTTATTTTTTAGAGTCTGAACACAAAGAATCATTAAAACACGGTGAAGCAATTGCTATAGGAATGATCTGTGAATCTTATATTTCTTCTAAATTACTTTCTTTTCCAAAGGAAAAACTAGTTGAATTAAAAACGCTCGTTGATTCTATCTATAATAAGATAACAATTGAGAAAGATGATTATCCACATATTTTATCATTACTTAAACATGATAAGAAAAATGTAGGTGGGAATGTAAATTTTGTTTTGTTAAATGATTTTGAAGATTTCCAATTAGATTGTATCGTTCCAGAGGAATTGATGATAGAAAGTTTGGACTACTACAATTCCTAAATTGCTTTTTCTAAAACCGAGTTGTAGATCTCTTCGTAGATAGGCAAGATATTATTTAACGAAAATTGTTTTGTGTGTTCTTTAGCGTTTCTTTTAAACATTGCTAGGTTTTCATCACTCTCTAGAATATTCAAGGCATTGTTAGCCATGTCTTTCACATCACCAACATTGCTTAAGAATCCTGTTTTGCCGTGAATATTTACTTCTGGTAATCCTCCTGTATTAGTTGATATTACTGGAGTATCAGCTGCCATAGCTTCCAATGCAGCCAACCCAAAGCTCTCGCTCACAGAAGGCAATAAGAACACATCAGTATAACAAAGAATCTTTGCAACTTCGTTGCTATTTCCTAAAAAGATTACCTTATCGTTTATTCCCAATTCTTTTACTAAACGTTCTGCGTTTACTTTTTCGGGTCCATCTCCAACCATCAGTAATTTTGAAGGAATGTTTCTTTGAACAATTTCAAAAACTCTAATTACATCTTCAATTCTTTTTACAGGTCTAAAATTAGAAACATGAGTTAAAATACGTTCAGAAGGTTTAGCTAATGCTATTCTTTTGCACTCGTTTTGATGTTCTTTATCGTATTTTTCTGTATCAATGAAGTTGTGAACTACTTGAATGTTTTTTTCAATATTAAACAATCGTAGAGTATCGTTCTTTAAACTGTTGGAAACCGCTGTTACTACATCAGAATTGTTAATACTGAATTCAACTGCCGTTTTATAACTTGGATGGCTTCCTACTAATGTGATATCTGTACCATGTAATGTTGTAACTACTTTGATATCAATTCCTTTTTCTTTCAACATCATCTTCGCCATAAAGGCAGCATAGGCATGTGGAATTGCATAATGCACGTGCAGAATATCTAACTTATTCTTTTTAACCACTTCTACCAATTTTGTAGATAACGCTAACTCATATGGTTGATATTGAAACAATGGATATTCTTCCATCAACACTTCATGAAAGTGAAGCTTGTGAGAGATAAAATCTAATCGAACAGGTTGATTATAGGTGATAAAATGTACTTCGTGACCTTTGTCAGCAAGCGCCATTCCTAGCTCGGTTGCCAATACACCACTACCACCAAATGTTGGATAACATACAATACCTATTCGCATAATTTTGTTTTGTTTTTACAGACGTAAAGATACTTTTTTACTTACAGGGTAATGTGAAGAAAAGTATAAAAAAATCCTACTGAGTTATCAGTAGGATTTATAGTATATAAGTTCTCAATAAATTGAGAATAACATTTTAGTAATCTCCTAGAGTTGCAGGATTTTGCTCTAGCGCAGATGCTAATTGATCATCATTAGGCGCTTTTCCGTGCCATGCATGTGTATACATCATAAAATCAACACCATTCCCCATTTCAGTATGTAATAGTATACAAACTGGTTTTCCTTGTCCAGTTCTTGATTTAGCTTCTGCTAAACCAGCCTTGATGGCTTCAACATCGTTGCCTTCTTTAACTTCTAATACATCCCATCCAAAAGCTTCAAATTTTCCTTTGATACTTCCCATTGGCAATACATCATCTGTAGACCCATCAATTTGTTTTCCATTTAAATCAACAGTAGCAATTAAATTGTCTACTTTTTTTGCTGATGCAAACATTGCAGATTCCCAAATCTGACCTTCTTGCAATTCTCCATCACCATGCAATGAATACACAAGTTTATCATCGCCATTTAATTTTTTAGCAACAGCAGACCCGATTGCTACACTCATTCCTTGCCCTAAAGACCCTGAAGCAATTCTTATTCCAGGTAATTTTTCATGAGTTGTTGGATGCCCTTGCAAACGAGTATTTAGCTTTCTAAAACTTGCCAACTCTTCTACTGGAAAGAAACCACTTCTAGCCAACACACTATAATAAACGGGTGAAATATGACCGTTAGATAAGAAGAAAACATCTTCGTTTTCGCCATCCATCGTAAAATCTGTAGAATAACTCATTACATCTTGATAAAGAACTGTAAAAAATTCTGCGCATCCTAAAGAACCTCCTGGGTGGCCTGAATTTACAGCATGTACCATTCGTAATATATCTCTGCGTACTTGCTGTGTAAAATCTTGTAATTGTTGTGTAGTTGCCATGTTGTTTTTATTGTTGAGCAAATGTAGTTTTTTCATCTACAAACAACAACAAAATTTTAGAAGTAAAATCAACAGGTTATTAACGGCTTAAAAGAGAAAGAAGAAAGGTATAAGGCTTTCGACAGAAATAATCATGTTAGTTTGAAAATATATTAATAAATTACCGATATACTAAATCTAAAACAATGCTAGAAAACAATAAAGCTACTGTTAAAAGGTACTTTAAAGAACTCTGGGAAGAACAGAATTTTAATATTATTGAGGAAGTTTTTACTCCAGATTTTACAGGTCATCTCATCAATCCTTCAAAAGGCAATGAAGGAATCCGAAAGAATGTACTCGTCATAACTCAAGCTTTTCAAAATGGTGAACTCAAAATTGATGATATTTTTGGTGAAGGCGATAAAGTTTGTATTCGATGGAGATATATTGGAAATCATCTTGGCAATTTTATGAATATTCCTCCAACTGGAAAAAAAATTATTTTAAAAGGAATTACCATTGAACGATTTGATAAAGATGGTAAAATAGCTGAACTATGGGCAGAAATGGATATTTATGATCTTTTAAAACAACTTAAAGTTCTAAAAGTATAGACAACTTTTTATTGATAAAAAAAAGGGCTCCTAACTCACTCTCTTTTTCATAGTATCAAATAGACTTTTGATTTTAAAGTGACGAACCCTTCAAAAACAAAGTTATCATGTTCTTAGAAAGGAACTATAAGTGTTGCTACTAATATATGTTTATGTTTTCTGCTTTTTTTTCTTAGCAGCAGGAAACAGTACATTATTTAATATTAAGCGATATCCAGGAGACGTTGGGTGTAAGTCTAATTCTGTTTTTGGATCTCCTACTCTATGGGTATAATCTTCAGGGTCATGACCTCCATAAAAAGTGAACAATCCTTTTCCTTTGGTTCCGTGAATATATCGAGCTTCTCTGTTTGTTCTGTTTTCTCCCATGACCAATACATTAGGTTTTACATTTCTTCTGTCAAAAGAAGTAGTTTGTCCCATAAAACCTTTTACTAATTGCGTATGGTTTTGCGTAAGCATTGTTGGAACTGGATCCCATTTGGCTGAAAATTCAATCAAAGAAAAATAATCTGAAGTCTTTGGAATTCTTCTTTTTCGAGTCATGTCTATCGATGAGAATTCATATACAACAGGATTTCTAATAAGTTGATAATCTTTAAAAGCAAATGTTTTTGAAAAATCGATTTTACTCTGATAATTAGATTCAGCTGGATCGCCATCAAACATGGATTCTGCGATATCTACACCTTCAGCAGAGAGAGCGATGTCAAAGCTATCTGTAGCCGAACACATGGCAAACATAAATCCACCACCAATGACATAATCACGAATTTTCTTGGCAACATCTAGTTTTAATTGCGATACTTTTTTATATCCTAGCTCTGTTGCTTGTTTTTCAGCTCTTTGTTTTCCATCAATATACCAAGGAGCTGTTCTAAAAGCTCCATAAAAGCGACCATATTGTCCTGTAAAATCTTCATGATGGAGATGTAACCATTCATACAACAACAACTTGTCATTTAACACCTCTTCATCATAAATCACATCAAACGGAATCTCAGCATAAGTTAGCACCATGGTTACGGCATCATCCCAAGGCATTTTGTCTTTTGGAGAATACACGGCTATTTTTGGCGCCTTTTCTAAGGTTACTGCTTCTTGATTTTTAGAAGGTGATGAAATTTCTTGTAGAATCAATTGTGATTTTGCATCTGAAATTACTTCATATGAAACACCTCTAATTTTACATTCATTCTCTAATAGAGGATTGTTTTCTATCAAAAATGCACCACCATCATAATTTAGCAACCATTTGGCTTTTAAACCGTTTTGTAATGAAAAATATACAATTCCATATGCTTTTAAATGATTCTTCTGATTGTCGTGACTCATAGGGATATATATAAACGACGCCCAAATAGAATTTGACATGAATAGAAAAGTGAGTATAAATAAAAGCTTCTTCATCTAGCCCTAAAAGTACAACCTTTTATGGATTTGTTTATTTGTAGATACTTTTTTTAGGAATTGTTTAACCTATATAATAAATGAGATTCGGTTCTACTACAATGTAGGAAACATCTAGTTCGTTTACATTAACGATTTCTTGTTCTTTTTTACTCATTTAATTTAGGTGTTAAAACGGCACATCATCCTCTTCTGAACCAAAGGCATCTTTAGGCTCAATACGAGTGTCTGGGAATACATCATCTGCAAAACCTGTATTCATACTAGACTGGAACTCGCTACTAAAGCCTTCTTCTAAGTCAGAGAATTTTGCCAAGTGTCCAGTAAACTTCAAACGAATATTATCCAATCCACCATTTCTGTGTTTAGCTACAATGAATTCTCCTTGGCCTTCACAAGGTGTATGATCATCATCATCCCATTCTGTCATTCCGTAATATTCAGGACGATAAATAAACGAAACGATATCTGCATCTTGCTCAATTGCTCCAGATTCACGTAAATCTGATAATAATGGTCGTTTGCTACCTCCACGAGTTTCTACAGCACGTGATAACTGAGATAAAGCAATTACAGGAACATCTAATTCCTTTGCCAAAGCTTTTAAGTTTCTCGAAATTGTAGAAATCTCTTGTTCACGATTTCCTCCTCCTTTAGCAGAAGTTCCTGCTGTCATTAACTGTAAATAGTCAATTACTAGAATTCTTACTCCATGTTGCGATACTAAACGACGAGCTTTTGCACGTAAGTCGAAAATAGATAATGAAGGTGTATCATCAATAAAAATAGGAGCATCTGACAAACGTTTTACTTTTACGTTTAGTTGCTCCCATTCATGTGGTTCTAAATTTCCTTTACGAAGTTTTTCTGAAGTTAATCCTGTTTCTGAAGAAATCATACGAGTAATTAACTGTACAGATGACATCTCTAAAGAAAATACTGCAACAGGATGTTCAAAGTCAATAGCCATATTCTTAGCCATTGAGATTACAAAGGCCGTTTTCCCCATACCAGGACGAGCCGCTATAATAATCAAATCTGAAGGTTGCCAACCAGAAGTTAAAGCATCTAACTTCGTAAAACCAGTAGCCAAACCGCTCATTCCTTCTTTGTTAGAAATATCTTGAATCTTCTTTAAAGCTTGTTTTACAAGATCTCCTGCACCTTCTGAACTTTTCTTTAAGTTACCTTGTGTTACTTCAAATAATTTAGCTTCAGCATCGTCTAATAAATCGAAAACATCAGAAGACTCATCGTAGGCATTCTCAATAATATCGCTTGAGATTGCAATTAAACGACGTTGAATATACTTTTGTAGGATGATTCTGGCATGGAATTCAATATGAGCAGAAGATGCAACCTTTTGTGTTAAGCGAATTAAATGAAAATCACCGCCAACCAAATCTAATTTCCCTGCTTTCTTTAAAGAATTAGATACCGTCAATAAATCAATGGGCTTCGATTCTTGAAATAGCTGATAAATGACTCTGTAAATCTCTTGATGTTTAATTTCATAAAAAGCATCAGGATGCAAAATATCTATTACATCATCAATTCCTTTTTTGTCAATCATCATCGCTCCTAACACAGCCTCCTCTAAATCAACAGCTTGAGGAGGGATTTTTCCTTTTTCCAAACTAATGAGTCGAGATTTATCTACTTTTTGACCGGGAATTGGTTGCATTTTTTCCATGAGGACAAATGTATATTTTTAGGTTTAACCCAAAGGAGGTTTTTATAAATTTATTTGTACACAGGTTTTGTTAACCAAATTGTTATTATCCTGTTAACAAAGTGTAATGTTGTAAAATTCTTCTGTATTTTTACCACAATGAAGATACAAAAAAGAAACCTATACTTAACGCTTTTTTTAGGAGCACAACTGCTTTTAATGAGATTGGTTGAGCATTACCCTTCTTTTATAGAAAACTATTATTCCAATGGTTTGTATCCTGTAATTAGTTCTTTCTTTAGAATATTATTCGGATGGATTCCTTTTTCTATAGGTGATCTTTTAATCTTCTATTTTATCTTCTACTCTTTACGTTTTATCTACCGATTGTTTAAAACCAAATTCAAAAATTTCCTAAACAAAATTTTGGGGATTACAGCATTCTTCTCTGTAATCTACTTTTGTTTCTATCTTTTTTGGGGGCTCAATTATTACAGAGAACCACTTTCTAAAAACTTAGGATATGAAAAAACGAAGTATACAAATGAAGAATTGATTCGTTTGTCAAAATACTTGATTAATGAATTAAACTCTGTTCAAATCCAAATCACAACATCAGATACTATAAAGGTAGAAAATAACTACTCTCAGAGGGAAATGTATAAATTAGCAAGGAAAGGATATGACAGCTTAGCAAAAGAACTTCCTCAATTCAAATATCAATTTGGAACTGCAAAAAGTTCTTTAATGAGTTTACTACAAAGTTATAATGGAACTTCTGGGTATTTAAATCCACTTACTGGGGAAGCCCAAGTGAATAGTAGAATTCCTAAAACAAGTTTTCCAACCACAACTTGTCATGAAATGGCACATCAAATTGGTTTTGCTGCAGAGAATGAAGCCAATTTTGTTGGTTTCTTAGCTGCATTACATAATAAAGATATTTACTTTCAATATGCTGCTTATCGGATGGCAGTCCGCTACACAATTTTCGAACTCTATAAACGAGACCCAGATCAGTTTAAAAGTGTTTATGCATCTATAAACAAAGGAATCCTCAAAGATTTCAAAACGTCTTCTGAATTCTGGGCTTCATATGAAAATCCATTTGAGCCGATCTTAAAAAAGGGGTATAATGCCTACTTAAAATCAAATAAACAAGCTAAGGGAGTGGACTCTTATAACTATGTTGTTGACTTATTTATTAGTTATTACACAAAAAGACTAAAAGGCTCATCTATTTTCTAATAATTTTCTTAAAATTTTGTTAAAACGGCTTTGAACTTAAGTCAACCCGTTGCTTCTCAATAAATTTATAGACGATTCAAATAAATAACACATGAGAAAACTACTTCTGGTACTCATGGTGCTTTCAGCACCATTACTGCATGCGCAAGAGTACTTTCCAACTAACACGGGTGTGAAAACTACAAAGAACACAACCGTTGCATTTACGAATGCAAAAATCTATGTAACCCCTTCTCAAGTCATAAAAAAAGGAACTTTACTCGTTAAAGATGGTAAAGTTATTGGCGTAGGGAAATCGGTGAAAATCCCTAATGGAGCTAAGACGGTTGACCTTTCCGGTAAAACTATCTATCCTTCATTTATTGATATTTACTCAGATTTTGGAGTAAAGAAACCCCAAAGACCTAGAAGTAATAGTCAACGTCCGCAATATGATGCAAATAGATCTGGCTATTACTGGAATGACCATATTCGACCTGAAACCAATGCTTCAGAAAGTTTTGCTTTTGATAATAGAAAAGCAAAAGAACTTGTGAAAGCAGGATTTGGAGTAGTGAATACTCATGTTCATGATGGAATAGTTCGAGGAAACGGAATCTTAGTCGCTTTAAACTCATCTTCTACTGATGCTTATAGAGTTCTTGATAAAAGATCAGCGCAGTATTTATCGTTTAGCAAAAGTGTAAAATCTAGACAGTCTTACCCAACTTCTCGTATGGGAGCCATGGCTCTGTTACGTCAAATGTATTTAGATGCCGACTGGTATGCTGCAGGAAATGCAAAAAATAAAGATGCCGCATTAGAGGCTTTAAACAACAATAAAGGTTTAGTACAAATTTTTGATGCAGGTAGTCACTTAGATGTAACTCGAGCTGATAAAGTAGGTGATGAATTTGGAATTCAATATACTATTGTTGGTGATGGTGGCGAATTTGAAAGAATTAATGACATCAAAGCAACGGGTGCTAATCTTATTATCCCAATAAACTTTAGAAAAGCTTATGATGTAAGTAACCCTTTACTTGCAAATCAAATTTCTTTAGGAGATATGAGAAGATGGAACCAAGAGCCTTCTAATTTAGCTGTTTTGTCTAAAAATGGAGTTCCTTTTGCCTTAACTACTCATGATTTAAAATCAGTTGGTTCTTTCCATAAGAACTTACAGAAAGCTATCAAGTACGGTTTTGACAAAACAAAGGCTTTAGAAGCTTTGACTACTGTACCTGCGAAAATTCTAGGAAAATCTACTATTGGTAACCTAAATACTGGTAGTTATGCTAATTTTCTAATTACTAACGGTGATGTTTTTGATAAAGGAACAACCATCTATGAAAACTGGGTGCAAGGAAATCAGAATGTAATCAGTAATATGAATGTACAAGACATCACTGGACTGTATGTTTTTTCTATAGATAATAAACCTTTTACTCTAACTATATCAGGAAAAGGAGCTAAACAAAGTGGTAGCTTAAAATCTGGTGACAAAAAAGTAAAATCTAAGTTTAGTTTTGCTGATGGATGGGTACATATTACCATTAATGATGACGGTTATTTCACTAGAATTGTAGGACAACCTACTTCTAATGGAATTTCAGGAACTACTTTTGATATAGAAGGAAATGAGTCTGCATGGGTAGCTTCTAAAACAGGTGGTAATAAAAATGACAAAGCCAGTAAGAAGAAGAGCAAAAAGAAAAAAGATACCGCTCCAGTTGTAATGCCGGTAAGTTATCCTAACATTGGTTTAGGAAACTTCTCTCAACCAAAGCAAGAAACACTTTTAATTAAAAACGTTACTGTTTGGACTAGTGAAGCTGATGGTGTTTTAGAAAACACTGATGTCTTACTAAAAGATGGAAAAATAGCTCAAATTGGAAAGAATTTAAAAGCTAGAAGAGCTAAAGTAATTGATGGAACTGGAAAACATTTAACAGCTGGAATTATTGATGAACATTCACATATAGCCACATCTGCTGTTAACGAGTCTGGTCATAATTCAACAGCTGAGGTAACAATAGAAGACGTTGTTAATCCAGACGATATCAATATATACAGAAACTTAGCTGGAGGTGTTACATCAATTCAAATCTTACACGGTTCTGCTAATCCAATTGGAGGTAGATCTGCTATTATCAAACTAAAATGGGGAGAGAATGCAGATGCAATGATTTACAGTAATACTCCTAAGTTTATCAAATTTGCTTTAGGTGAAAATGTAAAACAATCTAATTGGGGTGATAATCAGACAGTACGTTTCCCACAAACTCGTATGGGTACTGAACAAGTATTTGTAGATTATTTCCAAAGAGCTAAAGAATATGATGCTTTAAAGAAAAGTGGTAAGTCGTATAGAAAAGATATAGAGCTTGAAACATTGGCAGAAATAATTAATAAAGAACGTTTTATTTCTTGTCACTCTTATGTACAAAGTGAAATAAACATGTTGATGAAAGTTGCTGAAAAATTCAATTTCAACATCAACACATTTACACACATTTTAGAAGGATATAAAGTAGCTGATAAAATGAAAGAACACGGTGTAGGAGGTTCTACTTTTTCTGATTGGTGGGCTTATAAATATGAGGTAAACGATGCTATTCCTTTCAATGCCGCTATCATGCACAATGCAGGTGTTACAGTAGCTATTAATTCTGATGATAGAGAAATGTCTAGAAGATTGAATCAGGAAGCTGCAAAAACCATTAAGTATGGAGGAATGACAGAATTAGACGCTTGGAAAATGGTAACTATCAACCCTGCTAAACTTTTACATATCGATAATCGTGTGGGAAGTATCAAAGTAGGAAAAGATGCAGATGTTGTTTTATGGAGTGATCATCCTTTATCTGTTTATGCTAAGGCTGAAAAAACAATTATTGAAGGAAAAGTATATTTTGATTTAGAGGAAGACATGAAAAAGCGTGCTGCTATTAAAGCTGAAAAAAGCAAGCTGATTAACATGATGCTTAGTGAAAAGCTAAACGGTGGTAAAGTACAAGCACCGAGAAAGAAAGTATTGAAAGAATTTACTTGTGAAACAGAAGGAACCCATTAATTCAAGAAATCATGAAAAAACATATTATATATAGTTTGGTAGCTTTCTTCTTTGCAGGAACTATCATCGCACAGCAAACTCCCGCTCCAAAGCAAACTCAGGCCTACTCTATTGAAGGTGCAACTGCACATTTAGGAAACGGAGAAGTTATAGAAAATTCGTTGATTATGTTCAACGATGGAAAAATCACTTTTGTAGGAAGTGCCAACTCCAAAATCGCAAGACAAGGAACGGTAATTAATGCAAAAGGAACGGTAATTAATGCAAAAGGAAAGCATGTATATCCTGGGTTTATTGCAGTAAATGCATCATTAGGACTTTCTGAAGTAGATGCCGTTAGAGCAACTAGAGATTTTGATGAAACCGGATCAATGCTTCCACATATTCGAAGTTTAATTGCTTATAATGCAGAGAGTAAAGTTGTAGAGTCTATGCGACCAAATGGAGTTTTAGTTGCAGAAATTACTCCTAGAGGGGGAACCATTTCTGGAACAGCTTCTGTAATGCAATTAGATGCTTGGAATTGGGAAGATGCTGCTATTAAAGCTGATCACGGAATCCACATCAACTGGCCTGGTAGTTTTACAAGTGGTCGTTGGTGGCTTGGTGAAGATCCTAGTTTAAAACCGGATAAAAACTATCCTAAGAATGTTCAATCTATCAAAGATTATTTCACAAATGCTAAAAGATATTTAGCAGGAAACAAAAAAGAAGTAAATCTAGCTTATGAAGCTACCAAAGGATTGTTTAACGGATCTCAAAAGCTTTACTTGCATGTAAGTGGATCAAGAGAAATTACAGATGCTGTAAATACAGCCAAATCTCTTGGTATTAATAACCTTGTAATTGTGCACGGAAACGATGCTGAAAAAGTAGCTGATCTTTTGGTAAAAAACAATATACCAGTGGTTGTAGACAGAGCACATAGAATTCCTAACAATGAAGATGACGATTACGATCTTCCTTTTAGAAATGCTAAAATTTTAATGGATGCAGGAATTACTGTTGCCATTGGAATGGAAGGACAAATGGAGCGTATGAATACTCGTAATCTACCTTTTTATGCAGGTACTTACGCAGCCTATGGAGTTGATAAAGAAAAAGCAGTACAGATGATTACTGGAAATGCTGCCAAAGCCTTAGGAGTAGAAGATATTACTGGTACTTTAGAAACTGGTAAAGATGCAACTCTATTTATCTCTGAAGGTGATGCTTTAGACATGCGTACCAATATTGTTATACAAGCCTTCATTCAAGGAAGAAAGATCAGTCTAGAATCGCATCAAACAACACTTTGGAAACGATATGACAAAAAGATTAACGGGAAATAATAAGTAGTTTTCTCAAAAAATTATATAAAGCACCGTTTGTAAAGCGGTGCTTTATTTATATTAAATATATTTGCTAGAAGTTAACCTCATAAATGAGAATTGAACAACTCACATTTACACGCTTTATAGCAGCCTCTTTGATTGTTATTTTCCATTACGGAATAGATATTTTTCCTTTCAACTTGCAAAAGACAATGTTTCTAGGAGCAAATATTGGAGTGAGTTATTTCTTTGTGCTTTCTGGATTTGTCATGATTATTGCTTATCACAAGAAACAAAAAATTTCAGTACTCAATTATCTTAGGAATCGATTTGCACGAATCTATCCAGTGTATTTATTAGCTACTTTAATTCTAGTGGGTTATTATTTAGTTGCGACCAATGTAGATGTTAAGCCAATAGATTTAATTTTAAACATAACACTCCTGCAAAGCTGGGTGCCTGCAAAAGTTTTGACGCTTAACTTTCCTGGCTGGTCTCTAAGTGTTGAATTCTTCTTTTATGTTACTTTTCCTCTCTTGTTCAACTATTTATATAAAAAATTTAATTACAAAAAATTAGCTCTACCTATCTTGTTCTTCTTTGTAATTAGTCAACTTGTATTTTTCTATTTCTTTTACTCTGAACATTATCAAGGTCAGCATACAATAAGCCACAATCTACTATTCTATTTCCCTGTTATACACCTGAATGAATTTTTAATTGGAAACCTAATAGGTTTATACTTTGTTCAACGTGAGTATAAGACTCGTAATAATTCATTCTTCATACTAGGACTTATTATTCTGTGTGCATTAATTTTGGCATACGGGAATGCCATTGACTATCACAATGGTTTATTGGCAATTATTTTTGCTCCGATGATTTTATTAATATCCTATGATCATGGATGGATATCAAAACTATCTAAGTCAAAACTGTTTATTCATCTAGGCGAAATAAGTTATGGAGTGTATATTTTACAAATCCCTATTTTTAGTATTACAAGAAGACTCTTAATGTATTTAGGAATTACAGATAAGACCATTATTTTTTACGGATGTTTTCTTGTACTCATTGTAACTTCTTCAATAACTTATAAATACATTGAAACTCCATTACGAAAGAAAATCAAAAGCATTAAATTAGCCCAGTAAAGTCTTTTCCCATTATGAAGCAAATTGAAAGTCTTCAAAATCCATTGATTAAAAACATTCTCAAACTACAAGAAAAATCTCGCGAACGTAAGAAACAAGGTTTATTTGTTATTGAAGGAAAACGTGAAATTCTTTTAGCTCAAAAAGGAAATTATATAATCACCTCTCTCCTATTTCTTTCTAGTAAAATTGATGACGATTACTTAAATCATTTTACCAATGCAGAACTTATTGAAGTTACACCAGAAATCTATCAAAAAATAGCTTACAGAGAATCTACAGAAGGTGTAATTGCTGTTGTAAAGTCGAAAAATTTAACCTTAGATTCTATTATTTTTAAAAACAACAACCCGTTAGTTTTAGTTGCCGAATCTATTGAAAAACCTGGTAATTTAGGAGCTTTATTGAGAACTGCTGATGCTGCGAATTTAGATGCAGTAATTATTGCAAATCCAAAAACTGATTTATACAACCCTAATGTAATTCGTTCTAGTGTGGGATGTTTATTTACAAATCAAGTTGCTACAGGAAGTTCAGAAGATATAGTTAAATTTTTGCAAGAAAAAGATATTTCAATTTATAGTGCCACATTACAGAATTCTAATGAGTATACCCAAGAGGATTATACAAAAGGAGCAGCACTTGTTGTAGGAACTGAAGCCACAGGTTTAACGGAGATTTGGAGAGAACATGCCGCCCAATGTATTAACATTCCTATGGAAGGAGAAATCGATTCCATGAATGTTTCTGTATCAGCAGCTATTTTAATCTTTGAAGCAAAAAGACAACGTAAAAAATAACTATGGATCAATTCTTATTAGAAGCTATAAAAGAAGCAGAACAAGGATATAACGAAGGAGGAATTCCGATTGGAAGTGTAATTGTTCATGAAGGAAAGATCATTGGTCGTGGACACAATCGTCGTGTACAAAAAGGAAGCGCCATTCTTCATGGAGAAATGGATGCCTTGGAGAATGCCGGACGTCAACCTGCCAGTGTATATAAAAATTCTATTCTGTACACTACCCTATCTCCATGTTCAATGTGTTCTGGAACAATTCTTTTGTATGGAATACCTAAAGTGGTTATTGGTGAAAACAAAACTTTTATGGGTGAAGAGGAATTACTTATGAGCAAAGGAGTTGATGTAAAAGTTGTTAATAATAATCGATGCATTGAACTCATGGAAACTTTTATTCAGGAAAAACCTGAATTATGGAATGAAGATATCGGAGAAGACTAAAACATAACTAAATGGAACCAACTACACTTTTTTATATTCTAATTGGAATTTTAGTTTTCAATTTCATAATTGATAAAATTTTAGACTCACTAAACGCAAAACATTTTGATGATGAAATTCCTGAACAACTGAATGATGTGTATGACGAAGAAGAATACAAGAAATCGCAAGCTTACAAAAAAACAAATTACCAATTCGGAAATCTAACCTCTTTGTTTTCTATTGCTTTAACCCTAACTTTTTTCTTTGCAGATGGATTTGAAATTGTAGACAACTTTGCACGATCTTACTCAGACAACTCAATTATAATTGCCTTAATTTTCTTTGGTATTATTATGATAGGTAGTGATATCTTAACGCTTCCTTTTTCTTATTATAAAACTTTTATTATTGAAGAGAAATTTGGATTTAACAAAACTACTCGCAAAACTTTTCTCTTAGATAAAATAAAAGGATGGATCATGACAGCTATTCTTGGAGGGGGAATATTAGCTTTAATTATATGGTTTTATGAATTAACTAAGGAGCAATTTTGGCTATATGCATGGGGATTGGTAGCAGTTTTTTCTCTTTTTATGAATATGTTCTATTCAAAATTAATTGTTCCATTATTTAATAAACAAACTCCTCTTGAAGATGGTGAACTTAAAGACGCAATTACAGAGTATGCAAAAAAAGTTGGTTTCACTTTAGAGAATATCTTCGTCATAGACGGTTCTAAACGATCTACAAAAGCTAATGCTTATTTCTCTGGTTTTGGTAGTCAGAAAAGAATTACTTTGTACGATACATTAATCAACGATTTAGAAAAAGAAGAAATCGTTGCTGTATTAGCACATGAGGTGGGGCATTACAAAAGAAAACACATCATATTTAACTTAATCACCTCTATTCTACTCACAGGTCTTACTCTGTTTATTCTATCTTTATTTATCAACTCTCCCATTTTATCAGAAGCATTAGGAGTTTCTAATCATAGTTTTCATATTGGTTTGATTGCATTTGGAATTTTATACTCGCCAATATCTGAGATTACAGGATTGGTAATGAACTATATCTCAAGAAAATTTGAATACCAAGCAGATAACTATGCGAAAGAAACTTATGCAAGTAAACCTTTAGTGTCTTCACTAAAAAAACTATCTAAAAACAGCTTAAGTAATTTAACCCCTCATCCTTCTTATGTTTTTGTTCATTACTCACATCCAACGCTCATGAAAAGAGTTAAAAATTTGACGAATTAATCCATTCTAAAAACTTGCTCAAACTTTTTTTTTGTACTACTTTCATTCTATCCTTTGACAAAGGATAAAGATTCACTGACAATTGAAGTATACAGCAACCATAGAAGAAGAAAATAAAGAGATTGCAAAACGATATAAAGATCTCCTAAAAGATTCCTATCAAACTTTATCGCGTTCTGATAAATTAATGATACGGAAAGCTTTTAATATTGCCGTTGAAGCACATTCTGAGCAACGAAGAAAAACTGGAGAGCCTTATATATTTCATCCCATAGCTGTAGCAAAAATTGTAGCTAATGAAATTGGTTTAGGAGCTACATCTATTGCTGCTGCTCTTTTACATGATGTGGTTGAAGATACTCCTTATACTGTTGATGACATTGAACGTCTTTTTGGAGAAACCATTGCGCGAATTGTTAGCGGTTTAACGAAAATATCCAATCTAAAAAAAGATAAGGATCATTCTATTCAAGCTGAGAATTTCAGAAAGATGTTGTTAACCTTAAATGACGATGTTCGTGTTATTCTAATTAAAGTTGCAGATCGATTACACAATATGCAAACCATGGATGCTATGCCTCCACACAAACAAGTAAAAATAGCATCTGAAACTTTATACATCTATGCTCCTCTTGCCCATCGATTAGGATTATATAACATAAAAACTGAGTTAGAAGACTTAGGTTTAAAATATACAGAACCAGAAGTTTACAACGATATTGCTAGTAAGATTAAGGAAAGCAAAGAAGAACAAGAAAACTATATTCAATCTTTTGCCAATACTCTAAAAAGCGGATTGAAGAATGAAAATTTTTCATACGTTATCAAAGGTAGATTCAAATCTATTTTTTCTATCCGTAGAAAAATGCGAAAGCAAAATGTATCCTTTGAAGAAGTTTATGACAAGTTTGCCATTCGTATCGTTTACAAACCTAGCTCTGATGATGAAAAGTTTGATGCATGGAAAATTTATTCTATTGTAACAGATTATTTCAAACCCAATCCTTCTCGTTTGCGTGATTGGATTTCCCAACCCAAAACAACTGGATATGAAGCATTACATATTACTGTAATTGGGCCTGAAGCTAAATGGGTTGAGGTTCAAATTCGATCCGAAAGAATGGACGAAATTGCAGAAAAAGGATATGCTGCTCACTTTAAATACAAACAAGGAAAAGAAAATGAAAACGGATTAGAAGGATGGTTAAATCGTTTAAAAGAGACTCTTGAAAATGAAAATATCAATGCTGTTGATTTTGTTGAGGATTTTAAACTAAACCTGTATTCAAAAGAAATCTATGTCTTTACTCCTAATGGGGACTTAAAATCCCTTCCAAAGGGAGCATCTGCTCTAGATTTTGCCTTTTCTATACATACAGATGTTGGATTAAAATGTAGAGGCGCCAAAGTAAACGGAAAATTAGTTCCTTTAAGTCATGTGTTAAGTAGTGGGAATCAAGTAGAAGTACTCACTTCATCAAATAATAAACCGAATGCTAGGTGGCTCGATTTTGTCATTACTGCAAGAGCTCGATCTAAAATAAAAACAGCTTTAAAAGAAGAGGAAAAAAAGATTGCCGAAGAAGGTAAAGCAATCTTAAGCCGTAAACTAAGACATCTTAAAATTCCTTTTAATGAAAAAACCGTGAATGAACTAGTAAACTACTTTAAGTTAAAAACTAGTTTCGATTTATTTTTCAGAATAGGAAATGGAGCAATTGACAATACTCAGCTTAAAGCATTTGTGAGTCAACGAAACAATCGATTCATGAGTTTTTTCAAAAGTCGATTAAAAAGAGCTCCTTCAAAAGAAGTCATAGATAAAGAAGAGGTTACAAACAAGTATGATGATTTAGTTTTTGGGAATGATGATGAAAAATTAAGCTATAAGATTTCTAAATGTTGTAATCCAATTCCTGGAGATAATGTCTTTGGTTTTATTACTATTAACGAAGGAATTAAAGTGCATAAGAAAGATTGTCCGAATGCTATTTCTATGCAATCTAATTACGCTTATAGAATTATTAAAGCTAAGTGGATTGATTCTTCAAACCAAGAATTTAAAGCAATTCTAAAAGTTAGCGGTGTAGATAATAAAGGAATCGTAAACAATCTAACACGTATTATCTCTAATAATATGAATGTGTTTATTCACAGCATTAATATTGCTGGAAACGAAGGTGTTTTTGAAGGAAAACTTTCCTTAAGTGTTAAAAACAGAACTCAACTTTCTAAACTAATAGACAGTATTAAAAAAGTTGATGGAGTTCAAAAGGTAGAACGTGTTAATACAATGTAAATAACCTTCTTAAAAAACATGTTTATTTCCGAATAATAAGCTTAAATTTGTCTTTTAATAAATGGATTATGGGCTCGAACGAAAACCAAGAAATTGTTAAAAAGGTTTTTACAAGCTTTTTAGAAGAAAACAAGCATCGCAAAACTCCAGAGCGATATGCTATCCTACAAGAAATATATGACGTAGAAGAACATTTTGATATAGAATCATTATATATTAAAATGAAAAACAAGAACTATCGTGTAAGTAGAGCTACTCTATACAATACAATAGATCTTCTATTAGATTGTGGTTTGGTAAGAAAACATCAATTTGACGGTCAAACAATGGCTAGATATGAGAAAAGTTATTTCGACAAACAACACGATCATGTGATTCTTACAGATACAGGTGAAGTAAAAGAGTTCTGTGATCCAAGAATCCAGATTATTAAAAAAACGATTGAAGAAGTCTTTGACATAGACATTCACAATCACTCACTTTATTTTTACGGAAAAAAAAGAAATTCAGACAACTAACAACACAACATAACTAACTTATTACATGGCGGTAGATTTATTACTAGGACTACAATGGGGAGATGAAGGAAAAGGTAAAATTGTAGATGTTCTTACTAAGAACTATGATATTATAGCACGTTTTCAAGGAGGACCAAATGCAGGGCATACTTTAATTTTTGACGGACATAAACATGTATTGCATACTATTCCTTCCGGAATTTTTCATGATTCTGCTTTAAATGTAGTAGGAAATGGAGTTGTAATAGACCCTGTTATTTTTAAGAAAGAACTAGAAAACTTAGACAAACATAATATCGCTTACACTGAGAAGCTTTTAATTTCTAGAAAAGCGCATTTAATCCTACCAACTCATAGATTATTAGACGCTGCTTCTGAAACATCCAAAGGAAAAGCTAAAATAGGTTCTACTTTAAAAGGTATTGGTCCAACTTATATGGACAAAACCGGTAGAAACGGAATGCGTGTTGGTGATCTTGAATTAGATAATTGGAAAGATAAATACAAAGCTCTTACCAATAAACATATTAAAATGTTAGACTTCTTTGATGTAGATATTCAATATGATTTGGAAGAGTTAGAACAAGAGTTTTGTAAAGGTGTAGATAAGCTAAGAACTTTACAATTTATAGATAGCGAAGAGTTTTTGAATAATGCCATCAAAGAAAATAAATCTATTCTTGCTGAAGGAGCTCAAGGATCTTTACTAGATATCGATTTTGGGACCTACCCTTTTGTAACATCTTCTAATACAACTGCTGCTGGAGCATGTACTGGTTTAGGCGTTGCTCCTAATAGAATTGGTGATGTCTTTGGAATATTTAAAGCCTATACTACGCGTGTAGGATCTGGACCATTTCCTACAGAATTATTTGACGATAATGGAGCCACAATGGCAAAAGTAGGTCATGAGTTTGGAGCTACAACTGGAAGACCAAGACGTTGTGGATGGCTAGATCTAGTAGCTTTAAAATATGCGATTCAAGTAAATGGTGTAACGCAATTAATGATGATGAAAGGTGATGTGCTTTCTGGTTTTGACACCTTAAAAGTGTGTACTTCATACAAATATAAAGGAGAAGAAATTAGTCACTTACCTTACAATATAGAACCCGAAAACGTTACTCCTATCTATACAGAATTCAAAGGTTGGCAAAAAGATTTAACAACTTTAACAGAAGAAAGTCAATTACCAAAAAACCTTTTGGATTACATCGATTTTATTGAGAAGGAAACAGAAGTTCCAATCAAAATTGTTTCAGTTGGACCCGATAGAAAACAAACGATTACTCGTTAGTTTTATCTAAAATTTAAGAATTTGGCATACTCTTTTCAGTATTTTAGCTCAAAAATAGAATATCGTTGAAAAAGATACTGTTAGCCATATTTGTCCTTTCTTGTTTTGTTGGATTTTCTCAACAAAGAAAAATCAAGATTCTTAAAAGTGAGTTAAGTTACACTGATGAAGAAAAACATCCTGGCGCAACAATTTTAATAGGAAAAGTGAAAATTGAACATGAAGGAGCTATTCTCGATTGTCAAAAAGCTTTTTATTATAGGAAAGACAATTTCTTCAAAGCCATTGGAAATGTTGTTATAAATCAAGGCGATACCATAAGACAAACCAGTGATTATGTTGATTATGATGGAAATGCTAAGATTGCAATCTCTTGGGGAAATGTTGTGTTGAAAGACACTCAAATGACCTTAACTACAGATACACTCTACTTTAATAGAGAGAAGCAAAAGTTATATTACCAAGATTACGCTACTATAAAAGATGAAACAAATACCTTAAATAGCAAGAATGGTAATTATTATTTAGAAAATAAAAAATTTACTGCTACTACAAAGGTTACTATTGATAATCCAGATAATCTTATCGAGTCAAACCATCTTGATTACTATACCAACTCTGGTCACGCATATCTCTATGGTCCGTCTACGATCACAGGTAAAAAAGATGGTAATAAAATAGAATCAGAACGAGGTTTTTACAATACCAAAACAGATGTCTCTCACTTTGTGAAAAATGCTAAACTCTATATAGATAATAGAACTATAGAAGGTGATAGCTTATATTATGACAAACCCAGAGGATTTGCATCAGCCACAAATAACATACAAGTTATAGATACCGCTGAGAATTTCTTAGCAAAAGGTAATTATGCAGAGTATTATGAAAAATTAGATTCGATTTTTATGATCAAAAAAGCTGTGGCTATTTCAGTAATGGAAAAAGATTCAATGTTTGTTCATGGTGATACATTATTGGTTACAGGTAAAAAGAATCAAAGAGTCATTCGCACTTATAACAATGTGAAAATTTTTAAAAGTGATCTTCAAGGGAAATGCGATTCATTACATACAAACCAGGCGTCTGGAATAACCAAGATGTATTTTAGCCCTGTGATTTGGTCTGGAAAAAGTCAAATTACCGGAGATAGCATTCAGCTTTTATCAGACAAAGAAACCGATAAGTTAGATTCTCTTAAAATTTTAGGGAATTCATTTATCATTCAAAAAGATTCATTAGACCCAAAAAACTTTAACCAAATAAAGGGAAAGAATATGTATGGTAAGTTTATAGAAAATAAACTTCGTACTTTGTTGGTTAAAGGAAATGGGCAAGCTGTAAATTTCAACCGAAATGACAATGGTGTTTTAGAAACTATTACAAAACAATTGTGTAGTAATATTGAATTTGAATTGATAGATAATGAAATAGATCAGATTAAGTGTCTAAAACAATCTGATGGAAAAACCTATCCTCCATCAAAGTTTCCAGAAGTAGATCGAAAATTACAAGGCTTTCTTTGGAGAGAAGACGAGCAACCAAAAACTAAAGACGATATCTTTATAAAAGATGGCAAAACTGTTAGAAAACCACTTTTTAAAGGTACTATTGGTAAAAAGCAAGAAAAGAAATCAAGGGAAAAGAAAGAAAAATCAAATCCTTAAATTTGGACTTTGATGAAAGATGATTTCTTTACATACCAAGCTCAAACAAGTCCTTACCCTTTAGCTATCGAAATTAGTAAAGCCGAAGGGAATTATATCTACGATTCACAAGGAAAAAAATACTTAGACTTTGTAGCTGGCGTTTCAGCAAATAGCTTAGGTCATCAACATCCAAAGGTAAACGAAGCGATACAGAAACAATTAAACTTGTACACACATGTAATGGTTTATGGTGAGTTTATTCAAAAGCCTCAATTAGAATTGTGTAAACTTTTAAGTGAAACATTACAAAAAGAACATTATAGTGTTTACCTTACTAACTCAGGTACTGAAGCATGTGAGGGAGCATTAAAACTAGCTAAAAGAGCAACAAATAGAACAGAAATTATAGCAGCTAACAATTCTTATCATGGAAATACACAAGGTGCTATGAGTGTTTCTGGAGCCGAACAACAAAATAGAGCCTTTAGACCATTAATTCCAGGAACTAAATTCATTCGTTATAATAATGATAAGGATTTATTAAAAATTACAAACAAGACTGCCGCAGTTATTTTAGAGACCATACAAGGTGGTGCAGGTTTTATTGTTCCTCAGAACAACTATTTAAAAAAAATAGAACAACGCTGTAAAGAAGTTGGTGCTTTATTCATTTTAGATGAAATTCAAACCGGAATTGGAAGAACAGGGAAGTTTTGGGGTTTTGAAAATTATAATGTTATTCCCGATATTATCATTACAGGAAAAGGATTAGGTGGCGGAATGCCTATAGGTGCTTTTCTTGCAAAAGCACATTTGATGTCTTTACTCAAAGAGTCTCCAAAATTAGGTCACATTACTACTTTTGGGGGTCATCCTATAATATCAGCTGCGGGTGTAGCAACCATACAAACAATTAAAAAATCCAATCTAATTTCTGAAACACTAAGAAAAGAAGCAATTATTAGAAAGCATTTAAAGCACCCTAACATCATAGAAATCAGAGGAAAAGGCTTGATGTTAGCAGCTATTCTTGAGTCTCCTGAGATAGCTTCTAGAGTAATTCATCAATGCTTAGAAAAAGGGTTAATTTTATTTTTCTTACTTTTTGAAGGAAAAGCAATCCGAATTACTCCTCCTCTAACCATTACAGACGAAGAAATTATTGAAGGTTGTGACATTATATTATCAACATTAAACAAACTCTAAAAGCTATGAAAAGAACTTTCCTATTACTACTATTACAAGTTACTATTTTTACTTCTTGTATGGATGTCTTGAATACTCCTGAAAAGAATGTAAAGTTTCAAGATGTTGTCATAGAAAATAGATATGGTATAAAATTACCTTCATATATGAAAGTGACTACAGAATTAAATGATGAAGCATCTCTTCAATATATGAATGCACTTAAAGAAACATATTGTGTTATTATTGATGAGCCTAGTAAAGATTTTGTTGATGTTTTTAAAGATTCTGGAGAATACATCGATTCGCTTTCTGTGGCTAAAAACTATCAAATGATACAAATGAGTAGTTTTAAAGAAGTAATTGTAGATTTTAAAACTTCCAGTCCTAGAAATTTTAGAAACAAAAAACTTATATCAGTTATTCAAGAAGCCTCAGGAATAGTAGAAGGTCATAAAATTGCTTATAGCTTTTCATTTATACAAGGAAAAGAAAATATATACATGGTTATCTGTTGGACTTTATACGACAGAAAAAAAAGATATCAAGATACTTTCCAGTCTGTTTTAAAATCATTTTATGAATTGAAGTGATTTTTACAAAAAATTGTTAAAACACGTTAAGTTTTTATTAAACTCTTTCTTTTAGTGAAACATTTTAGATTCTGCGTAGTCTTATGAGTGTACGTTTAATCTAAATAAATCATCATGAAAAAACTTAAATTAACAATTACCGCAATAGCATTATGTTTTGCAACATTAACTGCTTTTGCAAATGAAACAGAACCATTAGCTACAAAAAGTAAAAATGAACTACGTAGCGAAATTGTATCAATTTTAGGAACTCAAGTTCCTTCGTATCTAGTTGACAACTCAGATATTAAGGCTAATGTTTCTTTAATTGTAAACAATCAAAATCAATTAATCATTGTCTCAGTAGATACAAAAAGTAACACTGTAGATAAGTACTTAAAGAGTAAATTGAATTATCAAAAAGTTAATGTTAAAGGATTGAAGAAAGGAGAAATCTATAGAGTTCCTTTAACGATAAAACAATCATAATTATAATTACAACGGTTGGTTAGTTGGGTGCCTGAATGCAACATTATGTTGCTTCGGGCATTTTTTTATTCTTGCAATAGGTTGTCTAAAAGATTTCTCACACTATCACTATTCCAGTTTGCTGCCCCTCTTTTATCTACATGAATTTGTCCATTCTTTCCAATAATATAAGTAGCAGGAATAGATCTACTGTACAATTCTTGAGGAATTACACTAGCTGGTTGAAATGCCGGAATTGTCATATCTCTCTTCTCTAGAAAAAGAGTTACTTTTTCCATTTCTTCATTTGTAACAAATAAAAATGTCACTTTATCACTGTAATCAGTATATAATTTTTGTAGGCTAGGAAGTTCAGCTACACATGGCGGGCACCAAGTAGCCCACAAATTTACAAACAGAACTTTATCTTTTGAATCTACCATATTATATTCATTTCCATCTTTATCTAATAGAGTCCAGTTGTATGTACTTAGTTCTTTCCTATCTGCTTCATTCTCTATTGATGGGCTAAATAATGCAAATACTTTATGAATAGAAACTTGAATAGTTTTTCTAGTTTGAGGGATAATTAATAGTAGAATAATCACCACAGTGATTATATTAAATATTTGAGATCTTTTAAGCTTCATAATAAAGAATATAGCGTAGAATCTAAGTCGAAACTACGCTATAATACTAACAAAATAAAATAAATATTGTTTTATCTACTTACAGTTCCTGTAGGTAATGATCCTAAGTTAGCAGCAAATTGATGAGTAGAAGGTGCTGTAGCTTGTCCAGCAGTCCCTACTAGTGGCTTTAATGTAAAAGGTGCTGCAGAGTTATCTGGAACGGGTTCAACAGAAATTACGACCATTCTTCCTCTAACATCTAAAGGAAATGTTTCTCCTGTAGGCGCATTATTGAAGAAATCTTCACCTGGAATTGGTGGACCTGCATTGTTTTGAGTTCCGCTTAACGGGTTTCCAGAATCCATTGTATTAAAAGCTGTAAACGTTCCTGTAGAAATAGGACCAGCATCACCAATAACCCAACCTTCATATGCCCAACCATCGGGTAAAGTAGGTAATGTAAAGTCTGGTGTTGGTGGCATTCCTGGTACCCCAAACCATACGCCATAATGATCGTTTCCATTGTTTGTTCCTGTTTCATCAGTTGGAGTTCTTAAAAAGAAAGAACCTGCCGCGTTAGTAAAGTCACCAACAATTTCTGTAGAAACTGCTGCTGAATTTCCTGAAAAAGCACCTCTCAAAATCTTAGTAGCTGCAGGTGCTGGATCTGGATCAACGCTAGGTTCAATTGTTAATACAAATGCTGCTGCATTGTTTAAATCATCTGTATCTACTTGAAATGTTTGTGGAAATGAAACACTAGAAAATCTTCCTGTAGAAACCGGGTTACCGTTTACAATTACCCAACCTTCGTAAACATAATCATTTCCTAAAGCTTCTAATCCTGATAAATTAAGTGTTAAGTCTGATGTTGTAATTACATCATCATTGTCGTTACATGCAGTAAAAAGGCTAGCTGCAATTAACAATCCTAAAATTTTTCTCATTTTAACCATATTTAATATTAAACTGAGTCAAAATTAGGTTGGCAAAAAAAAATAAAATGTAAGCTAGCTTACATTTACGAAACTTTTATTCAAAAAACGGATTTCTTTTCTATTGAAACTAATCTCTCTCGCTTCTTTTAATTCGTTCATCACTGAGTTTAAAGTAGGTCTAGAAGTTCCTATAAGACTAGCTATATCTTTCTGAGTATAAGGGTGAATGATGACTTTATCTCCTGTTTGTTCACAATCATATCCATACTCTTCACACAACTCATTTAAAAATTCAAGGAATCGAGTTCTCACATCTTTAAAAAGTAATAACTGTAATCTGCGTTCTAATTTTTTCATACGCAAACCAATAAATTTATAAATCTTAAAGCTTACTGACACGTTGTCTCTCATTAAGCTGTACATTGTATCTTTAGATACTGGACAAATGGAAGTATTGTTATCTATAGATTGAGCAAACTCGTTTCTTTTATCTACTCCTAGAATAGCTTTTTCTCCAAAAATTTCGCCTTTTGTAAGTATTGCTTTTACAATTTCATCTCCTTCTTCTGTATAGTAACCAATCTTTACTTTACCAGAATCTATCAAATAAATTTTGTTGGCATTGTCTTCTTCAAAATAGATATAGTCACTTTTCCTATATACATCAAGATTATGATCTTTTGTATATGCTGGGTATTTATGTGGACAAAGAATCTTGAATAAGTTAACATCGTCAAAATACCAAATAGAGGATTTCATAAAAAGCTTGTTTCACTTTTTGTCTTAAAAAGGTTTAAAGCCTTACAGCAACAGAAATTTTTATCATAAAAAAAGCTCCTGAAAATTCAGGAGCTTTTAAGTAGGAAATTATCAATAATTAAGCGTTTTGCTTTTTGATTAAATTTAATGCCGATCCTTCATTGAACCATTCTATTTGACCAACGTTGTATGTGTGGTTTGTCATGATAATGTCTTTAGTCCCATCTGCATGAACTGCTTCAATAGTTAATGGCTTTCCAGGAGTAAACTCATTCAGATCTAAAAAGTTGAATGTATCATCTTCTTGAATTAAATCATAATCACTTTCATTTACAAAAGTTAATCCAAGCATTCCTTGCTTCTTTAAGTTTGTTTCATGAATTCTAGCAAACGATTTTACCAATACAGCTACCACACCTAAATGACGTGGCTCCATTGCAGCATGCTCACGAGAAGAACCTTCACCGTAGTTGTGATCTCCAACTACAATAGTAGGAATTCCTGCTTCTTTGTAAGCTCTTTGTGTTTTTGGTACTGCATCATATTCGCCATCAATCTGACTCTTAACAAAATTAGTTTGCATATTATATGCATTTACTGCACCAATTAAACAGTTGTTCGAAATATTATCTAAGTGTCCTCTATAGCGTAACCATGGTCCTGCCATAGAAATATGATCCGTTGTACATTTACCGTGAGCTTTAATTAATAATTTAGCTCCTTTAATTTCGCTTCCAATTGGAACAAATGGAGTTAATAATTCAAGTCTTTCAGAACTAGGGTCTACATTTACTTGAACGTGACTACCATCTTCTTCTGGAGCAAGATAACCATTGTCTTTTACTTCAAACCCTTTTGGAGGTAATTCCCAACCTGTAGGTTCATCTAACATTACTTCTTCTCCATTCTTATTAATTAAAGAATCTGTCATTGGATTGAAATCCAATCTTCCAGAGATAGCAATTGCTGCTACCAATTCTGGCGATGCTACAAAAGCGTGAGTATTTGGGTTTCCGTCTGCTCTTTTTGCAAAATTTCTGTTGAAAGAATGTACAATACTATTCTTTGGGGCATTCTTTGGATCTTCATAACGAGCCCATTGACCAATACATGGTCCACATGCATTTGTAAAAATCTTAGCATCTAGTTTTTCAAAAATTTCTAAGATTCCATCTCTTTCAGCAGTATAACGAACTTTTTCAGATCCCGGATTAATTCCAAATTCTGCCTTAGTTTCTAATCCTTTGTCTAAAGCTTGCTGTGCAATAGAAGAAGCTCTTGATAAATCTTCATATGAAGAGTTTGTACAAGAACCTATCAATCCCCACTCCACTTGTAAAGGCCATTCGTTTTCTGTAGCTTTCGCTGTCATATCTTTTCCTACTTCAGTAGAAAGATCTGGTGTAAAAGGTCCGTTTAATAATGGTCCTAACTCCGATAAATTGATTTCAATAACTTGATCGAAATATTGCTCAGGGTTTGTATAAACTTCTGGATCTGCAGTTAAGTACTCTTTCACTTCATTAGCTGCATCTGCAACATCTGCTCTTTCTGTAGCTCTTAGATAGCGTTCCATTGTTTCATCATAACCAAAAGTAGAAGTTGTGGCTCCAATTTCTGCTCCCATGTTACAAATAGTTCCTTTACCTGTACATGACATTGCCGTAGCTCCAGGGCCAAAATATTCTACGATAGCTCCTGTTCCTCCTTTTACTGTTAAGATATCAGCAACTTTCAAAATAACATCCTTAGGTGATGTCCATCCAGATAGTTTTCCTGTTAATTTTACACCTATCAATTTTGGGAATTTTAATTCCCATGGCATACCTGCCATTACATCTACAGCATCAGCTCCTCCAACTCCGATGGCAACCATTCCCAATCCACCAGCATTAACTGTATGCGAATCTGTACCTATCATCATTCCTCCAGGGAAAGCATAGTTTTCCAAAACAACTTGGTGAATAATACCTGCTCCAGGTTTCCAAAATCCAATTCCATATTTATTAGAAACAGATTCTAAGAAATTAAAAACCTCATTACTTGTATTAAGTGCATTTTGAAGGTCTTTACCTGCTCCTACTTTTGCTTGTATCAAATGATCACAATGTACTGTTGTTGGAACAGCAACTTTGTTTTTACCAGCTTGCATAAATTGTAATAAGGCCATTTGCGCTGTTGCATCTTGACAAGCAATTCTGTCTGGTGCAAAGTCTACATAATCCTTACCTCTAACAAATGCTTTGTTAGGGTTTCCATCCCATAAATGAGAGTACAATATCTTTTCTGCTAGTGTAAGAGGTTTGCCTGTAATTTCTCTTGCCGCATCTACTCTTTCAGCAACATTACGGTAGACCTCTTTGATCATCTGAATATCAAAAGCCATAAATATTTGTTTTTAAGTGTTTTTGGTCGCACAAAATTAATGCTTTCTAATGACATTTGAAAGATAAACACTAAAATCGATTAATTAATAGATATAATTCATTTAATATCTCTATAAATGAATTATTTGTAATTTTTAACTAAAAAAAGCAGCTTATATTATCAAGTTGATAATCAAGAAACGTAAATAATGTATGAAAAAGCAGGCCAATAAGCCGGATTCTGTACTCAAGTGAGTCTTATCATTTATCTAGTTCTAAAATTACTCTTAGAATCTATCTGCCTACCCCTTGGAATCGGGCGAGTAACCCTTTTACGAAATTTCGAAGCTCCAATATACGTGGCATTGCACCGCATAGAGTTTACCTGGTTTCACTACAGCCGAACTGTACTTGCTTTCTGTTGCACTGGTCCTCGGTTTACACCGGACGGATGTTATCCGCTATGCTACTCTATGGTGTCCGGACTTTCCTCCACGCCAAAAGCGTGGCGATAAGATAGGCCTGCTTTATGTTGTCTAAAATACATCTTTATTCATAAAAAAACCCACTCAAAGATTGAGTGGGAAAAATTGCTATGAAAAAGAAAAAGTGTTGTTGTTTTACCAACAACAAGACAAATTTAATATTTTATTTAAATTGAGAAAACATTTTTTGAAAAAATTCTCTTTATTTAAGAAAACATGTCTTTTACTTTTTCAAAAAAAGATTTATCTGACTTTTTAGGCGATGGTGTAAAGTTCTCATCATCAATCATTTTCTCAAAAAACTGACGTTGTTCTTTAGTTAGCTCTTGAGGAGTCCAAACATTGATATGAATTAAGAAATCTCCTGTTCCATAACGCTCTATGCTTGGCAACCCTTTTCCTTTTAATCGTAATATCTTTCCTGATTGAGTACCTGCATCTATTTTAACTTTTACTTTTCCTGTAACTGTTTCAATTTCTTTACTAGTTCCAAGAATTACTTCAGAAAGGTTTACATACAAGTCATAGTGTACATTGGTACCTTCTCTTTTTAATATTTCATGTGGAATTTCTTCTATCAACACTAATAAATCTCCTGATATAGAGTTTTTCCCAGGCGCTTCGTTTCCTTTTCCTCCAACTTTTAACTGAACACCTTCGGTAACTCCAGCTGGTATTTGGATAGAAACTGTTTCTTCTTTTACAATCAATCCTTGAGAATCCGATCCATTGGGTTTGCTACTAATAACTTCTCCAGTTCCTTGGCATGTTCCGCAGGTAGTTGCTGTTTGCATTCTTCCCAATATAGTATTGGTAACACGCATTTGTTGACCAGATCCATTACAAGTTGAACAGGTTTTATAAGAAACTCCATCGGCTTGAACTTTACGACGAACCTTTACTTTTTTCTCTACACCTTTTGCAATTTCTTCTAAAGTAAGTTTTACGCGAATTCTCAAATTTCCTCCTTTGACTCTAGCTTGTCTTGATCCTCCTCCGAATCCTCCGAATCCACCTCCGAAAGCTCCTCCAAATATATCTCCAAATTGACTGAAGATATCATCCATATTCATTCCGCCGCCGCCAAATCCACCTTGACCTCCTTCAAAAGCTGCATGTCCATACTGATCGTAACGAGCTTTCTTATTTTCGTCACTTAATACTTCATAAGCTTCCGCTGCCTGTTTGAATTTTTCTTCTGCGCCTTTATCATCAGGATTTTTATCAGGATGGTATTTTATTGCCATCTTTCTGTAAGCCTTCTTTATTTCAGCTGCCGAAGCTGATTTAGAAATCCCTAATACTTCGTAGTAATCTTGTTTAGCCATAGTTATTCAATGAGTAATTATCAGTGGTCAATTTTCAATTGAACATTGCTAATTGTAAATTGTTAATCGTTTTTATTGTCCAACAACCACTTTTGGGTGTCTGATAATTTTATCTCCAAGCTTGTACCCTTTTTCAACTGCGTCAATAATTTTCCCTTTTAACTTATTATTAGGTGCAGGAATTTGAGTTATTGCATCGTGAACTTCAGCATCAAAAGTATCTCCTTGTTTTACTTTAATTTCAGATAACCCTTTTTGAGTTAAGGTGCTTTTAAATTTATCATTAATCAGCTGCATCCCTTTTAACAGCTCCTTGTCTTTTGCTTTTTTGATTTCTGTCAAACCTCTGTCAAAATCATCCAAGATTGGCAGTAAAGATGTCATGAGTTCCTGACTGGCAGTTTTAAACAATTCTATTCGTTCTCTTGTTGTACGTTTTTTATAGTTTTCAAACTCTGCAAACAGACGTAAATATTTATCTTTTTCTTGTTGTAATAAATCTTCAGCAGTTGGTTCTTCTTTTACAACCTCTTGATTTTCTTCTGATTGAGCTTCTTGCTCTTGATTTTTAATTTCTTCTTCGTGTATCTTTTCTTCTTTACTCATTTTTAGTAATGATTAAAATGTTTACATTTTATAGTCAATAATTTTGCCAACAAAAAAATAGTGCCAAAGTGGCACTATTATCTTGTTTATTATTGTTTGACTAATAAATTAGTCTTTAATTCTTTCAATCTTAGCACCTAAAGAGCGTAAACGATTTTCAATATCTTCATACCCACGATCTATTTGCTCTATATTATTAATGATGCTTGTTCCTTTAGCTGACAAGGCTGCAATTAACAACGAGATTCCGGCTCTAATATCCGGCGATGTCATCTTAGTCGCTTTCAACTGAGATTGTCTGTTATGTCCAATGACTACAGCTCTGTGTGGATCTGATAAAATTACTTTTGCTCCCATGTCGATTAACTTATCGACAAAGAACAAGCGGCTTTCAAACATCTTTTGATGTACTAAAACTGTTCCTTTAGCTTGGGTAGCAACTACTAAAACGATACTTAGTAAATCTGGCGTAAATCCTGGCCAAGGCGCATCTGCAACTGTTAACACAGATCCATCAATATAAGTTTGTATTTCATAAGAATCTTGTTGAGGAATATAGATATCATCCTCTCTTCTCTCTAATTGAATTCCTAATTTTTTAAATACATCTGGAATTTGTCCAAGGTCATCCCAACTAACATTTTTAATGGTTAACTCAGATTGTGTCATAGCAGCCATTCCAATCCAACTTCCTATTTCAATCATATCTGGCAGTACTCTGTGTAAGCAACCTCCTAAAGAATCCACTCCTTCTATGGTTAACAAGTTTGAGCCAACTCCTCCTATTTTAGCTCCCATACTGTTCAACATTTTAGATAATTGTTGAATATAAGGCTCACAAGCTGCATTATAGATTGTTGTAGTTCCTTTAGCTAGAACAGCAGCCATGATAATATTGGCTGTTCCTGTAACTGAAGCTTCATCGAGTAACATGTTTGTACCTGTTAACCCATTTTCAGCTTCAACACCATAAAAATATTCTTCTCTATTGTAACGGAATTTTGCACCTAAACGAATAAATCCTTCAAAGTGTGTATCCAATCTTCTACGACCAATTTTATCTCCTCCAGGTCTAGGGATATATCCTCGACCAAATCTAGCTAACAAAGGACCTACAATCATTATTGAGCCCCGTAAAGAACTCCCGTCTCTTTTAAAATCGGCAGATTCTAAGTATTGTAAGTTGATATCATCTGCTTGAAACGTATAACTATTGACAGAATGCTTTTCAATTTTCACTCCTAATTCTCCTAGGATAAATATCAGTTTGTTAACATCAATAATATTGGGAATATTATCAATACGCACTTTTTCTGGGGTAAGCAAAACAGCGCATATTACTTGCAATGCTTCATTCTTAGCGCCTTGTGGCGTTATAGATCCATTTAATTGGTGTCCGCCTTCAATTTTAAAAGAAGCCATTTATCTTTTTCTATTTTTATGTTGTTGATTCTTCCCTTTCCCTTTGTTCTGACCTTGACCTCTTCTACTTTTCAGTAAATCTTTAGATTCAGATAATGGTTCTTCAGAATTCCTTAAATCTAATTTTCCGTCAGATAATTCAAATAAATGCTCAAAAATAACATCATCTTCAACTGTGTCTTTGTTCCAACTTAAAAAACACTTTTTCATGTGATTTGCTATAGTATAAACTAAAGCATCTTTCATTTCACCTCCGTCCCATGTAAGCGCTGTATCAATCATAATTTGAATATTGTTCCCATAGAAACGATATTTTGAAGCTGATTTCGGGTAATTTAAAGGTTCTGGTTTCTCTTGTAATTCTTCTTTAGATGGTTTTTCATAAGGCGAATCTGCATCTAATCTAAAGTCAGACATGATATGTAATTGATCCCACAATTTGTGTTTAAAATCTGGGACATCACGTAAGTGAGGTTGTAAATTACCCATAACATCAACAATAGCTTGCGCCATTTTATTTCGTTCTTCTTTGGACTCTAAGCTCACACAATGGTCTACTAGTTTTTGAATATGTCTTCCATATTCAGGAATAATCATGGTGGTTCTTTCTGAATTGTATTCTAAATCAAATGTCATCTATCTTTCTTATGAAGTTTTATGCTTTGCAAAATACGTATTATTTGGTTCGATTGCATCGATTTATCCAATAATTTTAAGCTTTGCAAATTGTAATAATAGTTTCTTTTTTCCTACTGTTCCAAACAATATTTCTGCTTTTTTATTGGCCCCTGCTCCTTCTAATCCAATAACTTCTCCTTTACCAAATCTATTGTGTTCTACGAAGTTGCCTACAGTAATTTTATCATCAAATAAGTTAGCATTTGATTGCGTTTGAGAAACCTTTCTAAGGTTCTTAGGAGGTGTGAAGTTTGTTTTTTTCGCCTGCTCTCTTTCTGCTCTCTTTCTTTGAATAGGCTTTTGAAAGCGAATCTTCTTTGGGGCATCACCAAAAATACTTTGGTCTACAAATCTATTTACAGAAGGTTCAATTACTTTAGGTGTTAAATACTCTAAGAATTGCTCATCAATTTCTTCTAAAAACCTACTAGGTTCTCCATCGGTAAGCTTACCCCAACGATAACGAGTTTGAGCATATGTTAAATAAGCTTGTTTTTCAGCTCTTGTTAATGCTACATAAAATAAACGTCTTTCTTCTTCTAATTCTGCTCGCGTATTCATACTCATTGCGGAAGGGAATAAATTCTCTTCTAATCCTACAATGTATACATAAGGAAATTCCAATCCTTTTGCTAAGTGAATTGTCATCAAAGAAACCCTAGGTTTGTCATCTTTTTTATCTGAATCAAAATCGGTGGCCAAAGCAACATCTTCTAAGAAGGCTGTTAGAGAAGAATCTTCTCCTGTTTCAATTCTATCTGTAATAAAATCTTTGACTCCATTAAGTAACTCTTGAACATTCTCAACTTTACTTACCGCTTCTGGAGTACCATCTTTTTCAAGATCTTTAATAAGTTGTGTTTGCTTTACAACCAAATCAGCTATTTCAAATGCATTTAATTTTTGGGCATCAATTTGAAAACGTAAGATCATGTTTAGGAAATTTTGCAATTTGGTTTTTGTTCCTGTATTGATCTTTAAATCTATCTTATCCAAATTCTTGATGATATCAAAAATGGATTTTTTATAGTGATTAGCAGCAATGGTTAGCTTATCGATAGTGGTTGCTCCAATTCCTCTTGCGGGGTAATTGATAATTCGTTTTAATGCTTCTTCATCATTTGGGTTAATGAGCATTCTTAAATAGGATAGTAAATCCTTAATCTCTTTTCGTTGATAAAAAGAGATGCCTCCATATATTCTATAAGGAATATCCTTTTTTCGTAATGCGTCTTCCATAGCTCTAGATTGCGCATTGGTACGATACAAAATTGCAAACTGATCGCTTTGCAATTGCTTATTCATTTTGTTATCAAATATAGATTGTGCAACAAAGCGTCCTTCTTCACCATCAGAAATAGTTCGCATTACTTTAATTGACTCACCTTTGTCATTTGAAGTCCATACTTGTTTATCTAGTTTCGTTTTGTTTTTTTCAATAACAGAGTTGGCAGCATTTACAATATTCTGAGTGGAGCGATAATTTTGCTCCAACTTAAATGTTTTTACATCTGGGTAATCCTTTTGAAAATTGAGAATGTTTTGAATATTCGCCCCACGAAACGCATAGATACTTTGAGAATCATCTCCTACTACACAAATATTTTGAAAGCGATCGGCTAATGCACGTACAATTAAATATTGAGAGTGATTTGTATCTTGATACTCATCAACTAGAATGTACCGAAATCTATCTTGATATTTAGCCAAGACATCAGGATGTCTTGCTAGTAATTCATTAGTACGAAGTAATAAATCATCAAAGTCCATCGCTCCTGATTTAAAACAACGTTCTACGTATTCTTTATAAATATCTCCCACTTTAGGTCTACTAGCCATTAGATCAGCTTCTTGTAAATCTGAGTTATTAAAATAAGCTCGAACGGTTATTAAGCTATTTTTAAAAGAAGAGATACGGTTTAAAATCTGCTTAGGTTTGTAACGATCTTTATCCAATCCCATTTCTTTGATGATTGACGTAATCAATCGAACAGAATCTTGCGTATCATAAATAGTAAAATTAGATGGAAATCCTAGTTTATCAGCTTCTGCTCTTAAGATTCTTGCAAAAACTGAGTGAAATGTTCCCATCCAAAGATTCTTGGCTTCACTTACTCCTACCACAGATGCAATTCTATCTTTCATCTCTCTGGCTGCTTTATTAGTAAATGTTAATGCTAGAATATTAAAAGCATCAACTCCTTCTTGCATTAAATGTGCAATACGGAATGTAAGTACTCTGGTCTTACCTGATCCGGCTCCAGCAATTATAATCATTGGGCCATCTTTTTGTAATACCGCAGCTTTTTGTGCCGGATTTAATGTATCTAAATAGTGCTTCAAGTGAACTCGAAATTGGAGACGCTAAAATACCATTAGCAATGCATAGCGACAAGTAAAGTTATTGACAATTTTGGGTTAGTAAGTAACAATTGGATAAACAAAAACGCATAACAAAACTAAAACCACATTTAATTGTAATTCTGGTAACTAATTTACTCTCAGATTATTGATTTTAAAAGATTGAAAAGTTAAAAAACTATCTTATTTAAACCTTCACTTAATTTTTTTTTACACTCTACAGCCCTACTCTATAAAGGGTTTATGAATTTTTTGTGCATTTTTTTGTAAAAAAATTTGCGTAACCGAATGGTTACATATATATTTGTAACAGATTAATTATCAAAAACTTATGAGAAGAGACGTTTATCAAGCTATTGCAGATCCAGTTAGAAGAGATATTATCAAACTTTTAGCAGAGCAATCGATGAATGTTAACAACGTAGCAAAGAATTATGAAATTAGTCGTCCAGCAATTTCAAGGCATTTAAAAATTCTAAATGAATGTGGAATTATAAGCATCAATAAAAAGGGAAGAGAACGCTTGTGTAAGGTAGAGCCAAAGATGTTAGTTCCAGCATTTAAATGGATAGATCAGTATAAAGAACTTTGGAAAGAAAAGAAAAATCATACCCCTACCCCCCTAAAATAAGCTACAAAAGCTCTTTGCAATAACCCCCTTAGCATTGAGCTTAGTAGCTTTTATTCTATTGACACTATATTTTTCTTAAATAATCGCATAGAAATTAATGTCATTCCAAATCCTATAGCCATTAAGATTCCCATTTTTGGTAGAATTTCAACAAGTGTTAATTGTCTCCAGAAAATATCAAAAAAGCCTTGAATACCCCAATAGTTAACACTAACTACAGCTGCCTTCTGCATAAATGCAGGCATCATCGAAATTGGAATCATACTACCTCCAATTGCTGACATTAAAATAATGATAATGGTGCTCATACCTTGAAGTTGTTGACGAGTTTTTACAGTTGACACAAGCAACACTCCAAAACCTGAAACAGCAAAGGAAATAGTCAAAATAAGCAGGATTAAAGATACTGTATCCATAAAAATTGGTAAACCGAATGCCAACCAGGCAAAGACAAACATAGCAGTTAATTGTAAAATGGATATAATAATTCCTGTTAGCATTTTTCCAAACAGAATATCCATCGGTTTTATAGGAGAGCTTAACAATCGTTTTAAAGTTCCTGCTTCTTTTTCTTCTAATAATCCACCTCCAATAGCAGCTATGGTAAACAACAGCATCATAATAGCTGTCCCAGCTACCGCCTGTACTAAACCAGGATTTGGCTTATTGTTACTAGGCTTAATAACAGAAGTCATCTTTACATGTACATTATTTAAAGCTTCAATGTTTCCATAGTTTCTAACTAAATTTCCTCTTACAACCGCCAATATCATTCTTGTTTGTATTTCTCTAGCAACATCATATTTTAGTTCTAGAGGCAAACTTTGTTGATCTTTCACTGCCCTTCCAAAACCCTCTTTTACAATAAGAGCTGCTGTACTTTTTCCTTTACGGATACGTTCTTCTGCTTCTGCTTCTTGATATCTTACTAAACGTAATGTAGGCTGCTGTTCTAATTTGGATATGAAATTCATAGACGTTTCTGTACTATCTTTATCTACAATGACCAAAGTAGAAGGTCTTGGTGAACTTTTCTTTCTACCTACTCCTCCAAAGGAGAAAGCAAATAAACTGATTAAGATAACCGGCAGTAAGAATGTTAAAAGCACTCCTTTCTTATCAGAGAAATAAATTTTTAATTCTTTTTTTAATATCGTAAGTATCATGTCTGGTTGTTTTATAATTAATCACGTAATTGCTTTCCTGTTAGATTCAAGAAGATTGTTTCTAAATTTATTTTTTGAAGTTGAATGTCTTTAATAGTTAAATCGAGACTATTGCAAGCTGTTATTATTTGCGAAAGCTCCCTTACTGAAGACTCAATAATTAATTTATTTTCTTTTTGGATCATTTGATATGAAAGCATTTCCTTTAATTGAATAACTTGGTTTTCAGAGAGAAAATTAAATTCTAATTCAACAATTTCTTTTGCTGGAACTAATTCTTGTAATTCTTCTTGTGTTCCTTGAGCAATGATTTTACCTGAATCAATAATTGCAATACTATTACACAATCGCTCTACTTCTTCCATATAATGCGTTGTGTAAATAATTGTCATTCCCTGTTTATTTAATTCTTCAATTACTTCGAAAATGTGATTTCTACTTTGGGGATCAATTCCTACAGTTGGTTCATCCATTAACAACACTTTAGGTTGATGCAATAAAGCAGCAGCAATGTTAATTCGTCTTTTCATTCCTCCTGAATATGTCTTTATCAAATCATTTTTACGATCAAATAAACCTATTAATTGTAAGGTTTTAGATATTCTTTCTTTTAGCTCTTTTGACGGTATTTTATATAGGTTACCCCAAAACATTAAATTATCATAAGCCGATAATTCTTCATATAATGATATTTCTTGAGGAACAACACCTATAAGTTGTTTGAATTTTTTTGAGTCTCCATTTAATGTAACCCCATCAATTTGTATGGTTCCTGTATCACTTTTTAAAAGTGAACTCATCATATGTAAAGTAGTTGATTTTCCAGCTCCGTTTGGTCCTAAAAGACCGAAAACCTCTCCCCTTTTTATAAAGAAACTTACACCATCTACTGCTTTGATATCTGAATACGATTTGGAAAGATTGGTTACTTGTATCATATCTAATTGAATTATGCCTCAAAAGTCATAAAATTGACATGCTGTGTAAAAATCTTCTTACTGAAATGTAATTTTTGATAGATGAATTGTCATCTTCTATCGTAAACGCGTAGAATTACCTATAAATGGCGTGGTAAGATTTTGTATGTTAACCACTCAAAATCAACCTATTATGAATTCAACTAAAATCAAATCTAATATTTATATTCAAGCAACAATAGTCTTAGCATTTTCAATAGTTTTCTGCTTGGGATGTAGAACAAAAGCTACTGTTTTGGCATGGGATACGGCAAATACACCTCTAGATTTCCCAGAAGCAAAATTGAATTTACCTTCTACTGGAGTATGCTTTTCGGGAGGTGGTACTAGAGCAATGAATTGTGCTTTAGGGCAAATGAAAGGCCTTGATAGCTTGGGATTATGGAATGATATTGGCTATATATCTGCTGTCTCTGGAGGTTCTTGGGCTTCTACTATTTTTACTTACTATAATAGTGGTGCTGAAAATGACAAACAACTTCTAGGAACTATTGCAAAACCAAATGAAATTAGCATGGAGCTTTTAGGTTATATGCCTAAAGGTTTTATGGGAGAAGTAATCTCAAAGCATTTGATTGATGATGCTTTAGAAAGGCTAGCTCTAGGTTCACTTACTCTAGGTATTTTACAAAAGATGGATTATGTATGGATTGACGCTGTAGGTAGTACTTACTTAAAGCCTTATGGCTTATATGACCCAAAGCATCCAAAGTATTTTACATTAAATGACAGTACTAGAAATGCTATTTTAGACAGAAATCCTAAATTAAAGGTTAGTGATTTTATTACGGTTCACAATCAAAAAGGAGATATAAAAAGACCTTTTTTGATTGTTAATTCAAGCTTATTAGCTCCAAATAAATATTTACCAATTAAAAACCCAGAAAATTTATCTGTATTCAATTACACACCTTTATATATAGGTTCTAACAATCCTATTGGAGTAACAGATACTGAGATCTTAACAGGTAAAACAATTAGTTTTAATGCTGGTGGTGGTTTTGTTGAGTCTTTTGGATTTGGTAGTGACTTACTTCGTTCTCAGAATAGACAATTATTAAACAATCAAGCTACTAAACTTCGAGTAAAATTAGCAAAACAACGTTTTGAAGCTGTTGATGCAACTGGAACCAGCAGTGCTGCTTATGGAGCTATGTTTAGTTCTAGTCTTTTAGCGCAAGTAGGCTCAGAAATATTAACACATTTTTCCGCAGATCAATTGATTCCTGAAGAAGAATATTGGCCTATTTCTGAAAATGGAGTTGTAGAAGATGCTCAAAAATATCGTTTTACTGATGGAGGAAACTTAGAGAATTTTGGCCTTATCTCTTTGTTGCAACGTGGCGTAAAAAAAGCAGTGGTATTTATTAATACAAATACTCCGTTAGACGTTACATTAGAGCCAAGTGCTAATTGTCCACCATTACCAAGTCAAGTATCTTCTGATTTATTTCCTTTATTCGGATACAACACTGGAAACCAAATACATAATCAAGTTTTCAAACAATCAGATTTTAATATAGTTTATGAAGGTTTGGCAAAAGCTAAGAAAGAAGGTAAAACTGTAATGACAAAAACGAAATTGAAGACAAAAGCAAATAAATGGTGGGGGATTAAAGAAAACCAATCTGTTGAAGTTTTATGGGTCTATAATGAATTTGTATATGATTGGTATAAAGATTTACCTGATGAAGTAAAAAAAGAGATATGCAAAGGTCCTAATGGAAAATTTCCAGACTTTCCTTTGTATAAACTTATTGGTGAGAATGGTTTAATTAATGGGATTTCCCTCACAAAAGAGCAAGTAAATCTATTATATCAATTAAGCGCATGGAATGTCTACAGTAATAAAGAAGTCTTCGATTTCTTAAAAGGCAAATAATAAAGAGAATCAACTATTTATAAATGCTGATAAAATTTTGACCATCCCATTCAAAAAGAATATTTTTGAATTATGGAAGACAAAATTTTAGAAGGTTTGGCTTATGCACTACCAGCAATTGTAACTGGAGGAGTTGCCTACTTTATATTTAGTGGTTTCTTAAAACAAGGAAATAGTGAAAAGAAACTGGAACTCTTAGCTGAAAAGAAAAAAGAATCTTTACCCATCAAGCTTCAAGCTTATGAAAGAATGCTATTGTTTTGTGAACGAATTAATCCTGTAAAGCTATTATTAAGGGTGAAACCGATTGGAGATAATAAAGAAGCTTATTTACAATTGTTGATGGGTAATATAGATCAAGAATTTGAACATAATATGGTACAACAACTCTATATTACGGATGAATGCTGGAATGTAATTATTGCTTCAAAATCTGCCATGATTAATACCTTAAGGTTAGTTGCAGACACTTCAGATTCTGCCAATGATTTTAGAGAAAAGGTTCTTTTAGAGTATTCTAAAAAAGAACCACAAACCAACACTGCTGTGGCGTTTTTGAAAAAAGAAGTTAGAAGACTTTTATAATATTTTATAAATAGAAAGTAAAAAGCGCCGAGAAATCGGCGCTTTTCTTTTTGCAATTCTACAATAAAGCAAAAATCGGGGGAATCCTGAAGAATCAGGAATTAAAATTTAAAACGGAGTCCGAATTTATAGTTAACTCCTCTTGTTGAAAATCCAAAAATCTCTTGGTAATCTTCATTAAGTAAATTTGTTACATTTCCGTACAAGGTAAGACCTTTCATCAATTTATGAGTAGCTCCTAAATCTAGTAAAGAGTAAGACTCTAAAGTAACATTCTGAACATTTAAGAAATCTCTAAAATCAGTATCATCACGATCGCTTACATATTGATAGTCTAGTAAGAAGTTTGTTTTATCTGATAAGCTGTAAGTAACTCCAGCATTGAATTTGTTCTTAGGAATACGAATAGCAATATCATCATTCTTTGTATATGTATAATTAGCATTCACCACCAAATCATCAATAATATCAAAAGAAGAGTTTACTTCTACTCCATTGATCGTTGTGTCACCCCCATTAACCATTTTGAATAATGTTGAATCATAAACAATAATGTTCTCTACATCTCTATTAAAGTATACAACATTTACCGTAAATGTGTTACGCTTATACTCAGCTCCAAACTCATACGTAGTACTTTCTTGCGGATCTAACTCAGGGTTTCCAAATGAAGAAAATAACTCTTGGATTGATGGTGCAACAAATGCAGTGCTATATGATCCAAAAATACGTGTGTAACCATTTTCATTTGTAAAACGATAAGACGGGTTAAAATTGTATACAAGATGATTACCATAAATATTGTGATTATTTAAGCGTACACCAGCATTGACATTGAATCCATTTTCAGAGATGTATACAATATTTGCATATGGATCTGTAATTGTAGTCTTTGGGTCTTGTGCAAACTGAGTTTCAGTTAATTCAGTTGCTCCGAAAGGAATAGAAAATGTTTGAATCTCATTACTTTGGAAGTTAACACCAGCAATCAACTTGATTTTATCAAAGTTATGCTTTATAAAAGCATCAATCATAGTGTTACTACCGTTACTTTTCCCAGGAAATGAAGTATTTACACGATTAACATCAAATTTACTGTAAGCAAAATTTACGTTTACTGTCCCTTTGTCATAACGATATTCAGAAGATAATCCAAAACGAGTGTTGGTTTCTCTTGCTCTATTTTCTGCATCAACAAAAGACCCTGCATCATAACTATAGTTAAAATTATTGATAGAGAAAGTCGCGTTGGTCGTAAACTTTTCTGAAAAATCGTATCCTAAACGTACATCAAAGTTATTTCTTCTGAAAGGATCTTCAGTAAAGATTTGATTCAAAGTTTCGTCTTTAGCTGCCGTCATTCCAGCTGATTCAAAAGATGAAAATGTAACTAAATAATTAAAATCATCTGTCTTCCCATTGATGCCAAAGTTAGTTTGTATCAAACTTCCAACATTTTCTGAATCTTGAGTTTGGTTAGTTCCTAGAAAAGTTCCAATTGTTCCATTAATTGAACCTTCAGAAGCTTTTTTAGTACGGATATCAATTACAGCTGTAGCTGCTCCAGACCCATATAAAGTACTTGAAGCTCCTTTACTAACTTCAATTGATTCTACTTGTTCAAGATCAATGTACCGAAGATCGAAGCTGTTTTGTAACGGATTCACAACTTGTAAACCATCAATCAAAATTACTACTTCATTAGAACGTCCACCGCGAACAAAGTATCCAAGATTTTGTCCATAAACACTAGTGTTTCCATTAATTTCAATTCCAGAAACTCTATTGATCAAATCAATTACTGTTTTCCCTTTGTTTTGTTCAATTACAGCTGGTGTTATCTTATGAACAACTTTACCAGAGTTTTCTTTTTTAATTTTGAAACGAGAGTCGATAACTATTTCATCTAACTTTTCTCTTTTTTCAGTTTCTTTTTTTTCTTGCGCGTAGGCAGAGCCCAATAGACTTAAGGCAAAAGCACCTACAAGCATCCATTGTTTTTTCATTTTTAATGATTTAATTTTTACAAATAAATCAGGTAAAATTTTTGTATCACATGTTGGTATAGTGCACAAACTTTTATCCCGAAAGTTTTTACTCGTGATTTTAGGCAGGTCTCCTGGCTTGTTTTAAACTATTAAACCTTCCCAGCTTCTGTCGAATTTATTTCGACATCTGACCAGTGGTATTTGTAGTAATAGCTTCTCTTAAAAAAGAGGTGCCGAAACATGTTCGACATAAACTTACAGTTGCGGGAACAGCTTTGGATTTTCACCAAATTCCCTTTTAATTTACTAACAACGATGTTGGTAGTAAAACCAAAAATCAGCGCAAATGTATAACAAAATAATTTAGTTTAACTAAGTGTTTATAAAACATTTTGTAATCTTGTTCTTCCAAATACACTTTATGAAACATCATAGTCTTGCACTCTGTTTAGCGCTTATATTTTCTTTCTTTTGCTTTTCATGCAGTAAAGATTCTAGAAAAAAAAGCAAAGAGACTAAAAATAAACTTACACTTGAAATAAAGCATTCTAAAAGCTTTGATATTCAGTATTTTAATAAAAGTAAAAAAATAACAATCAAGACTCCGTATCCTAAGGCGAAAGAACAATTTGAGTACCTACTTGTAAATAAAGTTGACTCTTCAGAAAGTTTGGCACAAATAATTACTCCTATTGAAAATATCGTAGTAACATCTACAACTCATATTCCAATGTTGGAATTATTAGAAGTGGAAAATCGATTGGTTGGATTTCAAAACACCAAATATGTTTCTTCTGAAAGAACAAGAAAAAGAATTGAACAAGGTTTTGTAAAAGAATTAGGAAAAGAATTTTCAATGAATACCGAAGTTCTTTTTGAATTAAATCCTGATGTTGTGGTAGGGTTTTCTATGACTAAAACGAATAAAACCTACAATTTAATAGAGCAAAATGGAATTCCAGTAATTATCAATGGAGATTGGTTAGAGGAAACTCCATTAGGAAGAGCTGAATGGATTAAGTTTTTTGGAGCATTATTTGATAAGAAAAAAGAAGCAGACAGTATATTTAACAAAATAGAATCAGATTACTTAGCTGCTATAGAGATTGCCAAAACATCGAAGAATAAACCTTCTATCTTATCTGGAGCTATTATGCGAAATGATGTTTGGAGTTTGCCAGGTGGCGAAAGCTTTGTAGCTCAATTTTTAAAAGATGCTAATGTTGAATATTTATGGGCTGACTCTGAAGGTAAAGGAAGCTTGAATTTAAGTTTCGAAAGTGTTTTTGACAAAGGGCAAGATGCAGATTTTTGGATAGCTCCAGGTTATTTTTCTTCAAAAGAACAAATGTTAGAAGCGAATAAGCATTACGCAGATTTTAAAGCATTTAAAAATAACAACATTTATACACCTTCAACTAAAACAGGAAAAACAGGCGGAGTTATTTATTTTGAACTAGCTCCTACTCGACCAGATCTTGTTTTAAAGGATATCATTAAAATCACCAATCCAGAATTACTTCCTGATTATGAGCTTACTTTTTTTGAGCGTATGAAATAGCTCAAAATAAAGTTATTTGACCATCGCCACTATTAGTATCGTCTGGTGAATTCTCTTCTGGAGTTTCCTTTTCTACTGAAGTAGTATTCTGTTTTGAATTTTCTACTACTTCTTCATCTACTACTTCTACTTCTTCTATTGGTTCTTCTTCAGGTTCATCATAAGGTAAAGAATCTAAAAGATTTACTTGTTTAATCTTTTCAGATGTTAACTGATTTCCTTGAGCTTTGATTCCCTTGACTGCAATAAATTCTTCAAAATTGATTTCTTTATTTTCTATAGATCGTTTAGAGAATACTATTTCACCTACTGGTCTATAGTCTGTAGCTATAATTTCAAGTTGAGAGTTTGGATGATCAGATATAAATACTTCTTCCTTATCTGGAGATTCAATTAAAAAACGCTTGACATAGTATTTAGATTTATCTCCATCAAAATAGATTGCGGAAATAGGTTTTTTGGGCACCCATTTTTCTAAAACAATCATATCCTCTTCAAAATGCATTTGTAAATCTGGAGAAACTGCTTTTATTTTCCCTGATTGTGTTGCTATTAACAACTTATCTTCTGCTCTAAACTCTCCTAACAATTCCCCTCTATCATCAACATTTAAGCGCTGTACAGCATCATCAAACCAAATTTTTCTAGGTTTTAAGGTAGAAACTCCAGCAGTTTTGAATTCAACCTTTCGAATAGCGTATTTGGTAATTGTATTTCCTCTTACGCCTCTACCTTTCACTGCAAGATCAGCAAAGTCTATATCCCATTTGAGCTTTTTAACACTACCTACAGCTCTTAATAATACTGTTACTACTTCGGCTTCTCCGTTAGGATTGGCTGTAAAATAGTGAACCAACGATGATTTACTGCCATTAGCGAGGTCATATTCTTTATCTCGAGTGACACCAGTAACATTGAAACGTTTCATATAACTAGGTCCGCCTTTACCATCACGATACATCATGTTGTAAACTGTACGTTTGTCTTTTTTCTTAAATACAGCAACATGAATGATGTCTTTTCCAACAAAAGTCTTTGAAGCAACTTTAGTAACCATCATTTTACCATCTTTTCTAAAGATGATTACGTCATCAATGTCGGCACAATCTGTTACATATTCATCTTTACGTAAGGAAGTACCAACAAATCCTTCTTCTCTGTTTACATAAAGTTTGGTATTTCTAATTACAACTTTAGTAGCTACAATATCATCAAAGGTTCTTATCTCTGTTTTACGTTTTTTGTCTTTACCGTATTTAGATTTGAGTTCTTTAAAATAATCTACAGCAAATTCAATCAGATTGGCTAAATGATGCTTTACTTGCTCTATTTTCTCTTCTAAACCTTCAATGAATTGCTTTGCTTTGTCTATATCGAACTTTGAAATCTTCTTAATTCTGATTTCAGTAAGACGAACAATATCTTCTTCAGTTACCGCTCTTTTTAAATGTTTAACATGAGGTTCTAATCCTTTATCTATAGCAGCAATAACACCTTCCCATGTTTCTTCTTCTTCAATATCTCGGTAGATTCGGTTTTCAATAAAAATCCTTTCTAATGAAGCAAAATGCCATTGTTCTTCTAATTCATTTAGTTGAATTTCTAACTCTCTTTTTAAGAGTTCTACAGTATAATCTGTAGATGATTTTAGCATTTCAGAAACTCCAATGAATCTTGGTTTATTATCTTCAATTATACAGCATAAAGGCGAAATAGAGTTCTCACAATTTGTAAATGCATATAAGGCATCTATGGTTTTATCTGGCGAAATATTTGGCGGCAAATGAACAAGGATTTCAACATTAGCTGCAGTGTTATCTTCAATACGTTTGATCTTTATTTTCCCTTTGTCATTGGCTTTTAAGATACTATCTATTAAAGACGATGTGGTAGTTCCAAAAGGAATTTCGGTAATGACTAATGTCTTTTTATCGAGTTGAGATATTTTAGCACGAACACGAACTTTACCTCCGCGTTTTCCATCATTATAATTTGAAAAATCAGCTATACCTCCTGTTAAGAAATCAGGAACAATCTTAAAACTTCTTCCTTTTAAGTATTTGATTGAGGCATCAATAAGTTCATTAAAGTTATGAGGAAGAATTTTAGTTGATAAACCTACAGCAATTCCTTCTGCTCCTTGAGCTAGCAATAATGGGAATTTAACAGGTAAATGAACCGGTTCTTTTTTACGCCCGTCATATGATGCTTGCCATTCTGTTGTTTTTGGATTGAACACAACATCTAAAGCAAACTTCGATAAACGTGCTTCAATATAACGAGAAGCTGCAGCTCTGTCACCTGTAAGAATATTCCCCCAGTTTCCTTGCATATCAATCAACAACTCTTTCTGTCCCATTTGCACCATAGCATCTGCAATAGATGCATCACCATGAGGATGATATTGCATAGTATGTCCTACTATATTGGCGACCTTATTATAACGCCCATCATCCAAATCTTTCATAGAATGCATGATACGACGTTGCACTGGTTTGAATCCATCATTGATTCCCGGCACAGCCCTTTCTAAGATTACATAAGAAGCATAATCTAAAAACCATTCTTTGTACATTCCAGTTACTTTCGTAATGGTTTCTGTAGCTTCAGTAGTTGATGCTTGACTTAATTCTTCGTCAAATTCTTCTTGTTCGTTAATTTCTTCACTCATTCAATTGCAGGTTTACTTTTTTTGCTGCCTTTTTACCATTCTCATTGCTAAAATTAGAAGAGCCATGGAGAGAATTCCTAAATAAGGTGATCTGTTATTACTAAAAGAGAGATTTTGATAATCTATTTCAAAAAACCATGATATAATAATAATCAAGGCTAGTATAATAACAATATTTATGGCCTTCTTTTTCACGCTTCTTCTACAATATCTAATTCTACTTTTAAGTTCTCAATAATAAACTTTTGTCTGTCTGGTGTGTTCTTACCCATGTAGAACTGCAACATTTGATCTATCGACATTTCTTTATCCAGCATTACTGGGTCTAAACGAATATCATCTCCAATAAAATGCACAAACTCATTAGGAGAGATTTCACCCAATCCTTTAAATCGTGTGATTTCTGGTTTTCCTCTTAATTTATCTATTGCCTGTTGTTTTTCTTCTTCCGAATAGCAGTATATCGTTTCTTTCTTGTTTCTTACTCTAAACAAAGGTGTTTCTAAAATATACAAATGTCCCTCTTTGATTAACTCAGGAAAAAACTGCAAGAAAAACGTAATCAATAACAAACGAATATGCATTCCATCAACATCTGCATCTGTGGCAATTACAATGTTGTTATATCTTAAATCTTCCAAACCATCTTCTATATTCAAAGCAGCTTGTAAAAGATTGAATTCTTCATTCTCATATACAATCTTTTTAGACAAACCATAAGAATTTAAAGGCTTACCTTTTAAACTAAAAACTGCTTGTGTATTTACATTCCTAGATTTAGTAATGGATCCAGAAGCAGAATCACCCTCTGTTATAAATAATGTGGTGTCTAAATAGTTTTCTTTCTTGGTATCTCCAAAGTGAACTCTACAATCGCGTAATTTTTTGTTATGCAAGTTGGCTTTTTTAGCTCTCTCCCTTGCTAGTTTACGAATTCCAGAAAGTTCTTTACGTTCTTTTTCTGCTTGTAGTATTTTCTTTTGAAGTTTTTCTGCTGTATCTGCATTTTTATGCAGATAATTATCAAGGTTTGTTTTAACAAAATCATTGATATACGTTCGAACAGTTGGCAAGCCTCCGCCCATTTCAGTGGACCCAAGTTTTGTTTTGGTTTGACTTTCGAAAACCGGTTCCATTACTTTGATACTTACAGCGGAAATAATGGATTTACGAACATCAGAAGCTTCAAAGTTTTTTCCATAAAACTCACGTACAGTTTTTACAACAGCTTCTCTAAATGCTGCTTGATGTGTTCCTCCTTGTGTTGTATGCTGACCATTAACAAAAGAATGATATTCTTCTGAATATTGTGTCTTACTATGCGTAATAGCTACCTCAATATCATCACCTTTCAAATGAATAATTGGATACAACATATCATCTTGATTATTGTTGTCTTCCAATAAATCTTTCAAACCATTTTCTGAGAAATACTTCTCTCCATTAAAAATAATTGTCAATCCAGGATTTAGGTACACATAGTTTTTCAGCATTTTTGCTACATACTCATTTCTGAATTTGTAGTTCTTAAAAATACTTTCATCTGGAATAAAAGAAACTTTTGTTCCTTTTCTTCTGGAGGTTTCATCTAACTTTTCTTGATTAACTAAATTTCCTTGCTCAAATTCTGCTGAAGCAGATTTACCTTCTCTATTAGATTCTACACGAAAATATGTTGACAATGCATTTACTGCCTTGGTACCAACTCCATTCAACCCAACAGATTTCTTAAATGCTCTGGAATCATATTTTCCTCCCGTATTCATTTTAGAAACAACATCAACCACTTTACCTAAAGGAATTCCACGACCATAATCACGTACGGTAACCTTGTTCCCTTGTATAGAAATTTCAATTGTCTTTCCAGCACCCATAACATACTCATCAATTGAGTTGTCTAGTACTTCTTTTACCAAAATATAAATACCATCATCTGCCGAAGAACCATCACCTAACTTCCCAATATACATACCGGGTCTCATCCTGATGTGTTCTTTCCAATCTAGAGATCGTATATTATCCTCAGTATACTTAGTTTCTTGAGCCATAAAATCTAACTGCAGTTTTGAAGTAGTTGCTAAAATAGGATTTCTCGTTAAAAATCAAAATGACCATGAACATTAGTTATTAACAGAGTTTTCACTAGCTGAATGATTATATTTTTACAAAAAATAACAATTTGTTGTATTTTAATACATATTGTTTTTAAGATGGATTATTTTCTACTTTCGTATTGAAATTGACAGCATGGAATCAGACATTTTATTAGAGTTAACAGAGAAATATGGGAGTCCTTTGTACGTGTATAACACAGATACAATTGCATTACAATACCAAAGAATAACAAAGGCTTTTGATAAGGTAAATAGCTTACAACTAAATTATGCTGTAAAAGCATTATCAAACATTAATATTTTAAAATATTTTAAGAAGTTAGATTCAGGTCTCGATACTGTTTCTATTCAAGAAGTACAATTAGGATTGGAAGCTGGTTTCGAACCACAAAAGATTATATATACACCTAATGGTGTTTCATTAGAAGAAATAGAAAATGTTGCTAAGAAAGGAGTACAAATTAATATAGATAACCTTTCTATTTTGGAATTGTTTGGACAAAAGCATCCAGACATTCCTGTTTGTATTCGCATCAATCCACATATAATGGCAGGAGGAAATAGTAAAATTTCTGTTGGTCATATAGATTCGAAGTTTGGAATTTCCATTCATCAAGTTCCTCATATCAAACGTGTAGTTGAAAATACTGGAATGCATATTAACGGAATACACATGCATACAGGTTCTGATATTTTAGATATTGACACATTTATCAGAGCTACTGAAATTTTGTTTGATGTTGCTAAGCAATTTGAGAATATTGATTTTATAGATTTTGGTAGCGGTTTTAAAGTTCCTTATAAAGAAGGAGACATATGCACAGATATTGAACAGCTAGGTGTACAACTTTCGCAACGTTTTAATGAGTTTTGTGATGAGATAGGAAAAGAAGTAACATTGATGTTTGAGCCTGGAAAATTTTTGGTTTCCGAAGCTGGTTTCTTTTTAGCCAAAGTAAATGTTGTAAAGCAAACAACTTCAACTGTTTTTGCTAGTGTTGATAGCGGTTTCAATCATTTGATTAGACCAATGATGTATGATTCATATCATCATATTAGCAATATTTCAAATCCTTCTGGTAGAGATCGTTACTACTCTGTGGTTGGATATATTTGTGAAACAGACACTTTTGGTTCAAATAGAAGAATCTCTGAAATTTCTGAAGAAGATATTTTGTGCTTTCATAATGCTGGTGCTTATTGTTTTTCTATGTCATCTAACTACAATTCACGTTATCGTCCAGCAGAAGTAATGATTTATGAAGGAAAAGATTATTTGATTCGAAAAAGAGAAACTTTTGAAGATATTTTAAAAAATCAAGAAGTTGTAGATCTAATATAAAAATCCAGATTTGAATTGATTAATGGTAATACAAATCTGGTTGGTGATTTTGGTTGATTGCCAAAAAAGAGCGCTTTATAAGCGCTCTTTTATTTATGTCAATCTTCTCAAATATTTTATTAATTTCCGCTATTCAAAATGAATAGATGAAAGTTTGTATTGCAGAAAAACCTAGTGTTGCTAGAGAAATTGCTAACATTCTAGGAGCCAACACAAAACGTGATGGTTACTTTGAAGGAAACGGCTATGCCGTTACTTATACTTTCGGACATTTATGTACTCTTTTAGAACCTAAAGATTACAAACCTCATTGGAAAAGTTGGGATTTAAACAACTTACCAATGCTTCCAGAAAAATTCTCTACAAAGGTTACCAATGATTCTGGAATTCAAAAACAATTCAATATTGTGAAGAGTTTGTTTGAAAAAGCAGAAGTTATTATCAATTGTGGTGATGCTGGACAAGAAGGAGAGTTAATACAACGCTGGGTTATCAATCAAACAAATTATCAAGGAAAAGTAAAACGATTATGGATATCGTCCTTAACAGAAGAAGCAATCAAAGAAGGTTTTGAGAATTTAGAATCCTCAGAAAAGTATGACAATTTGTATTATGCTGGCTATTCTAGAGCCATTGGTGATTGGTTATTAGGATTAAATGCTACTCGTTTATATACAGTTAAATTTGGCGGCTATAAACAAGTTTTGTCAATAGGAAGAGTACAAACTCCTACCCTAGCAATGCTAGTTAATCGTTATCAAGAAATTCAAAACTTCAAGCCAAAACCTTATTGGGAATTGCAAACTACGTATAAAAACACTTTGTTTAATTATGAAGATGGGCGTTTTACCAAAAAAGAAGATGGACAAATCTTAGCTGAAAAAGTAAAAGCTGCTGACTTTGAAATTGTTTCTGTAATTAAAAAGAAAGGTAAAGATTATGCTCCTAAATTGTTTGACCTCACAGGACTACAAGTATATTGTAATAATAAATTTGGATTTTCGGCAGATGAAACTTTAAAGATTGTTCAAAAATTATATGAAATGAAAGTAGTTACCTATCCTAGAGTTGATACTACTTTTTTACCCAATGATTTATATCCTAAAGTTCCTAATATTCTAAAAAGACTCACTAAGTACAGTGAACTTACACAATCTTTATTAGGTAAGAAAATAAGAAAAACAAAAAAGGTTTTTGATGATGCCAAGGTAACCGATCATCATGCAATCATTCCTACTGGGATTGAAGCGAATTTGCAGTACAATCAACAACAAGTATATGATATAATAACTAGGCGTTTTATCGCTGTTTTTTATGATGATAGTGAAGTGTCAAACACCTCTGTATTTGCTAAAGCTGCTGAAGTTCCTTTTAAAACAACTGGAAAAGAAATCCTAACTCAAGGTTGGCGAGTGGTATTTAAGATAAAAGACAATGAAAAGAAAGATAATCAAACTCTTCCTTCTTTTATTGAAGGTGAAAAAGGTACACATGAACCTTCTTTTTTAGAGAAAGAAACCAAACCTCCAAGAAATTATACAGAAGCAAGTTTGCTACGAGCTATGGAAACAGCTGGTAAACAAGTTGATGATGATGAAATGAGAGAATTGATGAAGGAAAATGGAATTGGTAGACCTTCTACGCGTGCTAGTATTATAGAAACGCTCTTTCGAAGAAAATACATAGAACGAAAAAAGAAATTGGTAGTCCCTACTCAAACTGGAATTCAGTTGATTGAATTAATTGATAATGAATTATTAAAATCTGCAGAGCTTACTGGGAGATGGGAAAAGCGTTTGAAAGAAATAGAAAGAGGTGAATTTAATGCTGGAACTTTTATCAAGAATATGAAAAAAATGGTAGATGATTTGGTATATGAAGTCCGCTCTAGTAAAGCCAAAGTTCGTATATCTCACACTACATCTGCAATTGATATTGATACAAAAGAAAAATCATCAAAAAAGAAAACCAAAAAACAAGTTGCTGGCAAAATCTGTCCAAAATGTAAAAAGGGTACTTTATTGAAAGGAAAAACTGCATTTGGTTGCTCAGCTTATCAAGAAGGATGTGTTTTCAAAATACCTTTTAAAATTTATGAAAAAAAGATTTCAGAGAATCAAATAGTACGTTTGCTAGAAAAAGGTTCTACGACAAATTTAAAAGGTTTTAAAGCCGAATTGGGATCTGTAGAAGGCTTACTTCGTTTTGATGAAAACTATACAATCAAACTAGAAACTAAGAAAGAATCTGTTATTTCGAAAAGAGTAGAGAATTCTCAAAACGATAAAATTCCTTGTCCTAAATGCCAAAAAGGAACAATATTAAAAGGGAAATCGGCTTACGGCTGTTCTGAATACAAACAAGGTTGTGACTTTATTTTTCCGTTTGAAAGGCTTAAAAAAATTGCCAGTGGGCAACCATTAACAAAAGAATTAGTTTTTAAAATTATTAGTCAATAAAAAAGCGCCGATTGGCGCTTTTTTATTTTTCTTTTTATTTATCTAAATCAGGCAGTAAGAAAGCATCTAAAACACTTGGTTTAGCCATCATCTTTTCTATAGCATCAGAAGTTCTTGGCGCTTCAGCAGAAAGATTTACAGGTCCTTTTTCTGTAATTAAGATATCATCTTCAATACGAACTGCTATTCCCCACCATTTTTTATCACAAGGGCTTCCTTCTGGAATATAGATTCCTGGTTCTACCGTAATCACAGTGTTAGGTCGGAATTTACTGTATGTTCCTGGGTCATGAACATCTAATCCTAAATAATGAGAAACTCCATGCGGTAAATAATTATGTCTCTCATCAATAGATTTGATAATCCCTAATGCTAATAAACCTTTGTTAATCTCCGCTTTTGAAGCCATATTTGGTGCGTTAAATCCAGCTCCAACAACACTTGCTTTAATACCCGCTTCTTGAGCTTTATATACAATATCATAAATAGCTTTTTGCTCAGGAGTAAATTTTCCGTTAGCAGGAATCGTTCTTGTAACATCAGCTGTATATCCTCTGTACTCAGCTCCTAAATCCATTAATACCAAATCGTTTCCTACTTTGGTTTTATTGTTTTCTATATAATGCAAGATACATCCGTTATTTCCAGCCCCAACAATTGATGGATATCCTTCATATTCAGCTCCATATTTTTTGTAAACAAACTCGTGAATTCCTTGTAACTCTGTCTCAGACATATGAGGTTTCATCGCCTTCATTACTTCAATTTGACCCACAGCTGAAATTCGGATAGCTTTAGTTAGCAACTTAATCTCTTCCTCTGTTTTAATCTCTCTCATATCAGCCAAAGCAGCTCCCATAAAATCTAGATCAACGTTAGTTTTAGGCTTCATTGCTAAAGCAACCTTTTGTTGCATTTCTTTGGCTAATTTTTCATCTGCAGCATTAATATAACCCTGAATGATAGCATCTTTCTTTAGCTCTGTATATTGATTTTCATATCTCTTAATTACAGAAATAACATTAGCTCTATTTTCTACTGGAGTTTCTTTGATTTGACTATAGAAATATTTCTTCACGTTTGAAATATAGCTATCAGGATTGTAACCAGATTTTTCTTTAAAAGAAACTACCAAATCATAAATATCTGTTCCGCCACCTAGGTTTCTATAATCATCCTTGAATTTACCATCGATAAATACTTTATCAAACTCTTTAAAATTAATTTTAGAATTCACAAAATCAATTCCGTTATATGCTTTGGAAAAACCTAGTTGTTTTTTTGCCCCTTCGGTTCCCAATCTTCTCCCATTCCACATCTCAGCTCTAGCATTTCTTTGTTGTACATAAATTACTTCGTTGTAATTATTTCCATTTTCATCAGTTTGGTCATCAGAAAAAATCACCAATACAGCATTGGGTTCTCTGTATCCAGTTAAGTAATAAAAGTTAGGATCTTGATGATACACATAATCTACATCATTTGCTCTATTTCTCACTGGGTTTGCAAAAACAACAGCAACAGAATTTTTAGGCATTTTGCTCCTAAGAAGATCTCTTCTAGATTTGTGAAATTCTTTAGATAAATAATCTGTTGGAGTTCCATCTTGAGCAACACCCAAGGCAATAAATGCCAGCATAAAAAGTGACGAAAATAATTTTTTCATGAATTGGTTTTTTTGAGAAAACCAAATCTACTATTAATTCTCTCTTCGTTAAAATAATTAACAAAATTTTTGGTTTCGTTTAGCTACACGATTTTCTTTGAATTTTCAATACATTTGCCTTCACAAATCATCAAATAAACAAACAATGAAAAATACAGCTTTAACACATGTACATGAAGCTTTAGGAGCAAAAATGGTTCCGTTTGCAGGTTATAATATGCCTGTACAATATGAAGGTGTAACAGTAGAACACCAAACTGTTCGTGAAGGTGTTGGGGTTTTTGATGTAAGTCATATGGGTGAATTCTTGGTGGAAGGCCCAAATGCATTGACTTTAATTCAAAAAGTTACCTCCAACGATGCATCAAAATTAAACATAGGAGATGCTCAATATAGTTGCTTCCCAAACGATCAAAACGGAATTGTAGATGATTTGATATGTTATCGAGTAAAGGAAGAAACATATTTATTGGTTGTTAATGCTTCAAATATTGAAAAAGATTGGAATTGGATTAGCAAACACAATGATGGTATTGGAGCTGAATTGAAAGATGTGTCCGATAACTATTCCTTATTAGCTATTCAAGGTCCGAAAGCAATTGAAGCAATGCAATCATTAACATCTGTTAATCTAGCTGAAATTCCTTTTTACAAATTTAAAGTTGCTGATTTTGCTGGTGTTGATCATGCAATTATTTCTGCGACTGGATATACAGGTTCTGGAGGATTTGAAATCTATGTAAAAAACGAACAAGCGGAAGAAGTATGGAACAAAGTTTTTGAAGCTGGAGCTGATTGGGGTATTAAACCTATTGGATTGGCTGCTCGTGATACGCTAAGGTTAGAAATGGGTTATTGTTTATATGGAAACGATATTGATGATACTACTTCTCCTATTGAAGCTGGATTAGGTTGGATTACTAAGTTTACCAAAAACTTTGTGAATTCTGACAATTTAAAAGCGCAAAAAGAAGTAGGAATTACCAGAAGATTAGTGGCTTTTGAAATGACAGAAAGAGGAATTCCAAGACAAGGATATGAAATTGTTGATGCTGAAGGAAATCTAATTGGAAGTGTAACTTCAGGAACTATGAGCCCTTCCTTAGGAAAAGGAATTGGGCTAGGATATGTAAATAGACCCCATACAAAATCAGGAACTGAAATTTTTATTCAAGTTCGTAAAAAACAAATTCCTGCTACTATTGTAAAGTTACCTTTCTACAAAGGGTAAAACTATATCTTTTCAGCATAAAAAAAGCGACATTTATAAATGCCGCTTTTTTTATTCAATTGTTTTTTATTTAACTGTAGAAACTAATTCTACTCTTATAGCTATGGTTTCTTTTGGTATTCCAAATTAAACTTTTCGATTGTGGTGCTACTTCTTTAATCTTTCTGATGTTTTTATTTTCTGTTATCATTTTAGAGTATTTTTTTTATGTTTTTATACTACTAAGACTGATATTTTTAACTCTAGTTACACAACTAATTATTCTTTAACAAATCTTTGTGAAATTACTATCACATTCACATTGTTTATATTTAAATATGTAAAACCTACCACAAAATAAATAGGGTTGATTTGATCTACTTCTTAGATGAATTTTAATCCTTTTTGATTAATTTATATGAAAAACCTTTTCCATCATTCCCTAACACATGTACCTCTAGTTCTTTTTCAGAGAGAACTTTATACTGAATCTTATTTGGAAAATCATGGTTTGGGTTTTCAAATGAAAATAATTGTTTATTATCTGTATTCAAAACAAATGAAATTCCTTTTCCTTGATTTTGATTAAAAACAGTGGCTGTATAGACAATTTGATTGTCTTTAGATTCTATTTTTAAACTTTCTGAAACTTTTTTAATTCCCTCTTTAATTTTATAAGACTCACCTGATAACTTGCCTTCTATTTGCTCCCAAGACTCATAACTTTCTCTTCCTTCAACTTTCCATGTTCCAACTAAAAACTCAACATCTTTCAACTCGTTCTTTTCACAAGAAGTTAAAAAGGGAAGAATAAGTAATACCAATAAGATTTTAATATGTTTCATGTGATTTGATTTTTCTTCAAAAGTAAATGGCATGATTTAAAAAGAATTGTAAGAAACCGACACTATTTTTTCAAAAAGAAATTTGCCATGTTCTTTTCTGAAAATCCATAACGAGATGGATCTTCACCTGTAAACTCTTTAAAATTTTTTATAAAATGTGATTGATCATAATAACCTGCCTTGTATACAATATCTTGCCAATCTATATCACCTTCTTGAATCAATCTAAAAATAGATGAAAAACGAATAATACGGCTGTAGAATTTTGGAGAAAGACCAACATAGGATTTAAAATAACGTTCTAGGGTTCTTTCAGATGTTTTGCACAAGTTTTCTAGCTCGTGAAGTTGAATTAATCCTTTTTTTTCATGAATATAACGTACTGCATCCCTTTTAGAATTAAAAGGTTTTACCTTCATGTTCAAGAACCATTCTTCTATTAGTCTTACTTTCTCTTGAAAAGAAGAACTGCTGGTAGCTACTCCATTTACATAGTTCATAGCTTTCTTTATAGGATTAGGCATTTCTATTACTTGATCTGTTATAGAAGACATTTCAAGAGCAAATAATTCTTTAATAGCCCAAGGTTGAAACTGAATAGCAAACATTCTAGAAACACCTATATTTTCCAAGAAAAAATGATTTCTAATTTGACCAGCTATTAGCTGATTGCTTTGCTGTTCCCAAGTACCTGAAATATTAATTTTATAAGGATCTCCATAGTGAAAAATCATTTCTGGATATCCATCTGGAATGATTTTTTCCTTTCTAATAGTAGCATCTTCTACACTATCAATTATCCAAAATTTTTGAATAATTGGTTTTAGTTCTTTTCTTGGAAATTCTTGCTCATATATCATACAGACAAGAAACAAAAAATCCCGCTCTTTAGGAACAGGATTTTTATTTTATATCTGATAAGTTTTCTAGACATTAAACCTAAAATGCATTACATCTCCATCTTGAACAATGTAGTCCTTTCCTTCTACTCGCATTTTTCCAGCTTCTTTCACCTTAGCTTCAGTTCCATAAGTAACATAATCTTCATAGCTTATGGTTTCCGCTCTAATAAATCCTTTTTCAAAATCAGTGTGAATCACTCCAGCTGCTTGTGGAGCAGTTGCTCCAATAGGAATTGTCCAAGCTCTTACTTCTTTTACCCCAGCAGTAAAATAAGTTTGTAAACTTAATAACTTGTAAGCAGATCTAATTAAACGTGACACGCCTGCTTCTTCTAAGCCCATATCTTCTAAAAACAACTGACGCTCTTCATAGTCTTCTAATTCCGTAATATCGGCTTCTGTACCTACGGCAAGTACTATTACTTCAGCATTTTCATGCTTCACAGCTTCTTTTACAGCATCTACATAAGAATTTCCTGGTACAGCAGAGTTTTCATCTACATTACAAACATATAATACAGGTTTCGAAGTAATAAATTGTAATGGTTTTACAAACTCCTCTTCTTTTTCATTGAACTCTATAGCACGAACAGAAGTTCCCTCTAACAAAGTTTCTTCTATTTTTAACAATACTTCTAATTCAGCTTGCGCTTCTTTATTTCCAGTTTTAGCAGTTCTCTTTACACGCTCTAAACGTTTCTGAACTGTTTCTAAATCTTTTAATTGAAGTTCAATATCAATTGTTTCTTTGTCTCTTACTGGATCTATAGAGTTATCTACATGAATAATATTATCGTTATCGAAACAACGTAATACGTGCAAAATAGCATCTGTTTCTCTAATATTTGCTAAGAATTGATTCCCTAAACCTTCTCCCTTACTTGCTCCTTTAACTAATCCAGCTATATCTACTATCTCAACAGTAGCAGGTAAAACTTTCTCTGGATTCACCAGTTCTTCTAATTTCTCTAAACGAGGATCAGGAACATTTACAACGCCTAAATTGGGCTCAATAGTGCAAAAAGGGAAGTTTGCACTTTGCGCTTTTGCATTGGATAGACAGTTAAATAGTGTTGATTTTCCTACGTTAGGTAATCCTACAATTCCAGCTTTCATCTCTTAGATTTTTAAAGCCGCAAAGATACTATTTTCAAGCGCATCAAGAATACGATATAGACAAATAATTGTATTGAAAACTTTTATTCATATAGCAAAAAGCTATGAAAAAAACTAGCTTATGTAAATAAATATCTCATTACTAATCATTTGCAACTGTTATTTTTTTATATATTTACTACCTAACCAAACATCAATTACAATTATGAGAAATTTTTTTTTACTATTATTCTTTTGTAGTGCATTGGGAACTTTTGCGCAAGTAAATGTTTCCGGAACTGTAAAAGCTAATGATGGAGAAGCTCTTTTTGGGGTAAATGTTCTTGAAAAAGGAACAACCAACGGAGTAACCACAGATGAAAATGGTAAATATTCCATTACTGTCGGAAACAATGCTATTCTTGTTTTTAGTTACGTAGGTTTTAGCACACAAGAAGTTAGTGTCAATGGAAAATCTATAATCGACGTTACTTTATCAGATAGCGAAACCTTAAATGAAATTGTTATAACAGGTAACCGTTCTAAACCTAGAACAATTTTAAACTCTCCTGTTCCAATCGACAATGTTAGCGTAGGAGATTTGGTAGCAACTGGGCAACCTACAATCGATAAAATGCTAACCTATAAAATCCCATCTTTTAATTCAACTAACCAAACTATATCTGATGCAACGGCTCATTTTGACCCAGCTGATTTAAGAGGTTTAGGCCCTAGTAGAACATTAGTTCTTGTAAATGGAAAACGTAAAAACCTAAGTGCGTTAGTGTATATCAATGATACGCCTGGTAAAGGTGAAGTTGGTGTTGACCTTAAGAGTATTCCTGCTGCTGCTATTGAAAGAATAGAAGTACTTCGTGATGGTGCTTCTGCTCAATATGGATCAGATGCAATTGCGGGTGTAATTAATATGGTATTGAAAAGAAATGTAGAATATTCTACTATAAATGTAAATTCTGGAGTAACAACTGAAGGAGACGGATTTAATTATGGAGCCGATTTTAACACAGCATTTAATGTTGGACAAAATGGAGGTTTTGTAAACTTAAGTTTAGGTTATTATTCTCAGGAAAAAACCAATAGAGCTGGTACTCCCGGAGAAGATGTTTTATTTGGTGTTGCTGCTGATAATATTATTTGGGGAGATTGGTTGGCTCAAAATCCTGATTTAGGAATGACAGTAGGTCAACCTGAATTAAATAAAACTGATCTATTTTACAATGCTGCTTTCCCTTATAGCAACAGAGAAGGAGAATTTTACTCTTTTGGTGGTATTACTACAAGATACGGTAAGAGTTTTGCTTTGTATAGAGCTCCATACTGGGTTCCAGATCCACATAACTTATTACATCAATTCTTTACAGTATATCAAGGTTTCCAACCTACTTTTGAAACAGACGTAAACGATGTAAACTTTACATTAGGATCTAAATGGAAATCTGGTGAATTCAATATAGATTTAAGTGCTACTTATGGGAAAAACTCAGTTGATTATGAAGTAAATAATAGTCTTAATCCTGCATTGGGTGCTGCTAGTCCAACTTCTTTTGATGTAGGTGGTTATAGATTTAGCAATACACTAGCTAACCTAGACGTCTCAAGAAATTTTGATAAAGTAAGCTTAGGATTTGGTTCTGAAATAAGAATTGAAAATTTTGAGGCTGTTGCTGGGCAAGAGGAATCTTATGTAGGTGGTGGAGTACAATCTTTTCCAGGATTACAACCATCTAATGTAGTAGATGAGTCTAGAAGTAGTTTTGGAGGTTATGTAGATGTAGAATGGGAACCAACTACTAGTTTCTTATTAACTGGAGCACTTAGATATGAAGACTTTAGTGATTTTGGTAGTAATACTTCATGGAAGGTTAGCTCTAGATATTCTTTAGGAAACAAAGGCGCTATTAGAGGATCTTATAGTACAGGTTTTAGAGCCCCATCATTACATCAAATTTATTTAAGTAATGTTCAAACATTAATTTCTGGCGGTACGGTTTCTAACCAAGGTACTTTCAACAACGTTGACCCTATTATTAGAAGTGGCTTAGGAGTTCCGCAATTAACTGCTGAGACTTCTAAAAACTTTACTCTAGGGATTACTTACAAACCTGAGCCTAAATTTTCTTTATCATTAGACTTCTATAATGTAAAAGTTGATGACAGAGTTTTATTTACTGGAGAGATTGGATATATCAACGGATCGCCAGGAAGTCCAACAAACCCAGTAGAACAAATCTTATCAGATAATGATATTACAAGTTTAAAATTCTTTGTAAATGCTGTAAATACAAAAACAACAGGAGTAGATTTTGTTGCTAATTACAGAAATATTGAGATTGGTGAAAATACACTTGATGTTAATTTTGCTGCTAATTTCAATGAAACTAAAATAGAAGGGCAAATTGCAACTCCATCTCTATTAGCAGCAAATGGTTATGAAATTTTTAACCGTAAAGAACAATCGAGAATCACATCTGCTAGACCAAAATCTAAAATCCTTTTAGGGTTTGATTATAATCTTTCTAAATGGACTTTCTCTTTTAACAATACATATTTTGGTGAAGTTGCTTGGCAGCATTCTAACAATGGTTTAAACGGAGCTCCATTAGGACCTGGAGGTTCTGCTCTTCCAATAGATGATGCTGCATATGATCAAACTTTTGCTGGAAAAATTGTTACTGATTTTATTATTAACTATGACTTTTCTGATAAGATATCAGGAAATGTATCTATAAATAATTTATTCAACGTATATCCTGATGAAATTGATACAAAAGGTGATTTTGTAACTGATCTTGGAGGTCGTTTTAGATATCCATGGGAAGTAAATCAATTTGGATTCAACGGAACTATTGTAAATGCTGGAGTAACTATCAAATTCTAATCATTTATACATACCATAAAAAAGGCCGAACTTTAAAAGTTCGGCCTTTTCTTTATATCATATATTATTTAATCATCGTGCATAAAACGTTGCTTCGCCAATAACTCTTCTTCTGTTTCTACATTATCTTCATCTGGCACACAACAATCTACAGGACATACAGCCGCACATTGTGGTTCTTCATGAAAACCTTTACATTCTGTACATTTATCTACAACTATATAATAGATTTCATCAGAAACAGGTTCTTGCTCCTCATCAGCATCTACTTCATTTCCGTTAGGTAATACAATATTTCCAGAAAGATCAGTACCGTCAGAATATTTCCAGTCATCAGCTCCTTCATAAATTGCTGTATTTGGGCATTCGGGTTCACAAGCCCCGCAATTTATACACTCATCAGTTATAATTATCGCCATCGTTATTCGCTTTAGTTTGTGTAACTTTGCTGCGCAAAAATAAGCGCTAAAAAAGTAGTAACCAAAAGAAATGAGTAGTATTCAAAGTAGAATTAACACTTTTTCCGAATTAGGTAAATTTTTAAACCAATTTTCGAGAAAAGAGATAAAAAAGCAAGAAGAAATTCTTAATAATGAAATCTTCTTTGATGGTTTCAAACATCAAATAAAACTAGCTGAAGAAAGCAATACTTGGTTTACAAAAGAAAATATTTTATTCTCTTTAGAAAACTGGAGCAAAGCTTTACAGAAAGAAAATCTTGAAAGATGGATCTCCAATGAAAGTATTCAGGAAAACAACTCTAAAAAAGTTGCAATTGTGATGGCAGGAAACATTCCTCTCGTTGGTTTTCATGATTTTTTATCTGTTCTTATTGCTGGACATTCTGTTCTCGTAAAACAATCTTCAAATGATAAACACTTACTACCCTTTCTTGCTAAGTATTTAGAATACGCCAATGAATCTTTTAAAGGACAAATCTCCTTTACTGAAGAAAAATTAGAAGACTATGATGCTGTAATTGCCACAGGAAGTAATAACACCGCAAGATATTTTGAGTACTACTTTAAAGACAAACCGAACATTATAAGAAGAAATAGAAACTCTGTGGCTGTTATACAAGGAAATGAAACTCAGGATGACTTCGAGAATTTGAGTGAAGATGTTTTCCGTTATTTCGGATTGGGTTGTAGGAGTGTTTCTAAATTATTTGTTCCAAAAAACTTTGATTTTGATGCCTTTTTTAAAGGAATGTATCAAAAAAATGAAATTATCAACAATGCCAAATACGCCAATAACTACGATTATAATAAAGCTGTGTATTTAATGAGTGAGTTTGATATTTTGGAGAATGGATTCTTAATGATCAAAGAAGATGAAAGCTATGCATCACCCATTGCTAGCGTGTTTTATGAATATTACGAAAACCCTTTAGATTTAAAGATTAAATTACAACAAGACGCAGAAAATATTCAATGTATTGTTGCCAATAACTTTATAGAAAACGAAGTGAAATTTGGCCAAACTCAACATCCAGAATTATGGGACTATGCAGATGGTATCAACACTTTACATTTTTTATCCACAATTTGAGCGTAATTGCTTTATTATCCATTAAAAATTAGGAAATTTGCCACTTGTTAAAACAACGCAACAACTCATGAAAAAACATAATTTTAGCGCAGGTCCTTGTATCTTACCTGAAGAAGTATTACAAAAAGCTTCAGAAGCTGTTATTAACTTTAATAATGATGACCTTTCATTAATAGAGATTTCACACAGAAGTAAACCTTTTGTAGATGTCATGGAAAATGCTAGATCATTAGTTTTAGAATTATTAGGATTAGAAGATAAAGGTTATTCAGTATTATTTTTACAAGGAGGAGCTAGTACACAGTTCTTAATGACTGCTTACAATTTATTGAATAATAAAGCTGGTTATTTAAATACCGGAACATGGAGTTCTAAAGCTATTAAAGAAGCAAAATTATTTGGTGAGTTAATCGAAGTAGCTTCTTCTCAGGATAAAAACTTTACATATATCCCAACAGGATATGAGGTTCCTTCAGATGCAGATTATTTCCACTGTACTAGTAATAACACCATTTTTGGAACACAAATGAAGGATTTTCCTGAAACAAATGTTCCGTTGATTTGTGACATGAGTTCAGATATTTTTTCACGACAGCTAGATTTTTCAAAATTTGATTTAATCTATGCTGGTGCTCAAAAAAACATGGGACCTGCTGGAACTACAGTAGTAATTATTAAAGAAGAAATCTTAGGAAAAGTAGATAGAGTTATTCCTTCGATGTTAGATTATAAAGTTCATTTAGGAAAAGATAGTATGTTTAATACACCTGCTGTTTTTCCTGTTTATGTTTCTATGCTAACATTAGAGTGGTTAAAAGACCTTGGAGGGATTCCATTTATTGAAAAAGTAAATGAGAAAAAAGCAAATTTGCTATATAATGAGATCGATAGAAATCCTTTGTTTACTGGAGTTGTAGATACTGAAGACAGAAGTAATATGAATGCAACATTTACACTTACAAATGATGCATTAAAAGATACTTTTGATTCTCTATGGAAAGAAGCTAGAATAAACGGATTGAACGGTCATAGAAGTGTTGGAGGTTACAGAGCTAGCATGTATAATGCATTACCTTTACATAGTGTACAGGCGTTGGTAGATGTAATGCAAGAACTAGAAAGAAAAGCATAAAATGAAAATATTAGCAAACGACGGAATTTCTCAAAGCGGAATTGATGCACTTCAAAAAGAAGGTTTTGAAGTAATTACAACTAAAGTAGCTCAGGAACAATTAGAAAATTACATCAACGAACATCAAATTGATGCAATTTTGGTAAGAAGTGCAACTCAAGTAAGACAAGAATTAATTGACGCTTGTCCGAGTTTAAAATTAATTGGTCGTGGTGGTGTAGGAATGGATAATATTGATGTTCAATATGCAAAAGATCAAGGATTGCATGTAATCAATACTCCTGCTGCTTCTTCAAGTTCAGTTGCAGAATTGGTTTTTGCTCATTTATTCGGAATGGTTCGATTTTTACACCAATCCAATAGAGAAATGCCTCTTGAAGGAGATTTACGTTTCAAAGAATTAAAAAAAGCTTACGGTTCAGGAATCGAATTAAGAGGAAAAACAATCGGAATCATAGGATTTGGAAGAATCGGTCAAGAAGTTGCTAAAATTGCTTTAGGATTGGGAATGAAAGTACTTGCCAATGACGCATTTAGCGAAGGAGCTCCTATTACAATTGATTTCTTTAATGGACAAAACATTACCATACATATTGAAACTTCTGATTTAGATACTTTATTAAAAGAAAGTGATTTCATAACGCTTCATGTACCAGCACAAGACGAATACATTATTGGAGCTAATGAGATTGAAAAAATGAAAACAGGAGTAGGTATTGTAAACGCCGCTCGTGGTGGAGTTATTGATGAAGTAGCTTTAGTAAATGCAATAGAAAGTAAAAAAGTAAAGTTTGCTGGTTTAGATGTTTTTGAAAATGAACCAAAACCTGAAGTGCAGTTGTTAATGAATCCTGAAATTTCTTTAACACCTCATATTGGTGCTGCTACATTAGAAGCGCAAGACAGAATTGGAACCGAATTAGCAAGTCAAATTACTAAATTGCTAAAATAATATATGGCTACAGTAAAACCTTTTAAAGGAGTGAGACCTAGCAGAGATAAAGTTGCTTTGGTTTCTTCAAAATCCTATGAGGCCTATACTGATGAAGAGTTAGCTGCTAAATTAGATTTTAATCCTTTTACTTTCTTACATATTATCAATCCTGGTTATAAGTATCATCAGGAAATATCTGGAGAACAGCGATTTCAAATGGTTCACAACCGTTATGAAGAATTCAAAGAGAGTAAAATCTTTGTTCATGATCAATTACCATCGTTTTACATCTATGAAAGCTCAGATTTTCATAATACATTTTGTGGTATTATTGCTGCTACTGCTGTTGAAGATTATAAAAATGGTTTTATTAAAAAACACGAAGGAACTCTTCATAAAAGAGAAGTTTTATTTGAAACCTATTTGAAAGCAACGGGCTTTAACGCAGAACCTGTTTTGCTTACTTATGAAGATGATAGAAGCTTCAACAATTTTATAGAAAATATCAAGCAAGAAAGACCTGAGTATGAATTTTCTACAACCGATAAAAAGCTCCATCGTCTATGGTTAGTGCAGGATGCAGATTATGTAGAAAAAATCATTAGCTTTTTTGAAGGAATAAATAACTTATATATTGCTGACGGACACCACAGAAGTGCCTCTTCAGCCCTATTGGCAGATGATTTAAGATCAGAAAATGCAAATCATAATGGACATGAGAATTATAACTTTTTTATGAGTTATTTAATTCCAGAGTCTCATTTGCAAATTGCTGAATTTAATCGCCTTATTAAAGACCTTAACGGGTTAAGTGTTGAAGAGTTTTTAATTGAATTAGATACATCCTTTAGAATTGAAAACAAAGGAACTAATTTATACAAGCCATCGCAGAAACATCATTTTAGTATGTATTTAAATGGTGAGTTTTATTCTTTATACCTTAGAAAGAATCAGTATGAGTTTAACGATGCTTTAAGCAAATTAGATACAGAAATACTCTACAGAACAATTCTAAAACCCATTTTAGGTATTGATGATTTAAATCACAATAATCGTATTGGTTATACAAATAACAAATTGGATATTTTGTCTATTAAAACCAATGTAGATAGTGGAAATTATAAAGTAGGGTTTGGAATGGTACCAATATCTATCAATGAAATGAAAGAGATTGCAGACGCTGAATTAAAAATGCCTCCAAAAAGTAGTTATATTGAACCAAAATTGAGAAGTGGATTAATCATGTATGAATTTTAATTATGAATTTTATCAAAGATAACTTGTCAACTATTAATGCATCTTTACCAGAGAATGTAACATTGGTTGCCGTTTCTAAAACGAAACCTATATCTGACATTAAAGAAGCTTATGATGCTGGGCAAAGAGTTTTTGGTGAGAATAAAATTCAGGAAATGGTAAGTAAATATGAAGTCTTACCAAAAGATATTAAATGGCATATGATAGGTCATTTACAAAGAAACAAAGTCAAATATATGGCTCATTTTGTCGACCTTATCCATGGTGTAGATAGTTTTAAAACCTTAAAGGAGATAGACAAGCAAGCCAAAAAACACAATAGAATCATCCATTGTTTACTTCAAGCAAGAATTGCAAAAGAAGAAACTAAATTTGGACTTCCTTTTGATGAAATTAAAAATATTTTAAACTCATCAGAGTTTCAAGAATTAACCAATGTTTCTGTAGTTGGTTTGATGGGAATGGCAAGTTTTACAGATAATCTTGATATTGTAGCTGATGAGTTTAGCTCTTTAAAAGAGCTTTTTGATGAGCTTAACATGCAACATTCTTCACTTAGTATTTTATCTATGGGAATGAGTGGAGACTATAAAATTGCAATTGAAAAAGGTAGCACTATGATTAGAGTTGGAAGTTCTATATTTGGGGCACGAAATTATGTAATCTAGAAAAAGAAAAAGTTGTACGCAGTTTTAGATATAGAAACTACTGGTGGTAAGTATAATGAAGAAGGTATTACTGAAGTAGCCATCTACAGGTTTGATGGTCATGAAGTAACCGACCAATTCATCAGTCTTGTTAATCCTGAGAAACCAATTCAAGAGTTTGTTGTAAAACTCACGGGAATTAATAATAAAATGCTTAGAAATGCTCCTAAATTTTATGAAGTTGCTAAACGCATTATAGAAATCACTAAAGATTGTACTATAATAGCTCATAATGCTTCTTTTGATTTTCGGATTTTAAACACAGAGTTTAAACGTTTAGGATTTGATTATCAGAAGAATACGCTATGCACAGTAGAATTAAGTAGAAAATTAATTCCTGATGAAGACTCTTACAGTTTGGGCAAATTATGCAAATCTTTAGGCATTCCAATGAGCAATAGACACAGAGCTTCTGGAGATGCAATGGCCACTGTACAGTTATTTAAGCTATTATTAGACAAAGACAGTAACAAAGAAATTATTCAGCAATCCATCAAATATTTTGATAATAGAAATCTTAAGGATAAACTGAACTCTATTTTAGAAAATATCCCAGAGAAAATGGGTGTTTTTTACATCCATAATTCTCAAGGAAAAGTAATCTATTTAGGAAAGGGAAAAAACTTAAAATCTGAAGTTACTAGACTCTTTTTAAAAGAAAGTAAAAGAGCTCAAAAAATTCAAGAAAGAGTTCACAATGTCACTTATGAATTTACTGGAAATGAACTATTTAACAGATTAAGATATAATATAGAGTTAGACACTTTGCAACCTAAATTCAACTTTAGCAAAAAAAGAAAAAACACAAAAGAGAATTTCGCTCATAGCGATTTTATCCTTCAACATAAAGGTCGTGAGTTAGAAGAAAATGCAATTATTTTGGTTGAGAATAATGAAGTTGTTGGTTATGGTTTTACCAATTTATCGTTTCAAGAATCTCATTTAGATATTTTACGGTCTATATTAACACCTACAGAAAACAAACAGCTTGCTAAAAGCATTGTTAAGAATTACTTGAAAAACAATTCTGTTCCTCGTATTATTCGTTTTTAATTTTCAAATAGTTTTTTTAGATTGCTCTATCAATTAAAAAAACTATGAAAAGAATTATCCTATTAGTATCCTTATTTATTAGTAGCTTTTATTGTTCTTCTCAAGAAAACAGGTCTCAAAAAATGGGGAAAGTTTCTTTAGAAGAATTAAAAATGAAATTTTTCGAAAAAGACTCCAGTGTAGGAGCAGTTGTTTTAGATGAAAAGGTGTTTATATATTCCAATCCAAAAAAGTACTATAGCTATACTAGAGATTATTATGTAAGAATTAAGTTCTTCAACAAAGAGGAACTCGATAGAGCTAAGTTTAAAATACATGTTTTCAAACCAAGTAAATATTCTTCATATGTTAGAGTTGAAGGTATTTCTGATGTCAAAGGGATAACTTACAACTTATCAAATGATGGGAAAATTATCAAAGAAACTATGGATCCAAAAGATGCCATTATACAAAAGATTGATGATAATAACCATTATATTATCTATTTGCTTCCAAAAGTAAATGAAGGTTCTGTAATTGAATTTAAATATACATACACAACTAGAGATTCTTACATTCTTGACCAAAGGTTTCAATCTAATATTCCTAAGCTCAAGGTTGATTATAAATTATTAAATGCCACCAACTATGATTTTTACATAAGATTGAACGGTTTGCTTAAACCTTCATTCAAAGAAATTAAAATGAAAAAAAAGTGTATTAAAAATAAGCATGAATGCTATTATGTACATTATATTTTTGATTCTGTTCCTGCTTTCCATAAAGAAAAGTATATGACTAGTAGCGAAAACTTCATCTCTAAATTGACGTTTACCGAAGAGTTTTCTGTAAACTCGGAGGTAGGTGTAATTAAAGGTTGGAAAGCAATTGACAAAAGATTAAAATCAATTTATCTTTCAAGTATCAATAAGAGTAGCTTCTTTAAGAAAAGAATTCCCCAGAATTCAGTAAACAATGGCTCTAGGTTAAAAATAGCAAACGAAATATTTAAGTATATACAAAACCATTATGCATGGAATAAAAAAATTGGTTTGTATAAAAAAGTTAACTATAACAAGGCTTTTAAGGAGAAAGTTGCTTCTGTTTCAGAAATTAACATGTCACTTTTAAATGCTCTTAGAGCATATAACTTTGATGCTAATATAGGTTTATTGTCAACTAGAAATAATGGAAAGATTACAAAGTTGCATCCCACACCTAATAGCTTTAATTATTTAGTAGTAGCTATAGAAATTGAAGGAAAAAAATATGTTTTAGACGCTTCCAGAAAGAACATTTCTTTTGGACAATTGCCTTATGAATGCCTTAATGATGATGTCCGTATTTTTAATCTATTCAAAGACCATAATTATGGTGTTGGAAGTTATTGGCAAAAAATTAAGCCAATTTCGAACAACAAATCTTTGATAAAGTCAAGAATCGAGTTTATTCCTGAATCAGAAAAATTTGAAGGAAAAATCAGTATAAAAACTACTGGTTATTATGCGACAGATAATAGAAAAAAAATTAAAGAGACCAATAATGACCTTTACTTGGAATCTTTAGAATCTGAAAATGTAGATCTAGAGATTGAAAATTACAAGAATTTTTTTTTAGATGATGTTGGAAAAGCGTTGCAAGAAGAGTTTCATTTTAATTTATATTTAAATGATATTTCAACTTCTAATATAAAAGTAAATCCATTTCTACTGCATAGATATAAAACCAATCCTTTCAAAATGAAAGAGCGTTTATTCCCTATCAATTATGGACATAATCGATCAGAGATCTTTTATATTTATTTTATGATTCCAGATGGGTATGTTGTAATTGATTATCCTAAAGACATCAAATATAATTTACCAGGAAATGGTGGTAGTTATGTTCTAAAAGTAAAAAAAGACGAGAAAAAAATTAGCATACTCTCACAATTGCAAATCAACAAAGCTAAATACTTAGGAAAGGATTACAATGTTCTAAAAGAATTATACAATACAATGGTTAAAGCTCAAAGTTCGCATATAGTAATACAAAAGAAGTAATTTTAGGGGTTTTCCTGTTTTAAATACGTCAAATGACGTATTTTTTTTTTCTATATTTAATGAGACTTTTGAAAATCAACCTGTTAAAACTACTATCATGAAAAAAGTAAGCCTGATTTTAGCCTTCCTCCTATTTACTGTTTTCAATACTTTTTCTCAACAAGATGAAGATAGAGGCACCGGATTAGATTTTAGCCAAGAAAAGTACGAATCTATTCCAATGTCGGCTCCAATACTTACTCGGAGCTACACCAATCTTCCTAAAAGTTTTAGTCTTAAAGCCTACGCTCCCACTCCTGGAGATCAAGGAAGACAACCTTCTTGTGTAGGTTGGGCAAGTGGTTATGGTGCAAGAACAATTGCTTTTGCCATAAAAAATAATTGGAAGTACAACAAAACTAAAATTAATCAAAATGCTTTTTCACCTTCCTTTGTTTATAATCAAATTAAAGCCACTGGAGATAATAATTGTACTAGAGGTTCATACATAGCTGATGCTATGAAATTAATGAATAACTCAGGAATTTTAAAGAAAAGCGAATTTAGCTATAACCCAAATAACTGTACGACCAAACCTACAAGTTATGCGCTGCAAAAAGCTAAAAATCATAAAATTTTAACCTTTGAACGTTTGGCTAAATGGGACAATCCGTACAATTTAGTTGGAAAAGTAAAAAAGGCAATAGCCAATAAAAACCCTGTAGTAATTGGAATGTTCAGATACGGAAAATTGGGCGGTTTTGGTGAGCTATGGACTCCGCCAGCAAATGCTTTTGGAGGCGGACATGCAATGGTAGTTGTTGGATATGACGATACTAAATATGGAGGCGCTTTTGAAATTATGAACTCTTGGGGAACTCGTTTTAGAAATGGTGGTTTCTTTTGGGTTCGCTATAACGATTTTAAAAAGTATACGAAAACAGCCTACGTTTTGGTAGACAATGCCAAGTCTATCCCAAATAAAATAGACAATAACACTAATACTACCGTAACCAAATACTATAACCTTTCAGGAGAAATCACATTAAAATTAAGCAACGGTAGAAATATGATTCCAACTCTTTCTAGTGAAGCGAAGCGAAATTTTAATATTGTTAAAGCTGGTAATAGTAAGAAAATTAAAACTACCTACTCTATCGATAAGGCTTACTCTTCAGGAACTCAGTTTAGAATCTACTTAAAGAGTAAACAAAGAGGTTATGTTTATCTGATTGGTTATGGAGGCTCAGACAAATCTGTAAACAAATTATATCCTTTCGAAAATTTCAGCCCTTTCTTTAATTATACCAATAGTGAGATTGCTATTCCAAATGAAGATTATTATATAGAGTTTGATAACAAACCTGGGCAAGATATTTTATGCGTATTGTATAGCAAGGAACGATTAAACATCAATACCATTATTAGCAAAGTAAGATACGGTTCAGGAGATTTTGTTGCAAATATGAAGAAAGCCTTGCAATACAAAATGTTTAAAGGATCTGAATTAACTTTTGATTCTAATAAGATTGCATTTAAAGCATCTTCTAATTCGTCTAGTTCTAAAGTAGTTCCTATATTTATATCTGTAAATCACCAATAAAAAGATCATGAAACTTAAAACCATTATTGTATTCCTATCCCTCTTTATAGTATGCAGTTCAAACTTATGGTCTCAAACTTATGTCTATCAAGAAGAATTCGATAGTCAAGGAACCTGGACAAAAGGAAATAATGAAATTAGAGAGCTTTATGTTTCTAATGGCAAGTACTATTTTGAGCATAAAGAAAAACAAGGTAGTAGAGATTTTACTACACGTACTTTTTTTATAAATTTTTCTAAGGATTTTGAAATAGAAACCTCAATTTTAAAGATTTCTGGTGAACAAGATTATGGAATTTCATTCTTATTTGACTACAAAAGCAGTGATGATTATACCGAATTTGGATATACCGCTACAGGATATTATCGTGTTGCAGAGTCTAATAGTGGTACCTACTCAAATATCAAAAGTTGGACTGAATCTTCATATCTAAAAAAAGGCAATTACGCAACGAACAAACTAAAAATCAAAAAGAAAGGAAATAGAATTACCTTCTACATCAACGGATCTTATGTTTATGGAATGGATTTTAAAAAATTCAAAGGAAATAAAATGGGATTCCGTTTGTACAGAAATCAAAAAGTAGCAGTTGACTATTTCAGAGTTAAATATACTAGTTCAACTACAACATCAAATACAAATACAAGTTCAAAAACCATCTTGTTTGAAGGCTTCAATAACAACAATAATGATTGGGCTGAATCAAATACTTCTGACTATGAGTTAAAAATACAAGGTGGTGATTATATTATAGATAGAAAAACTTCTTCTGGCGGAACATCATCAAGTATTTATAAATACATCAATACATCTAGAGACTTTTACATCACTGCACAAATAAAAAAAGTAAGTGGTGTTCAAGGAAACGGTTTTGGAATTGTATTTGGAAGAAAAGATAAAGACAATCAGAATCAATTCTTTATTTCTGCTGGAGGTTCTTTTATTATTAACAAGTTTGTAAATGGAGAAAGAACCTATGTGAAAAACTGGACATCTTCCAGTCATATCAAAAAAGGAAATGGTCAATACAATTACTTAAAGGTACAAAAGAAAGGTAGTAAAGTTGAATTTTATATCAACAGTAAATTAGTGTATACAAGCTACTCAACAAAGTTCTATGGAAGTAGGACTGGATTTATTGTATACGATAAACAAAAAATATCGGTAGGATATTTAAGTATGATGTATACGAGTGGTGGTTCCACAACAAACACAAATACAACCAATACAACAACAAATACGAATACGCATGCTAGTAAAGAAACTATTCTTTTTGATGGATATACTTCTAACAAAAACAATTGGTCTACTTCTAAAAATCAAAATATTGATTTAGATATCAAAAATGGAAATTACTATTTTGACCATAAGAGAGATAAAGGAGGTTGGTCTTCTACCATTGTAAAGTATATAGATACTTCACGAGATTTTAAAATCTTAGCGGATATTAAAAAAGAAAGTGGAATTCAAAACAATGGTTACGGAATTGTCTTTGGTCGTAAAGATTCTAACAATCAAAATCTATTTTACGTCAGTGGCAAAGGAAATTACTGCATTAACAAAATGAAAAATGGTAAGGATAACTATTTGAAGCAATGGTCTCCTTCAAGCGCTATTAGAAAAGGAAATGGCGCATATAATGTTTTAAAAGTGGTTAAGAATGGTAGTAAACTTGAATATTACATCAATAATACCAAGGTATATACAGACTATAGCCCTGAGTTCTTTGGAGATCGATTGGGGTACATCTTGTATGACAAACAAAAAATATCTGTAGCCTACTTAAGTGTTGGATATTTAGATAAAAAGAAAACTACTTATAACACAAACACAAACGTAACGGATAATATTAGTAATTATACGTATAGTAATTCTGGTTATCACTTTAGCGATCAATTCAACAGTAATAGTAACAATTGGTTTATAGGTAGTGATGATAAGAAAGATTTTAGTATTAAGAATGGAAAGTACTATCTAAAGCATAAAAGAAATGAAAAAGGATGGGCCAGCTATGGCAGCAACTATATTGATACTAGTAAGGATTTTGAAATTGAAACAAAACTTGACAAAATAAGTGGTGTTAACAACTATGGATATGGTTTAATCTTTGGAAAAAAAGGTGATAGTGATTTCCGTTTTTATATTTCTTCTAGTGGTTATTATAAAGTAGCCAGAATGGTTAACAACTCTGAACAAGTTATTAAAAAATGGACGACTTCAAGTTATGTAAAAAGTGGTAATGCTAAATCCAATACATTAAAAGTCAAAAAAGAGAATGGTAAATACAAGTTTTATATTAATGGAAACTATGTTTATCAAACAGAATTTGAAAGTTTTTATGGTAATGACTTAGGTTTTGTTGTGTATAATAACCAAGCTGTAGCAGTTGATTATATTAGAATAAAATACTTAGGTACAACTAATACAGTTGTTACTAATAATAAAGTTCTAAGACTTCCATTAAACGAAAGTTTTTCTAGCAATACGAATGGATGGTCTATGGATAACGTAGATAACTACACATCAGGTATTAGTAATGGAAAATTGAACATTCATCGTAAGAAAGAAGGTGGAATTTTCATTAGCAAGGATATTAACATTGATACCAGCAGAGATTTCATTATCGAAACTTCCATTAGTAGACAAAAAGCTGGAGCCACAGGTTTATACGGATTAACTTTTGGACGTAAAAATTCAAGTAATGAATATACCTTCCTAATTAGCACAAATGGAAGCTACATGTTTAGGAAATTCGACAATGATAAATATGGTAAGATTATTCCTTTTACTTCAAATAGTGCTGTAAAAACAGGAGTTGGCGAAGCTAATAAAATCAAAATAGTTAAGTCCGGAAAATTACTACGTTTCTATATCAATGGTCAATATATGAACGAAGCTCCTTTCCAGAGTTTCTTTGGAACTAAATTAGGATTTACTGCCTATCATGAACAAAAGATTTCTATAGATTATTTGAACATAAAATACCAAACAAGCTCATACAACAACCCTCCTGTTGTTGTCATCACTGAGCCAGATGTAGATCTAAAGCGTGGGTTTAAGATTGTTAAGACAAAAAGAATTGAAGTAAGAGGAAAAGCTACTGACAAAGATGGTATCTATGAGATTTTAATCAATGGTGTAGATGCTACAGTAAATGAAGACGGTACTTTTTATGCAAGTGTTCCTTTAAAGATTGGAAGTAATGATTTGGTAGTAAAAGCAACAGACATTAAACAAGCTTCTTCAACAAAGACATTTAGAATCAAAAGAAAATCGCCAGAAGTTGATGTTGTAAAAACTGATGTTATTAAAAAAGAAGATCAGTTAGACATCGGTTTTGGGAAGTATTATGCCCTTTTAATAGGAGTTAGCGATTACAATGATGCTAGTAATGTTCCTGATTTAGAAGGATTACCAACAAAAGATGCTAAAGATTTAAAAGACTTGTTAGTTAGCAAATATAGTTTCGAAGAAGAAAATGTTGTTCTTTTAAATAACAGTCCTACAGAAAATCAAATCTTAAGAGAATTTGTAAAACTTAAGAAAAAAGTAACAAATAAAGACAACGTACTTATTTTCTATGCAGGTCATGGTATTTATGACGAAGCTACCGAAACTGGAAGTTGGTTACCTTCCGATGCTGACCCAGAGTACGGATTGAATATGATTAGTAATTCTACTATCAAAGATTATATCAAAGGAATCAACTCCAAACATACTCTATTAATTTCTGATGCTTGTTTCAGTGGAAGTATTTTTAAAACTCGTTCCTATAAAACAGCTCCTAAATCGATTACAAGAAAATTTGAACTCCCTAGTAGAAAAGCGATTACCAGTGGAACTCTAAAAACTGTTCCTAATAAAAGTGTATTCTTGAAATATCTTATTGATAGACTTAGAAACAACAACGAGTTATATCTAACTGCAAGAAGGATATTTGATCGTATTGAAGAACCCGTAATGAACAATAGTAAAAATGTTCCTCAATACGGAACCATTCAAGAAGTTGGAGATGAAGGTGGTGACTTTATCTTCATCAGAAAAAATTAATTTGTAGTATATTGTGCTATCAATTGATAATTCTTGAATCAAAATAAACAAAAAAAGACATCATATAAACATCGGCTTCATGAAATTATTTATGAAGCCGATACTCCATCTGGAAAACTCTTTGATGTAGTACTTCTCATAGCTATCCTAGCTAGTATACTCTTTGTAATGCTAGAAAGTGTTGAGAGTATAAATCAGAAATATGGTAAATTCTTAGATATTGCAGAATGGGTAATTACCATTCTTTTTTCAATCGAATATATTTTAAGAATCATCTGTATAAAAAAACCTTTAAAGTATGTTTTTAGCTTCTATGGAATTATAGATTTACTCTCTACAATTCCAAAATATATATCATTAGTCTTAGTTGGGTCACATAATCTAGCTGCACTTCGTGCACTCAGACTATTAAGAGTTTTCAGAATCCTAAAATTAGCACGCTATATTGGAGAATCTAACCGGCTTTTAGTTGCCCTAAGAGCAAGTAGAGCCAAAATAGCTGTCTTTCTTTTCTTTGTATTAATACTCTGTATCATTTTAGGAACAATAATGTATATGGTAGAAGGTTCTGAAAATGGGTTTACAAGCATCCCGAGAAGCGTTTACTGGGCCATTGTAACTTTGACTACAGTTGGATATGGAGACATTGCCCCTGGCACTCCTCTTGGACAATTGATTGCAAGTGCGATTATGATATTAGGTTATGCTATTATTGCTATTCCAACCGGAATTGTTGGTTCAGAAATGGTAAAAAACATTATCCATACCAACACACAAGCTTGTCCCAATTGTTTGAAAGAAAATCATCAAGATGGAGCTGAATTTTGTTATCATTGCGGTAACAAACTCAATGAATAAATGAGCGCATTAAATAAAACTCTTATTACAGTAATAGGCCCAACTGCTATTGGGAAAACCTCATTGAGTATTGAGTTGGCAAAACATTTTAATACTGAGATTATTTCTTGCGACTCACGCCAATTCTATAAAGAAATGAACATTGGAACCGCTGTTCCAGAACCTGAGGAACTAGCCGCTGCTCCACATCATTTCATACAAAATAGAAGTATTTTTGAAGATTACAACGTTGGTGACTTTGAAAAAGATGCTTTAAAAAAAATAGATGAGTTATTTGAAAAGCATGATGTATTAATTATGGTTGGTGGAAGCGGACTCTATGTAGATGCTGTCTTAAAAGGGTTCGACGAATTTCCTAAAGTAGATAAAAGTATTCGTGAAAAACTCCAAAATGAATTAAATCAAAATGGATTGTCTTCTCTTCAAGAAAAATTAAGAGAATTAGATCCCATAACTTTCAATAGCATTGCAATAGACAATCCGCAAAGAATAACAAGAGCATTAGAAATTTGTATCGGTACTGGTAAACCCTACTCTAGTTTTATAGGAAAAGCAAAAGACAAACGAAAATTCAATTCAATCAAAGTAGGTTTGAATGGTGACAGGGAGAAAATTTATGAGAGAATTAATCTTAGAGTTGATTTGATGATAAAAGCTGGATTAATTGATGAAGCAAAAAAACTGCATCAACATAAAAATCTAAATGCACTGCAAACGGTTGGCTATAGAGAATTGTTTTCTTTTTTCGACGGTGATTTCACAAAAGAATTTGCTATTGAAGAAATTAAAAAGAACACCAGACGATTTGCAAAAAGACAACTTACTTGGTTCAGAAAGGATTCAGAAATTCTTTGGTTCGACTTTAAAACTGAAAGACAAGAGATTATAAACTCTATACTCAAAAAACTTTAACGCTTTTTAAAGACGATTAAATTTTTGTACATCAAGCGCTTTTTTATCTTTGCTGCAAATTATTTAATAATTATGAAACTAAGAATACTAACTGTAGCACTTTTCTTAACAAGTATGTTTGCTACTGGACAAACAAAAGTAGGATCTATTGATTCAGATTTAATTGTTGGCTTAATGCCTGAAACGAAGAAAGTCCTATCAATGCTAAACTCATATGCTAAAAGATTAGACTCTTCTTATCAAATTAAGTTAGATGAGTATAAAGCTAAAGTTGAAAGTTTTCAAAAACTTGGGAAAGAGATTTCAGACAATTTTAAAAAGATCAAAGTTGAAGAATTAGCTGAAATGGAAAAAAAGCTACAATTAACTCAACAAAACGGAAGTAAATTAGTTCAACTTAAAAGAGATGAATTAATGCGTCCTTTATATAAAAAATTAAGAGGTGTTATTTCTGAAGTTGCTAAAGCGGAAGGTTACACTCAGGTTTTAACAATCTCAGGAAATGAATTTGCTTATGTTGATGAAAAATTTGACATCACTAAGAAAGTAATGACCAAACTAGGAATTAAGATGCCTGAACAAAATAAAAAGTAAAAAAAATATTTTGTAAAAAAGGGAAGCTTTTAGCTTCCCTTTTTTTATTACATATTCTGAGTATAGTAGTTATAATCTTTTAAAACTTTATCAATAAAGTCGATATCACTACTTTCTTCAGACTTTATTTGTGCTACTTCTTCTATTTTGTTTCTTAATTTAATTAAAGTCTTATAATCTTTTGTTCTAGAAGCAACAGTAAACGTATCCTTAATAATCCTAGCATCATTATCAGATAACTTTATTACGTTCGGGTATTTAGGAATATAATTGTCTGTTATTTCCTCTAAAATTGTTTGAGAAAACTTTGCATTGTCTTTTAAATAAATAACTACTGTGTTTGCAGACATGTCTCCTATTCTCTGATTCTTATTTGAAATTACTACACTAATAATTCCAATGCACTTACCTATTAAAAAAAGAACGATTATCAGACCTATATATTGATCCCATCCTAAAGCATAAGCATAAACAACAAGTATAAAAAACAAGTTAAAATCAACTATTCTTAAAAACCATCTAATCATATAATCGGTAATAGAAGGTTTAAATCCGCCTATATTTACCACTTTTATATTAAGTGCCTTCTTCCCTATTGTTTGACCATTCATTAAAGATTCTGTGTACAAAGAGTAAAATGTAACTGGCAAAGAGATTAATATATGAATAGCAGCTATAGACCACTCATCATCAGCCATAGCATTAATTACGTTCACAGGAATTACCCAATAAATAAAATATAAGTAAGCAAACTTAAGCACGTTGTCAATCAAAAAAGCACCGACTCTTTGAAACTCGCTAGCCAGTGTAAAATTGATATTTACATTTTGTGTTGTATTTATTTGGAGTGTTTTCATGCATTCATTATTTTAGCTTCAATGAGAGAGGTCGCTTTTATCAAGCAAAATAAAGAAAAATGGCTAGAATTTGAGAGAGTAATTTCAAATAAAGAGAAAAAAAATCCCGACGAATTAGCTGACTTACATATTAAGATCATGAATGATCTAGCTTACGCACAGTCATTCTATCCTAAAAGTAAAGTTGTTCCTTACTTAAATAAGTTAGCAAAAACTAGTTATTCTAAAGTATACCATACCAAAAGAGTTGACAAGAATCCTATTCTTTATTTCTTTTTTGATGAGGTTCCCTTGTTATGTTATAGATATCGAAAATATATCTATACAGCTTTTGCTGTATTTTTCGTATTCTTTTTTGTTGGCCTCCTTTCTACTTTTAATGATGAATCTTTCGCAAGACAAATTCTTGGAGATAGTTATGTAAATAAAACTCTAGAGAATATAGAAAGTGGAGATACTTTGGCTGTATATAAAGGTGGTAGCAATTGGGGAAGTTTTATTGGTATTTTTAACAACAACCTATGGGTTGGATTAAAAATGTTTCTCTCTGGATTATTTATCGGTATAGGAACAGGTGTTTATATTGTGTATAATTCAATTATGGTAGCTGTTTTTCAAGCCTTCTTTTACCAACAAAACACATTATGGGATAGTGTAAAAGGAATTTGGATTCATGGTACTTATGAAATTTTCAGTATGATTATAGAATCAGCTGCAGGATATATTATTGGTGCGAGTATATTGTTTCCTGGTACATTAAAGCGTTTTGAATCCTTTAAAACTGGGCTAAGAAATGCTTTCTTTATCTTTTTAAGCACCATACCTTTTACTTTTATAGCAGGATTTTTAGAAGGATACGTAACTAGATATTCCAATACAATGCCAACCATCTTTTGCTATTTGATTATTCTGTTTTGTCTGGTTACTATTTCATATTATTACTTTGTTCTTCCTTTTCAGGTTGCTAAAAAACATGGAAAACGATGATAAAGCATTTCTTTTCCATAACATTCTTATTGCTTTTTAGTTACTCATACTCGCAAACTAATTATGAGTTTACTATTGGTAATGATGATAAATCAAAAATTAGTATAGATACTAGTTTTGTTAAGAGTATAGAATATTCCAAAGAACGTACTTTCAAAAAGGAACTAAAAGACAAATACTCTGGGAAAGAATTTACATATGATGATTATGTTAAAGAATCTGAGCCAGACCCTATTGTTCCGGAAGTAAATACTGAAACATCTAATGGTTCTTCAGCAGCCTTTGGTTCTTTTATGTCAACTATTTTTCCAATATTACTAGGTATAGTTGTTGTTCTAATTGTTTTAAAAGTCTTTTTTAATTTAGACACTAGTTTTTGGAAAGTAAGTAAAGTTCAAAAAGAAGATGTAAAAAAACTGATAAGTGAAGAAGAAAACATCGATGAAAATGATTATGAAAAGCTTTTGCAACTAGCTGTCAAGAAAAAAGATTACAGATTAGCCACTCGCTATTACTATTTATCATTATTGAAAAACTTATCGCAAAAAAATCATATAGAGTATCATAAAGATAAAACCAATGCAGAATATCAATTTGAATTGAAAGACAAAAAAATGAGATCTGCATTTTCATACCTTTCTTATATCTATAGTTATGTATGGTATGGAGAATTTTCTATTGATGAATTCAAGTTTGCAATCATAGAAGAAAAATATCAATCATTTATAAAGGGTATCAAATGAAATTAAGAAGACTCTACATATGGTTGATGATTGCTCTTGTTAGTTCTTTACTTACTCAATGTAAAAAGACTAATTGGAATGAGAATTTCAAGGAAAAATCTAAAAGCCCTTTTGGAACTTATATTGTTTATAATGAGTTTGAAGAATTATTTGATTACAAAAAGAATCACCTTATAGATCAAAATATCTATGATTATCTAACAATAACATTTTTTGAAGAAGACTATAACTTCAACTATGTATGCATTAAAAACTCGGCTAGTAAAATTACTGATGATGGTGTAGAGCAACTACTCTATTATATAGAACAAGGTAGCAATGCGTTTTTCTCTTTAAATTATTTTAATTCAGCTTTGAAAGATGCCTTAGAAGTAGAAACAATAAATTTAGATCAGCTTTCATATTCTATTTCACATCTTAAAAACCTTAAAGGAAATCTAACATTAGAAAATAAAGACTTTGATGAGACTACTTTTAGTTTTGATAGAAATCTAAGAAGAAACTACTTTTCATCATTCAACAAGAAAAATACTGTTGTTTTAGGAACTCAGAATATTGACGGTAAAGAAAGGCCTGTTTTTATAAAAATATATCACGGTAAAGGAACTATTTATCTTCATACACAACCCATTGCATTTACAAATTATAATATGCTGAATAAAAATCATGCATATGCAGAAAATGTTCTCTCTTATCTTCCTGATGAAGAAACTTTATGGGACTCTCAAATAAAATGGAGTCGAATAGACAATTCTGGAGAAGATGATAAGGGAAATGCCAAATCAGTTTTCGTCTTTTTCTTGAATAATGAACCTTTAAAATGGTTTTTATATTTAGGCCTCTTTGGTTTGTTAATCTTTCTATTATTTAATGCAAGAAGAAAACAACGGGCTATTCCAGTTATTTTACCTCCAAAAAATTCAACTTTAGAATTTACGCATACGATTTCAAATCTTTATTTAAAGAATGAAAATCATAAGAGTTTAGTAGATAAAAAGATTCTATTCTTTTTAGAAAAAATAAGAACCCGTTATTTAATTGACACAAATAATTTAAATAAGTCATTTATAGAAAAACTGGCTTCAAAATCTGGAAACAACTTACACAATACAAAATACCTGATTAATACAATACTCGCCTTAAACAAAAAGGAAGAATGTTCAGAAGAAGATTTGATGGTATTAAATAAAATGATTGATAATTTTTTGAAACGAAAATAATATGGAAGAACAAAACGAAAATATTTCCAACGAAAACAAAGCATCGGAAGAAGTAAAAACAGATCAAAACGTTGAGTTTGAGAATCGTATCGATTTATCAGAGCTACAAGAAAGTATCTTTAAAATAAAAGAACAGCTTCATAAGGTAATTGTGGGGCAAAAAGACATGGTTGATCTATTATTGGTAGCAATGTTAGCCAATGGTCATGCGCTTATAGAGGGTGTGCCTGGTGTTGCGAAAACCATTACAGCAAAGTTATTATCTAAAACCTTGTCTGTAGATTTTAGTAGGATTCAATTTACTCCAGATTTAATGCCTTCAGATATATTAGGTACTTCTGTTTTTAATGTAAAAAACTCTGATTTCGAATTTAAAAAAGGCCCTATTTTTTCCAATATGATTTTAATTGATGAAATCAACAGAGCTCCAGCAAAAACACAAGCCGCTTTATTTGAAGTAATGGAAGAAAAGCAAGTAACTATTGATGGAACTACCTACGAAATGGGAAATCCTTTCATTGTTTTGGCTACTCAGAATCCAATAGAACAAGAAGGAACATACAGATTACCAGAGGCTCAGTTAGATCGTTTTTTGTTTAAGATTAATGTAGAATATCCAAATGCAGAAGATGAACTAGAGATTATCACAAGAGAACAACAACTTGAGAACACGCAAAAGCTACAAAAAGTAGATACTATTATTACTGGAAAAGATATTGAAAAGTATAGATCGCTTGTAAATCAAATACAAATAGAAGCTAACCTTTTAAAATACATCGCTGATATTGTAGTGAATACAAGAACAAATTCGTTATTGTTCTTAGGAGCATCACCAAGAGCAAGTATTGCAATTTTAGGAGCTTCAAAAGCTTTTGCGGCTATACAAGGACGAGATTTTGTAACTCCAGAAGATATTAAAAGAGCGGCAATTCCAGTATTACAACATAGAGTAATTGTAACTCCAGAACGTGAAATGGAAGGATTAACCAGTCAGCAAATTGTTCAACAAATCATTGAGTCTGTAGAAATTCCAAGGTAAACTAACAATGAAAAACCTATATCATTCTTTATTTTTAAATAACCGCTTATTTCTATTCTTAGGAATTAATGCAGGTCTATTTGTATTAGGTTTTTTTACTCCATTTATATTCATAGTAGCTAAAATCTTACTATGGGTTATTTCTTTACTAACTATCATAGATATTATTGTTATATACTCTGTGAAAAAGGGAATCACCTTAGAACGTATGTTGCCAGAACGTTTGTCTAACGGAGATAAGAATGCTATTCGATTAATAATAGAGAATAAATACAAGTTTCCGGCTCATATTTCTGTAATTGAAGAATTACCATTTCAATTTCAAAAAAGAAATTTTGTTTTTAGGATTGTTGTAAAACCTGAAAGAAAACAAAAGAGAATAGACTATGAACTTACACCAACTAAAAGAGGAATATACAACTTTGGCCATGTAAACATCTATCTAAGTTCACCTTTGCAATTGGCTACAAGGAAATATATACTTGGTGAAGAGAAAGAGTTAAAATGTTATCCATCATTTTTAAAGCTAAGAAGCTTTGCTATTAATGCATTTACAGATTCTAATACGTATGGTTCTAAGAAAGTACGTAGAATTGGTCATTCTTTAGAATTTGAGCAAATCAAAGAGTATGTGGCTGGTGATGATATTAGAACATTAAACTGGAAAGCTACCGCCAAAAGAAATCAATTGATGGTAAATCAGTATATCGAAGAAAAATCACAACCAATCTATTCTATTATAGACAAAGGAAGAACGATGCAAATGCATTTTGATGGTTTGTCTTTGCTAGATTACTCAATCAATGCTACGCTGGCAGTTAGTAATGCTGCGCTAAGAAAACAAGATAGAGCTGGTATGCTAACCTTTTCAGGTAAAGTGGAAGATATGATTGTTGCTGAGCAGAGAAACAAACAAATGAATTTGATTTCTGAAGCTTTATATAACATCAATACTAATTTTTCAGAATCAGATTTTAGTCAATTGTATAATGTTGTCAAAAGAAAAATAACCAATAGAAGTTTGTTAATTCTCTATACAAACTTTGAAACTATGGATGGTTTGAATAGGCAAATTCGTTATCTAAGAGCTTTGGCTAAGAATCATCTACTTTTGGTTGTCTTTTTTAAGAATACCGAATTGAATTCTTTACTAGAAAAAACTCCAAGAAATATTCAAGAAGTGTACGATACAATTATTGCCGAAAAATTCATGTATGAGAAAAAGCAAATTGTAAGTGAACTTAAAAAATATGGAATCCAATCTGTATTAACAAGACCTCAAGATCTTACCGATGATACAATTAATAAATACCTAGAATTAAAGTCTAGAGGGTTAGTATAAATTAGAATTATACACCGCCAATTTCATCAATAATATCAGGAGCACTTGGATTTCTTTGTTCCTCAATATCAAAGTAAATAAGGGCACTTAGAACAACACCAACAGCATGGAAAAAATAATTTATCAAATAAGACAACACCGTTAAAATCAAGAATACTGGATCTGAAAATAATTCTGTAGCGCTTACAGTATTTTCTATAGTAAAAAAATTAAAACCGTCAGTTCCAAATTGATAAATCATAGCAGGAAGATTTAAAATTATATTTAAAACGATAATTATTAAACCTGCTACTAATAAAACTCCAAACGTTTCCCACCAATTTCCTTTTATAAAATTGAATGCATCTCCAAAAGCGTCAAAAACTCCGAGGTTATTAAACATTAAAATGCTTGTAGAAACTGACAAAACAACTGCAAAATAAATTCCTGGTAAAAAACAAAACATAAATCCAACTGCCATAACAATTGCATTAAGGAAACTTAGCCCTAAAACAGAACCAAACTTACTTTTTGTTGTTTCTTGAATATCTTCATAATTTATAACACCTCTGTTAAACGCATATGATTTGATATAAGATAGCGCTGAATTTGATATGGAAGCATTTACAAGTATTAGCGTTCCATAATATCCTAGTAAGGATAGTAAAATGTTACCTGAGCTAAATAGATTTCCTGAATTTAAATAACTCGATTCCGCAACAGTAAAAGTATAATATAAAGCTCCAGCAATTGCAATAATCATAGGAATTATAGATGCCCTAATAATAGTAATGAAAAAAGGTTTCCCCTCTATTCGTAAGAACTTTACAGTATCAGAAATTAAAGCCCCTAAATCTCGTTGCTTTTTAAATTCTACATAATTTAAGTCATTCATAGTATAGCATTTTTAAGTCAACAGTTTACCTTCTACTATAATTAGGAGCTTCTTTTGTAATGGCTACATCATGCGGATGACTTTCATTGATTCCAGATGCAGTAATTCTAACAAACTTTCCGTTATTTTTTAAGGTCTCTATATCTTTAGATCCACAATACCCCATTCCTGCACGTAAACCTCCTACAAATTGATGAATGCTTTCAAACAGCTCTCCTTTATAAGGAACACGTCCCACAATACCTTCGGGAACTAACTTTTTGATATCATCTTCTACATCTTGGAAATATCTGTCTTTAGATCCTTGTTTCATCGCCTCAACTGATCCCATTCCTCTATAAGACTTAAACTTTCTTCCTTCGTAAATAATAGTTTCTCCCGGAGATTCTTTTGTTCCTGCTAATAAAGAACCTAGCATTACACAATCAGCTCCAGCAGCAATAGCTTTAGGGATATCTCCTGTATATCTAATTCCTCCATCAGCAATAACTGGAACTCCAGTACCTTTGATCGCTGCAGCAACTTCTAATACAGCAGAAAATTGAGGAAATCCAACTCCTGCTACCACTCTAGTTGTACAAATAGATCCTGGGCCAATCCCCACTTTAACTGCATCAGCTCCTGCTTCTACCAAATATTTTGCAGCTTCTGGTGTTGCAATATTTCCTACAACCACTTCTAACTTTGGGAAAGAATTCTTTACTTCTTTCAAAACAGTAACTACTCCTTTTGTGTGTCCATGTGCAGTATCAATAATAACAGCATCTACACCTGCTTTTACTAATGCTCCTGCTCTATCAACAGCATCATGAGTCACTCCTAATGCTGCAGCTACACGTAAACGACCATAACTGTCTTTATTGGCAATCGGTTTCTGAGTTAATTTGGTGATATCTCTAAAAGTGATCAATCCGATTAATTTATCATCGGAGTTAACCACAGGTAATTTTTCAATTTTGTTTTCTTGTAAAATAACTTCAGCATCTGTTAAAGAAGTTCCTTCTGAAACAGTAACTAAATTACTAGAAGTCATAACATCCAATATAGAACGCTCATTGTTTTTTTCGAAACGTAAATCACGATTGGTAACTATTCCTACAAGTTTTCCATTTGAATCTACAATTGGAATTCCTCCAATTTTGTGCTCTCTCATCGCATTTTTAGCATCTATAACAATAGCTGTTTCAGGTAAAGTTATAGGGTCAATGATCATTCCGCTTTCTGCTCTTTTTACTTTGCGTACTTCTTGAGCTTGTTGTTCTATAGTCATGTTCTTATGCAACACACCTATTCCTCCTTCTCTAGCTATAGCAATTGCCATTGCAGATTCAGTTACAGTATCCATTGCTGCCGATACAATCGGAACATTGATTGTAATGTTTCTAGTAAATTTTGTTTGGATATTAACTTCTCTTGGAAGAACTTCAGAAAAGGCCGGTACTAAAAGTACATCATCGTATGTTAAACCTTCTCCTACAAATTTGGAATCGTGAGCAATCATAGTGCAATCAACTTAAAAATTAATTGCAAGCAAATTTACAACTAATTATCTAAATCTAAATTTGTATTTTGATGAAAATTTTTTTTTGATGGAAACTTACGCGAACGCGTTACTTTATGCAATCCCTTTTTTTACGTTTTTAGTTCTTTTTGAGATTGCTTATGGATATTTTGTAAAGAAGCAAACACACCGTGTATTAGACACTATATCTAGTCTTAGCTCTGGATTGACAAATATTATTAAAGATTCTATTGGATTAGTTATAGTAATAGTATCCTATCCTTTTTTGTTAGAAAAATTAGCATTATTTTCTGTTGAAAGTTCGGTTTTAGTTTACATTATTGCTTTTATAGCCATCGATTTTGCTAGTTATTGGAACCATAGACTTTCTCATCATGTCAATTATTTCTGGAATCAGCATGTAATTCATCATAGCAGTGAAGAGTTTAATTTGGCGTGTGCATTGCGACAATCTATTTCAAATTTCTTCGGATATATTGGCATTCTTTTAATTCCAGCTGCTTTGTTAGGAGTTCCTTCTGAAGTAATCAATTTACTATTACCAATTCATTTGTTTGCGCAATTTTGGTATCATACCAAACATATTGGAAAATTAGGTCTCTTAGAGTACATCATAGTAACTCCATCTCAACATAGAGTACACCATGCCATCAATGATATCTATCTAGATAAAAACCTAGCCGCTATTTTTTGTGTTTGGGATAGAGCTTTTGGAACTTTTCAGGAAGAGTTAGATGATGTTCCTCCTGTTTATGGTGTTTTGAAACCAGCTAAAACATGGAACCCCGTGTTGATTAACTTTCAGCATTTATGGAGATTGATTCAAGATGCTTGGAGGACAACAAATTACTTTGACAAACTTCGTATTTGGTTTATGCCCACAGGTTGGAGACCAAAAGATGTAAAAGAAAAATATCCTGTTCAGATTATAGAAGACCCGTATACATATGAAAAGTATCGAACTAGTCCTTCTAAATTACTTGCTGCTTATTCAATTATGCATTTTGTAATTACTTTGATCTTGATCTTATTTATGTTTTACAATTATGGAAACATTGGTTTTGACAACTTATTAATCTACGGTTTGATCTTATTTCTTGGTATTTATTCCTACACTTCTGTAATGGATGGAAATAAATTTTCTTTAGTCTTTGAAAGTGCAAGGAGCATCCTTGGATTCTATATAATTTATACTACCGCAGATTGGTTTGGATTGAATGCTTTTCTTTCTTTTGGAAGCTCATTGGTTGCTTTCTATTTTTTAGCAAGTGTCATAAGCTCAATATACTTTTTGTATTTCGAGAAAAGAAAGACTGTAAACAGTTTTGCTTAAGTAGTTCTTTTTTTGAACCAGAATAATTGTTTGAAAACAATTAAGATAGAAATCGTGTAAGTAGCAGTCATTAAGAATCCTGAAAGCATAATTATGTATTTCACCCAAGTAAATCCTTTCCATAAGAAGTAAATTCCACCAAATGTAACTAGTAAAGAAATAAAGGGTTCAATCATTAAGAATAATTGGATTTTTTTGGAAATACTAGTGGTAGCCACTATTAATGCTACAATAAAAAAGATTACTGACAGTGATAACAAATGGCTATGAATTGTTGTAAGTATTTCTCCTTCCGATTTTTTGAATAGCATTTTAGTTGCATTCTCATCATCTTCATTTCCTAAATATCGTTGTTCTATTCCAGTTGGATTTGCTCCTGTGGTAGTTCTAACGAAAGAAATTCCTGAATAGAAACCAATACTAAGCGGAATTAAAAAGAAAAGAATTAAAAGTTTTAATTCTTTAGGAAATGTAGCAATGATACCATGGATTTTCATTCAAAAACTTTCTGTTTAATGAGTATTTTTAAATTTCCAAGAAACGAATTTACTGCCTTTGTCATTGACAATGCAGAAATTGTAGCTCCAGAAATTGGGATAATATCTTTTTCATAAACAACTTCTTTTTCTGAATTCAAACCGTCAAATTGTTTTAACCATCGTTTGCTTCCAATCTCACCTCCATAGTCTTCTCTATAAATTAGCACTTTTGTTTTGGCAATGATTAAATCTTTATTCAACAGAATTAAATAATCAAACTCATCTGTTCTGCTAGGAGCTTTATCTACAAAAGCATACCCAAGAACTTTCTCTTTGTTTTCTATTTTAAATAGTTTTTCTCCTTTTATTTTGTTGGGTAATAACTTATTTACTTCTGGAGATACTTTAAGAGGCTGTAAAGAGAATTCTTTAATATCAAACGTTTTCCCAATCTCTTTCCTTACTTTTTTTTCTATTACTTTAGGTAAACCGAAAGAGCATAAAAACAAAAGAACTGGTAAAAAAAGAAATATGGAAAAACGCTTATTTTTCATGTTGCAAAAATAATTTTTTAGAACCAAACTCCAATTCCGAAGTTTAATTGTTTTGTTGTTGTACTTCCTGCAGCTGCATTATTCTTAATCTGATAATCTGCTTTTACAACAGCTCCAGGTGCAATCTTATAACTTAATCCAAGAGTCCACTCATCTCTATTGTAAGCATCATTTCTTACTAAAGCTCCATCAACAGAGGCATGAGTGTCATAGTCTTCATATCTTACAAATCCAAAAAGTTGTTGCCTTTTTCCTAGTGGAATTAAATTATAAGCTGCCTCTAAGTAATATCCTTGTAAAGCACTTCCTAGATTACCACCAGTAGCTGTATTGTATAAATCTGTATCTGATAAACTTGCATAAATAAACTGACCTCTAGCTGTAAATCTTCTTTTAGCATATCTTGCGTCAAAACCTACCATAGAGATTCCTACATCAGCCCCATCAATGTCTTGAACATCAGCAGGTGATTGAGTTCTCCCGAAATAACCCGATAATCCTAAACGTAATCCAGGTAGTCCATAGTAATCTAACTTAGCAGAAAAATTAGCATTATTGTAGGTTGATTGGATTCCCTTTTGTCTACCTCCACGTAATCCTTTACTTCCACCAATTAGTCCATTTGTAATATTACCATTACCATCAGATTCTACTGATTTAAATCCATTAAAAATATAGGCTTGATAACGTAATGACGCTTCATCAAACTTTCCAGTAACACCAAAACCAATTTCTCTCCATGTTGTTGGTACAATTGCTCCATCAATACTCGGTCTTTCTACTCCATTAAAAGTAGTAGGTTCGTGATACTCATTTACAATCCCCATAGGAACTAACATTAAACCACCTCTAAAGTTAAAATTATCACTAACACTATATTGTAAAAATGCTTGCTCTACAAATACTTGATTTACATGTTCAAGTTCAATCTCTGTTACAAACTGTGTTCTATCATCAAATTTATATCCAAAAAGTAATACTAATCTTTGCACATCCATTTCTGCATTTTTACCTGTTGGATTGTTATATGTAATTTCACCATATCCTCCAACTGTAACTCCAGTATTGATGTTTCCAGTCAAAATTCTTTGAGCGGCATTAATTTGATTTTGAGGGTTGTTTATTGAATCTTGATTTACAGTTTGAGAGAAAGCAGAAACTGAAAAAGCCATTGATAAAGCTATTATTGCTCTTTTCATTTTATTTAGATTAATTTTAAATAGTGTTTATTTGATGCCGCAAATATAGCCAACAAATTGAATGAAAAAAACTTTATTTAGATTTATTTTAAATAAAAATAAGAAGATTTAATTGAGTGTTTTTAAATAAGCTATGACACCTTTTCTAATGTCATATGCAAGTTCCTTAGTATTAGGTTTATATATTGAAATGATTCCTTTATTGTCTTCTGTTAGAAAAGGTATATCCAATCCTTTTAATAGAAAATCACTAATGGCTACAGTATATGTTTTGTTAGGATTTATCTTATTTTGATTCACTTTCCATTGATTATTCTCATATAGAATTCCATCTCTCTGCAAATAGGCTCCTGTTCCTGCAGCATTCTTTCCAAAGTCTAAAACTTCAGAAAGTAAACTTCCTTTCATTTGTACTTTATATACTTCTCCTCCATAAGGAAGTACTCTAAAAATATCTACACTATTGATGTCTCCTATCAATTCGTCATCTATTCGTATAGATCCTCCATTCACAATAGAACAATCCACTTTATTTTGATAAGAAAATGCCATAGACTTAGTAACAATTTCTCCTAAGTTGGTTTGAACAGATCGTATTGGTGTATCTCTACCATCTAACGGAACATCCGTTGTGTAAATAACATCGTAAGGATTCTCTACAACTTGAGATATTTGATTGTCCATAATGGTTTGCCATTTATCAACAACCCTTTTTACGGTAGCATCGCTTGCTATTTCATCAGTAATCTCTTTAAGAGTTGAAGTTATAGAAGTTTTCTTTTCTTTTTGATCATAAGTAACTTTATGAATATAGGCAGATTTAGCATTGGCATCTGCCTTGCGAATAGACACCTCTCCTACTGTTTCGTTCTTATGCGTATGCTCATGACCACCCATAATTAAAGGAATCTTGGGAAGCAGTTCAGCTATTTTTTTGTCTTGCTCTACTTTTACATGTGTTAAACCAAAAACAATATCTACCTTATCTTTTATCTCATTATATTCTCTTTGAATCTCTTCATACATATCTGTGTATTTCACATAACTTCTTGGATTTGAAGGAATACAAACACTAATGAATCCTATCTTGATTGTAGTTCCGTCTTTATCAGAAATTTCTTTGATATAAGATCCTTTTACTCGCTCTGTTTTTTCATTTCTATTTTGGTAAAAAGGAACCAAACTATCTCCTTTTACATTCATAGCATTTCCTATAATCCAAGGAAACTTACTTTCATCCATTCTTTTTTGCAGATCATTATTACTCAAATCAAACTCATGATTTCCAAAAGCAACTACTTCAAAACTCATGGCATTCATTACTTCTACCATTTGTTTTCCACGAATTCTATCTCCTTCATATTTCATAGTTCCTAATAATGAAGGATTTAGAAAATCTCCAGCCATTACTAGCATTGTATTTGAATTCTCCTTTAATAGTTCTTGACGTATTGTTTCTAAACGCGCCATTCCTCCATATTTTCCACCTTGTATAGGAGCTATTTCGTAAACATCATTCACTTGAAGTAACGTAAACTCAATTTTTTGATCATCTTGCTTACAAGAGAACAAAAATGAAAAACATAGAAATGCAATAAGTAGTTTGATTTGCTTCATGGTAATTTGGTTTGTAACAAATCTACATCCAAATTTTCAGAAATTAACGGGTATAAATGCTTAATTATTTAGAAGAATCAGAAAATTTGTAGTGCTTGATTGTATGCACTTTCAAAACTCATGGGTCTAATTCCTGTTTCTGCTTTTTGTTCAGTGAAATAAGAAACTAGCTTTTCTGTAGGCATATTACCTGTCAACTCATCTTTTGCCATTGGACAACCTCCATATCCTTTAATTGCGCCGTCAAAACGTCTACAACCAGCTTTATAAGCAGCGTCAACTTTTTCATGCCAAGTATTTGGAGTCGTATGCAAATGAGCTCCAAACTCTATTTCGGGATATTTAGGAATTAAATTAGAGAATAAGTAGTTGATTACTTCTGGGTTAGAGCTTCCGATTGTATCAGACAACGACAAGATTTTCACACCCATTGTAGATAGCTTTTCTGTCCATTCACCTACAATATCAACATCCCATGGATCTCCATAAGGGTTTCCAAATCCCATCGAAAGGTATGCTACTACTTCTTTATTAGTCCTATTTGCAATCGCTAATATTTCTTGCAGTGTTTCAATAGACTGAGCAATCGTCTTATGCGTATTTCTCATTTGAAAGTTCTCAGAAATAGAGAAAGGATATCCTAAGTAATCAATCTCATCAAATTGAGAAGCATCATTAGCCCCTCTGACATTAGCTACAATGGCTAACAATTTGCTTGTTGTTTTAGAAAGATCTAATTTTTCTAAAACAGCTGCAGTATCTCTCATCTGAGGAATTGCTTTTGGAGACACAAAACTTCCAAAGTCAATTGTATCAAACCCAACTCGTAACAAAGAATTGATATATTGAGCTTTAGCTTCTGTTGGAATAAAGTGGCTTTTAATACCCTGCATAGCATCTCGAGGGCATTCAATGATCTTGACTTGGTTCATTGTGTCAAATATACGATAAATAGCAATTACAAATCATAGATTAATTTGTCTCTTCTGTAGAAGAAAACTATCTTTCACACATAATCAAAATGCATTGTTTATGAGAAAAAATATTCTTAGAGGTTTCATATTAGTTTTATTAGGTTCTGTTATGTATTCTTGCCTTAGTTCAACTGAAGACTCTTTTGATAGAGATTGGGTTTATTTAGAGATTGAAACAGTAATGAAAAGTGATACCAGTAATAGTTTTATTTATGGACAAATGAAGAAATCTATTGTTGAGAGAATGAAGAAAAATGAAAAAGCAAAAGGAATCTTTTTTATTGAAAATGCACGGTATATTAATAATGATGATAAGCTTCAAATTTATGAAGATGTTAATGACAAAGGGACTCTAGCTTATAGGATAGAACACATACAAAAAATTGAATTTTATAAAAAAGATCCTGTTTTTTTATTTGATAAAGACCAATTACATATAAGCGCAATCAAACACTTAAAAAAACATACTCAAAAATAGATTCTAAAAACTACATTGGGGGTAATCCCTAATCCTACACTAGTTAGTTCTGTTAACACTGTATTTCCATTACCATCATCAGTAGTTCCAAAAGATCTATCAATTTCATTATCTCTATTGTAAAGATTGATAATTGATGCTCCTAATCTAGCTTTTATCTTGCTCTTACTATCTAAATAGAAATCATAAAAAGCACTTGCATCCAATTTATGGTAATGCGACAATCTAGCATTATTTTGTTTTGGTGAAGTTAATTCGCCTCCAACAAGTTCAGCCAGAGAATATGGCCTTCCTGAAGCAAATTGCCAGCCTAATGAAAATTGAAACTTGTCCAATTTTAAGGAGTTTGTTATAGAAAGAACATGTCTTTGGTCAAAATTTCCAGCAAACTTTTCTTGTTGTAAATCAGGGAATTCAAAAGTGTTTTTACTATAAGTATATCCTAACCAAGTTCTAAATCTGTTAATTTTCTTTTTTAGTAGTATATCTACTCCAAAAATGCTACTATTTCCTGAAGAATAAATCTCTGAGAATGGGTTTGTAGCAAAACTAGAAGTAAACGTAGTTAATCCTTTTACCTTCTTGTAGTACGATTCGATATCTATTTTCCAACCATTTTTACTAAAGAAGAAACCAAATGTAAATTGTTTATTGTTAAGAACAGGTACTGCTTGTTCTTCATCGGCTAATACCCAAACAGCTTCACCTACGCCAAGGTCATTAAAACCAAATGATACCAACTGGCTAATACCTTGATTTTTTACTTCTGCAGAAGCTTTCAGTTTAAAAGAATCACTCAAATTATAATGTGAATATAATCTTGGTTCTACAAAAACTTCTTCTAACTGAGAGTAAAAACTTGTTCTAACTCCTGCTCTTATAAAAAATTTATCGGATTGATATTCTGTAGCCGTATAGATGTTATGAATAGACAATTTAGTTCTGATATCTTCAATTGTAATTGCAGAATTATTGAAAGACAATTTATAATCTGCCTTATAATTAATCAATTCATAACCTGTTTTCAGTTTCCAATAATCATTTATATTTTTTTTAGCTTGGAATTGAAAACCAAAATCTTCAACTTTATTACTATTAGCAGCTGTGTTCACATTACCAATCACTGGTACAATCTGAGCAAACTCATAATCAGAGTTAAACTCAGAATAGTTTATAGATGCTTTAAAATTCCATGGTTTTTTGGATTGATACGCCCAATTTGCACTCAACCCTTTGTTATTAAGATTTAAACGATCACTTGTTCCAAAACCATCACTATCTACATTAGCATAATTCAACTCATTATCAACTAGCAAAGCACTAAGGCTTATTTTATTTTTCTCATTGGGTTGAAAAATAAATTTTGTGTTGATATCTAAAAAATTAAATTTATCATTTAAAACTTGTAGTTCTTCTTCTTGTACAATATTGTTTACTTCTTCAATTCTAGTATTTTGAAAAACTTTATCGCTAAAAAGGTTAAACGTAGGTAAGTTCAAAACATCATTTATCGATCTACGTACAGAGAATAAAAAACCTGATTTATCTTTTTTTATTGGTGCTTTTACAAAAAAATCTCCGTGTAAGAAATTTGCTCCTGCACCTCCAGAAAGTTTACGTGGTACTTCGGTTAGAGAGTTGATATCAATAACTCCCGCAATTCGGTCTCCAAATTCAGATTTTGTTCCACTTCTAATTACATTAACCGATTCAACAACATAAGGGTTAAAAGGCGATATCATTCCAAATAAATGCCCTTGATGATAAATTTTAATTCCATCATACAGAATTAAATTTTGATCAGGAGTTCCTCCACGAATATGAAGATTTGAGGCAGATTCTGTTGGGCTCGAAATTCCTGGCAACAATTGTAAACTTTGCAAAACATCTGGTTCTGTTAGTCCTGGTAAAACACCTAGTTTTGTAGGTTTCATTGTTAGAGAACCATCCTTTTTATTTTGGTCAAAACCAGAAGTTAAATATTCAGTAGTTAAAACTACTTCATTTAACTTGTTGGAATCATAAGATGAATCAAAAGACGATTTAATAACAACATTTTCTTTCCCTATAAAAATGAATTCAAGATTCATTTCTTCAGATATAGTATTTAAAAATGCTTTTAAATCGGTTTTTCCTTTATAAGAAAATACTTCCTTAAGAATCAAATTACTTTTGTAAGAAAAACGAATATCATAACGATCTTCTAGGTCGGTTATAATTTCTACTAAAGGCGTATTATTATAACTAAAAGATTGTTCTTGAGCATTTGCAAAAAATGCAAAAAGACAGAAGAGGACTAGTAAAAGTTGTTTGTTCATTAATGCTTTTCAATAACAACATCTCCACTGGCCTCTATTGAATATTTAATTTCCATGGCGGTGAAAACGGTTTGAAGAGCTAATTTAATATCTTTATGTGAAAAACTCCCTGTAAATAGTGATGTTTTAACATTTTCTTTTCCTTTGATTGTAATACCAAACTGCCTTTCTATTTCAGATAAAACAAGTTCTATTGATGTTTCTTTGAAAGAGCTGATATGATTAATCCAACTTGGCTCGATATCATCTATTTGATATTCTTGCTTAACAGATTTACTAATAGAAAATGCTTTTCCTTTGGTAAGGACTATAGAGTCATTATTTGCAGTTACAACTTGTACTCTTCCTTCATAACATACAACATTGTAATAATTATCTCTTGAGTTAACTATAAATTGAGTTCCTAAGACCGTTACTTGACCGTCTTTTGTATTTACAGCAAATGTGCTTCCTTTTTCTACCCTAAAATATGCTTCTCCTTCTAAATCTAAAGAACGATTATTCTTCCAATCAGATTTTTCAAAAGATAATTTTGATCCTGCATTTAAATTCACCAAAGATCCGTCAGGTAACTCAAAATTGTTTTGTTCAGCTAATTGCGTTGTATAAATAGTTGTTGCTTCTGTAAAAAAGAATGAATAAACAAAAAACAATAAGGCTACTGAAGCTGCTGCCGCATAACTCCATAAAGGAATTACTTTTTTCTTCTTGCTTTCTATTGTTGAATTAAGTTTCTCTAGTGTAGCCTGAAGATTATTTTCTACATCAAAATTATCCACTTGAGCAGTATCTAACATCTCAACAATTTGACTATACTTTATAAAGTCTTTAGAATTTTCAAACTCTTGAAGTTCCTCAGAAGTCAATTTATTGCTAAGCCATCTAGCTAAAAAAGTATCATCGTAGTGTTGCTCCATATAATTCATTTTCATCTAAAGAACAGTTTCTTTAGAAAAAACCCTACTTATAATTTATAATTCTTAATCTTAGTTCTTAAATGCAACATTGCTTGGTGCATTCTTTTTTCAACAGCCTTCTGTGATATCTCTAACATTTCGGCTATTTCTTTATATTTTTTCTTCTCTATTCTATTTAACAGAAATACTTCTCTTTGCTTTTCTGTTAATGAATTAATCGCATCATTTAACTCCTTTTGAAATTCTTTTTCTCTTAAAACAAACTCGGGAGTTTCTTTATTTACAGAATCTCTTTTTGTTTGTTGATACTTTAAAATTACTTTTTGATGTTCTACTTGATTAAAAAAATCGTTTTTAACTACAGCAAAAAGAAATGATTTTGCCTTCTCATAAGGAACCTTGGCACAGTTATTCCAAAGTTTTACAAAAGCATCCTGCGTTAAATCATCCGCCTGATCTGGGTTCCCGCATTTAAACAGGATAAAATTCCTAACAGACTTCGAATATTCACGAAAGACTTTTTCAAAAACTCGTTTTTCACAAACTGAATTCAAGGGCTTGTTCATTGGTTAATGCTCTCTGGCAAACTTAGTTTTTTATTTTCAATTCTAGGCTATCAATTTGTATTTAGAGTAATATAAAAATAGCTATTCCTATAAACACAATTATTTGCAACCATTTTAGCCAAACACCAATTTTCCTATTGTTTTGAATTCTTTCAGAAATAGTACCTCCTAACAAAGCTATCGCTGAAAAAATTACGAAAGATGTTAAAATAAACAATGCTCCAAGAACATAAAACTGTAACACATTAGACAATGAATCTGAAAATAAAAAACCTGGAAATAATGCTAAAAAGAAGATTGTTACTTTAGGATTTAAGACATTCATTAGAAAGCCTACTTTAAACAATTGTATTGGCGATTTCTTCTCTAGATTATCACTACTCATGGTGATGTCTGAACTGCTTTTAAATACTTTATACGCTAAATATATCAAGTAAACTGCTCCTAAAATTTTAATTCCATAAAAAATTTCTGGTGTATTTGTAATAACTGCTGAAACTCCAAATGCCACCAACGTTGTATGAATAATACAGCCTGTCATTAATCCAACTACAGTTGCTAAACCGTACTTTTTGCCATAGACTACGCTTTGCATTAGAACAAATATATTATCAGGTCCTGGAGAGAAAGCTAGAGCAGCAACAGAAGCAACAAATGAAAGTAATATTTCTATATCCAATTGAATGTAAACTTGTTAAAAAAACACCTTCTATGTAAGGCATTTAAAAATATTGAGACGAAAATAATTATTTATTGACTAACAAATATGAAAAAAGTAGCTTTCCTATTCATTTTCTTGTTTTCATCTATTTTAATTGCAGGTCAATCTGTAGCTACTTATAGAGTAACATTCAATAGTATTTGGAATGTAACTGATCACACTAGTGTTCCAAATAGTGCACATTGGTCTAAATTGGTAGGAGCCACTCATAAAACTCCTAATACTTTTCTTGAACTTGGTCAGTTGGCCACTCTAGGAATTAAAGATGTAGCTGAAAGAGGAAACAACACCGTTTTTAATAGCGAAGTAAATACTGAAATTACTAATGGAGAAGCAGATCAATATATAAATGGGTCATCATTAGGAACAGCAACAGGAAATATTGTCTTATCAAGTCTTCAAGTAGATGAAAGTTTCCCCTTATTAACCTTGGTTTCCATGATTGCTCCAAGTCCTGATTGGTTTGTGGTCTTAAACAGTTACAATTTATTAGATACTAATGGAGATTGGAAAACTTCTGTGACATTAGATATGTTTGCTTATGATGCCGGCACTGATAGTGGAACTGATTATTCATCTGCAAATTTGGTTACGAACCCTTTTCAGCCAATTTCTATGATTAATTCTGCCCCAATAAATGGAAACAAAATGGGAACTATTACTATAGTCTTACAATCAGTTTTAAGTGTAGATACAATAGATTCTATAGATAACATTAAGATTTATCCTAATCCGACTAGTGGATCAATTAAAATATCTAATGATAATGGAATTGATATAAAAAAGGTAAAACTATATAATATTCTAGGAAAAATGGTTTCTTCAAAAGAAGGTGGTTTGACTGACTATGATTTTTCAGAATTAGAGCAAGGAGTTTACATTTTAAAGTTGATTTCTAAAGACAATAAAGTGAAAACTCAAAAATTAGTTATTCAATAAAGACTTATTGATTTGTTTAATTAACCTAGGTCCTTCATAGATAAAACCTGTATACAGTTGAACCAGGTCTGCTCCTGCTTCAATTTTTTCTAAAGCATCTTTGGAAGAATGTATACCTCCTACTCCAATAATAGGAAAGGCTTTGTTAGATTTTTCAGACAAAAAACGAATGACTTCTGTTGAACGACTTGTTAATGGTTTTCCACTTAACCCTCCTACCTCTTTTTTATTTGAGGATTGTAGTCCTTCTCTTGAAATAGTAGTATTGGTGGCAATAACTCCATCAATTTTAGTTTCAGAAACAATATCAATAATATCTAGCAATTGTTCATCAGTTAAGTCTGGAGCAATTTTTAATAAAATTGGCTTTTTAGAATCTTTCTGTGAATTTAATTCTTGTAAAGTATTTAGCAAATGAGTAAGAGGTTCTTTGTCCTGTAAGGCTCTCAAATTAGGTGTATTTGGAGAGCTTACGTTTACCACAAAATAATCTACATAGTTAAACAATGCATTGAAACAAATTACATAATCATCAACTGCATTTTCATTTGGAGTAACCTTATTTTTACCTATGTTACCTCCTATTAAAACTCCTTTGTTCTTCTTTAATCTTTCTACTGCTAGTTCAATACCTCCATTGTTAAACCCCATTCTGTTGATAATCGCAGAATCAGACTTTAAACGAAATAACCTTTTTTTAGGGTTTCCTTCTTGAGGTTTTGGTGTAATTGTTCCTATTTCTACAAATCCAAACCCGAAATTTGACAACTCATTATAGAGCTTAGCATCTTTGTCGAATCCAGCAGCTAAACCAACAGGGTTTTTAAAAGTTAACCCAAATAAGTTTCTTTCCAATCGTTTATCATTAACTAGATACAAGCCTCTAAATAAAGATGGCAAAAGAGGAATCTTTGATAGAGTTCTGATTAGAGAAAAAGTAAAATAATGAACCTTTTCAGGGTCAAATAAGAACAATAATGGGCGAATGAGTAATTTGTACATGTTAGCGTATTCTATCTCAAAACAGCATCTAAATTCTTTTCAAATGTCTGTTGCAATTTTTGCATTATCTTATCAATCTGCTTATCGGCAAGTGTTTTACTTTCGTCTTGTAATACAAAACTAACAGCATAGGATTTTTTTCCTTCAGGAAGGTTTTTACCTTCATATACATCAAAAAGATCTACATCTTTTAACAACTTTCTCTCTGATTGAAAAGCTAAGTTGTAAACTTCTTTAAATGAAATCTTTTGATCTAATAGTAATGCTAGGTCTCTTTTTACAGCAGGAAACTTAGGCAAATCCATAACCTTTACTTTTTTATTCCCTGTTAATTCCAATGTCGTTGACCAATCAAAATCTACAAAAAGAACTTCTTGCTTGATTCCAAATTCCTTTAAGACTTTTTTCTTTACCACTCCAACATCTGCTAATTTCTTCTTCCCTAAGCTTAACGTGATTCCTTCAGAGAAAACATCTGATTTAATGGGTGAAGATTTTAAATTCTTCATTCCTAATCTTCCAAAAATTGAGTTAACAACTCCTTTTACATAAAAGAAATCTGAAGTTTTATTATCAACTTTCCAACTTTCCTTAGTTCGGTCACCAGAAACAAATAATGTTAAGTGTTTATTTTCTTGATAACCGCTTTCATACTTATGGTAGGTTTTACCAAATTCATATAATTTCAGAGAATTATTCTGCCTATTGATGTTGTATGAAATAGACTCTAAACCGCTGAATAGCAAAGATTGTCTCATCACCTTTAAATCGTTGCTTAAAGGGTTTAACATTTCAACATTATGTTCTGATTTTAAATTCTCTGTAAGAGAAATGTATTCTTCTTTAGTTAAAGAATTGGCCATAGTCTCATAAAAACCTAAAGAGGTTAATTGATTAGCTACAATATTTTCTATTTTGACTTCTTTATCAGAATCAAAAGAAATGGATGTATTTAACTTATGAGAGAAATTAATACTATTGTATCCGTAAACTCTTAATATTTCTTCTATAATATCTGCTTCTCTCTGTACATCAACACGATATGAAGGAATTGTTAATCCTAAACCTCCTTCCGTTTCGCTACTAATCCTAATTTCTAAAGAGGCTAAAATATTCTTGATAGTTTCTTTATCAATTTCCTGCCCAATCAATCTGAAAGCATTTTCATAAGATAAAAACACTTGAAAATCTTCAACTTTTTCCGGATAGAAGTCCATCACATCAGAAGCAATTTTCCCTCCAGCATATTCTTCTAATAGTAAAGCTGCTCTCTTCAGAGCATATTCAGTAAAATTGATATCAATACCGCGTTCGAATCTAAAAGAAGCATCAGTATTTAGAGCATGTCTTTTTGCTGTTTTACGAACAGAAACTGGATTGAAATAAGCACTTTCTAAAAAGACAGAACTTGTTTTTTCTGTAACACCAGATCCAATACCTCCAAAAACACCAGCAATACATAAAGGATTGTCTTCTGCATCACATATCATGATATCATCTTTATGAAGTTCTCTTTCTACATCATCAAGAGTAGTAAACTTTGTTCCTTCATCTAAGGTTTTTACAACAATCTTATTTCCTTTAACCTGTTGAGCGTCAAAAGCATGCAATGGCTGACCTAACTCATGCATAACGTAATTCGTAATATCTACAACATTGTTTTTTGGAGTTAAACCAATAGCTTTTAATCTATTTTGAATCCATTCCGGAGAATCTTTTACTTCGATATCAGTAATAGAAATACCGCAATAACGAGGTGCCAGTTCTTTATTTTCTACTTCAACCTCTATTCTTAAAGTTCTTTCATCTACATGAAAATTACTTACTGAAGGAGAAATTAATTCTAAGTTAATTCCGTGTTGAATCAATCCAGCTCTTAAATCTCTTGCAACACCAAAATGACTCATAGCATCAGCTCTATTGGGTGTTAGTCCAATTTCGAAGACTTGATCAATTTCAATATCAAAAACTTCTGAAGCTGGAGTACCAACTTTTAGGTCTTTATCTAAAACCATGATTCCATCGTGACTGGATCCTAAACCTAGTTCATCTTCAGCGCAAATCATTCCATGACTCTCTTCTCCCCTTATCTTTCCTTTCTTAATTTTAAAACCTTCACCTTTGTCATCATATAAAATTGTTCCAATAGTAGCTACAGGAACTGTTTGTCCAGCAGCAACATTAGGCGCACCACACACAATTTGAACAGGTTCTTCTTTTCCAAGGTCAACTGTAGTAACTTTTAATCTATCTGCATTAGGGTGTTGCTCACAAGTAAGAACTTTTCCTACTACAACACCTGCCAAGCTTCCTTTAATTGATTCTCTTGTTTCAATTCCTTCCACTTCTAAACCAAGGTCAGTTAATAACTCACCTGTTTTTTCTGCATTCCATTCTACTTGTAAGAATTGTTTCAGCCAATTGTATGATATCTTCATTGAATTTTTCTTCTGGATTCAGCCGCAAATGTAACCATTTTTGTTGATTTTTTCGAGGAAATACAAGCTGTTAATATCTATTTGATAATTAATGATTTGTTGATATTATACAACTGCAATTTATAGTTAGTTTGCTTTGTAAAAATTAACTAACTTAAACTAACCCTACATGAAAAAAACACTACTGTTTTTTATGCTGCTATGGTCTGTAGTAGTATTTGCTCAAATTCCCAGTTATTACAACGATGTGAATCTCACATTAACGGGAACTGCCCTTAAAAATGAGTTGTCAACCAAAATTATTACAACTCATACTACAAATTTAACCTATACTCCGGCTGTATGGGATGCTCTTAGACTTACCGATCTTGATCCAAATGACAATACAAAAGTTGTTTTGATTTATGGTTGGGATGACAATGATGGTGATATTACTAATGATAGAACCAGAGATAAAACACTACAAGATACAGGTAGTGGTGCAACTTTTGTTTGGAATAGAGAACATGTTTTCTCTAAATCTCTTGCCAATCCACCGTTGGTAACCAGTAGCGCAGGCGCTGGAACAGATGCTCATAATCTTAGACCAGCTGATAGAACTAGAAACACATCTAGAAGCAATCGAAAATTTGCTGACGGAAGCGGTACTGCTTCATATATTACTGCTGAAGGATATTGGTATCCAGGTGACGAATGGAAAGGAGATGTTGCTCGTATGATGATGTATATGTATTTACGTTATGGAAATCAAACCTTACCAACCGCTGTTGGTGTTGGAACTCCTGTTGCCTCAGATAATAATATGATTATGCTATTCCTTGAATGGAATGCCGAAGATCCTGTCTCAGCTATAGAGTTACAACGTAATCCTGTTTTAGAAGGCTTGCAAGGAAATAGAAATCCTTTTATTGATAATCCAGCTTTTGCAACTCAAATTTGGGGAGGCCCTCAAGCTGAAGATTTATTTGGTGGTGGAACTCCAGACACGGAAGCTCCAACAGCTCCAACTAACTTATTAGCGAGCAACACAACTAGTTCTTCAACCATGTTATCATGGACTGCATCTACAGATAACGTGTCTGTAAGCTCTTATGATGTATATAATGGAGCTTCTTTAGTAGGTTCTTCATCTACAACTACATACACTGTAACTGGTCTTGCTGCCAGTACTGCTTATACTTTTTCTGTAAAAGCAAAAGATGCTGCTGGAAATGAATCTCCATCTAGTAATACCGTGAATGTGACAACCAATGCCTCTTCAGGAGGAACGGCTACAGAATTGCTACTCTCAGAATATATAGAAGGTTCATCTAATAATAAAGCTTTGGAAATTGCCAATTTTACAGGAAGCGCTGTTGATCTTTCCGCTTACGATCTTAGAAAAGCAACCAACGGTTCTGGCTCTTGGGGAAGTACCTATCAATTATCCGGTACTTTAGCTAATGGTGATGTTTTTGTTATTGCTAATAGCAGTGCTATTGCTGCAATTACAAGTGTAGCTGATGTAACTACTGGTTCAGGTATTGTTACCTTTAACGGAAAT